>NZ_JBWZCI010000003.1:0-306640 GCF_059383495.1 Pseudarthrobacter sp. RHLT3-21
GCACTCAAAACTGGACTGGACATGATTACTGGATTCCTGGCTCTCGCCCCACGCGATTAAACGGACTTGCTATGAGCCCCTGGTACCGTTCCAGCCTGACACGTAGGGCAGCGGGCTTCAGTTGCAACGTCATGGATGAGGATGCTCTCTTGCACAGCCCACGCTGTCAGGCAGGGCCCCTGGACCAATTCGTACTGAAGGGCGTCGGCACGTTCCACGACGCTGTCGGTAGATCCGGAACTGACCGGGCGGGCATGGGGATCAAGAATTGAAACGCCTGCCCCAAGAGTCCCCGGGATGGAATCCCTTACGGCGCGGGAAAGATGCTGGACGGCGTGGTCCACTTTTTCTTCCGTGAGGAGCAGCCCCATAATCCTGCCTAAGGCAGTGGAAAGTTCATCCAGGGGATACTTCTTGATCATGTTTCTTGCCTCCGGCCATTCTGCGTGACCGGCCTCCGGCGGGCCGGATGAGCCTGTTTGTAACCGTTCAGCGCTTGAGGAAAAGCCTAACGTGTGTGGTGGGCTGCGCACCCGGACCTGCACGAATTCCGGCTGTTCGGCTATTCATCGTAAGTGGTAAGAAATACCCGTTCGCCGGCAATTCCAGAAATGATGCCGGCGGCCACGTCCTTTAACTTGATATTGCGGTGACTGGACGCCTTTACCAATATCTGGAATGCCGCATCGCGGCTGCATCGGCTCTGCGCCATGATGACCCCAATGGCCGTGTCAATGACCGTGCGCGACTTCAGGGCCGAGGAGAGGTCGTCACGGGCGTCGCGCAACTGTGCGATGTTCAAGGCAAGGTCCAGCGCCTTGGCGGCGATGCCCGTAAGCCCAGCAGCCGCATCAATTCCGTGACAGGGGAAGCCGTTCGCGTTGGGGGAGTAGAGGTTTACCACCGCCTGCGAAGGAGCCTGCAGTTGCATCGGGACCGCCAGGATGGAGCCGATGCCCATCTGGCGGGCAGCCTGGTTGTATTTCGGCCAACGGACATCGGCGTCCAGGTTCATGACATGGACCACGGATTCTGTCCGAAGGGCTGTCAGGCAGGGTCCGTCGCCGATGCTGCTTTGCAGGTCGTCCAGGTTCCGGGCGCGGGTATCGCTGCTTGCCAAAGCGACCGGCCGCTTCTGCCGGAGCACCGTGATCCCGCAGGAAAGGTGGTTCCCGGGCTGCGACAGTTGCATGGCGAAAATCGAGGCCGTGTCCGTGAGGAATTCATGGACGTCGGAGCTTGCCAGAACGAGGTCCTGAAGGTGCAGCACAAACTCGTGCAGGCCGGCGCCGGCACGTCCAACGTTGCCGGATTGGGGTTCTCGGATATCAAAGTCCTGGGACATGTGCACTTCCTTCACGGTCCGTCCGCCGTGATCTCCTTGATGGCGGTCTGGATGAGGTCCATCTGCAGTGGGGCCAATTCCATTAGCTCGTGAAGATAGGCGTCCACGCAGAGCTGATCGACGTTTCCGCCGATCCCGTAATAGTAGGTCCATAGGCCCGGGAGGCTGATATTCCCGCTCTGGAACTGTGCGGCCGCAAACTTGCGCTGGTCCGCCTCGAAGGCAGACTGGGGGGGTGCCCAATCCGCCGTCGTCCATCATTTCTCCCCGCCTCCTGTGACGACGGGGATCTCTGATGCGTGGTGCAGGATGTCCTCGGCGATGTCATGCAGCCGGCGGTTGTTGCTGCGGGAGGCAAGGTGCAGGAGTTTGACGGCGGTTTCATGGCTGCAGCGGTTCTGCACCATGATCAGGGCCACGGCCGAGTCCACAACGGCCCGGGACCGCAGCGCCGACCTCAAATGCTCCGGGTATGGGTCCGAAGGGTGCACACGGATTGCCAGCCGCAGGATCCGGGAAAGCGACGCAGCGTGCTCCTCAACGGCGGTCACCGTGTCCGGGTCAAACGTATTGAGCTGGGTTGAATAGCAGTTCAGGGCCGAGCGGGAACCGTTGTCGGTGGGGATGGGGACCGCCAGAATTGTCCGGATGCCTTCGTCTGCGACCGCCCCGGCATACCAGGCCCAACTCTCGTCGGCCTGAAGATCACGGATAAGGACTGTGCGCTGTTCCCGCAACGCCGTCAGGCAGGCACCATTGTCCAAAACGTACTGGCGTTCGTCCACGGTCCGGGCCGTCTCCGTGCTGCTCGCTACCGTCGCGGGCCCGGTCTCCCGTTCCACCGTGATGGCACACAGCAGGGGTGTTTCCCCACCCAGCAAGGACGCGGAAATTGCTGTCAGTCCCAAGAGGAATTCTGTGAAACCCGGGCTCTCAAGAAGCAGGTCCTATAATTGCTCCGCCGTCGGCAGGGCATCATTCTCGGCCACGCGGCCTCAATTCCAAGGATCGCCGCGATCACACGACCCGGCTGGCGGCTGTGCGCTCTCTTCGCGCGCGGCCCGTACATTCAACCCCGGACCTATGCGCCACCCCGAAATCTCCTACTACCGACACTATGCTCTTACAGAGTGGCCGCGTTCGGTCCCGGCGAAGTGTTAGCAGCCGGAGCGCCGCGGAGCGCCCGCAGAAGATGGAGTCAGCGGTTGTTCGCCAGTGCGGCCAGCAGTGGACCCAGCCGTCCGGCCATCAGCCGGTAGCCCGTGTTGTCGGGATGGAGCGTATCCGGCATCAGTTCGGCGGCTTCGTCGGGAGTGAAGACGGCGGCGCCGTCCAGGCAGTGGATCCCGAGGTCGCCGCGTTCCCGCATGACACGCACGACGGCGGCTGTTGCGTCCCGGTAGTCCCTCAAGGTCATCCCGACGGCGTTGGGCAGCTCCTCGCGCGGCAGCGACAGCATGGGCGTGATGACGGCGATCGGTGCCAGGGGATGGGCTTTGCGGATGTTCGCCAGGAAACCCAGGACCTGGCTGGCGTAGCTGCGTTCTGAAAAGACGGCTGCGTTATAGGAGTTGATGCCCAGGCAGAGTGAGATGAAATCAGCGGGCAGCTGCTGCAGTGTTGACTCTGCAGCGGGATCCAGCTGGCACTCGCCGGCGAATCCAAGCGAGGTGAGCTCCCAGCCAAACCGGGTCGCCACCAGGGCAGGCCAGGTTTCCGACGGGCCGTCAGCCTGCTGGCAATGCGTCAGCGAACTGCCGCAGGTCAGCCAGCGTTTGCCGGACTCCGTCACCGATTCCACGCCTTCTCCCCGCAGCGACGCTTCCCGGATCCTGACCGTCCCAAACTGGGGGAGCCATAGCTGGACCGATGTCCCCGGATTGAGGGTTCCCAAGGCGAGCTCGTAACTCACCGGGCCAGCAGCGGTGACCCGGTGGGCGAGCGTCCCATCCACCAGAACGTCAAACGGGGAACTGTCAGCTGTGCCTTCCGATTCCAGGACCACCGTTCCTAACGACGCCGTCCAGCTTGCCCGGATGCCGGCGCCCATGGTGGCCCGGTCCTCGAGTCCGTCGGTGGCCGGGGATACCAGCAGGGCCGGATCGAGCCGCCGGAAGTGCTGCCAGCCGTCGGTGTCGGTGTTGACCTGGAAGGCCCCGGTCCAGTGCGCGTTGATGGAATCCACGGGCACAAATCTACCGGTTTCTTGCGCGACGCCGGGGCTACCCGCATCACGCTGTAGGCTCGGCACATGGCTGATCTGCGGCGTCGGACGTTTGTCTTCCGCACGCTGGTTGGCGCGGCGGCTGCGGCGGCCGTTGGAACTCTCGGCACCGCGTGTTCGCCCGGCGCCGAGCGGGACGGTGCCGCCGGTGGCGGCGCCAAGGGGGATGCAGTGAACCGGCACAAGTACCACTACGGCGAGGACGCCAGCCAATGGGGTGAGCTATTCCTGCCCGAACTGCCGTCCGGCGGTGAGCACCGCGGCGTGGTGGTGGTGATCCATGGCGGCTACTGGCGCTCGCAGTACGGCGCAGAGCTGGGTGAGCCGATCGCCCGCGACCTGGCCGCCCATGGCATGGCCGCCTGGAACCTTGAATACCGCCGGGCCGGAAACGGCGGCGGCTGGCCAAACACCTTCATTGACGTGCTCGCCGGAATAGACAAGCTGCAGGACCTCGCGGCTAAACATGCCCTGAACATTGGCCCGGTGGTGGCGCTGGGCCATTCAGCCGGCGGGCACCTGGCTGCCTGGGCTGCCGGCCGGGGCAAGCTTGCCCAACTGGGAATGCCGGATGCTGATCGCCAGGTGCCTCGTCGGAATGATGCGACGGCGGTGCACCTCACCGGCGTGGTCAGCCAGTCCGGCCTGCTCAACCTGGCCGAGGCAGAGAAGCTGAACCTCAGCAACGGTGCGGTGAGCAACCTGCTGGGCGGGTCGTCGTCGAAATATCCGCACCGCTACAGATACGCTGACCCCATGACCGCCCTTCCGCTGGCCGTGCCGATCGTCGCTGTCCATGGATCGGAGGACACCACCGTGCCGCTGGGGCAGTCCGAGTCCTATGTCAACGCCGGAACCACCGCCCACATGGAGACCCGGCTGATCAGGGTTCCCGGGGACCATTACGCGCTTATCGATCCCAAAACGCCTGGTTACCGGGCGTGCCGCGAGCTTGTCCGGTCGCTTTTGGGTTAGATTCGGCGCTCCTGAGTTAGATTGGGTCCCCCCGGGTTAGAACTGCTCAAAATAGGTTCGTCATTTCTAGACATTGGACGTCCCATCTCCTGTACCCTTGAGATGTAGGACAAGTCGCGACCCCCTAAGCGCGGCAAGGAGGAGACCCACGTGGCCATCGCATCGCAAGAAGTATCGCCCGCACGTTTCAGCGCGCAGCTCCGTTCGCACGCCCTGCAGACACGGATCATGGACCTTATTCTGGATCGCGGCCTGGACGTCGGCGACGCACTGCCCACCGAAAGTGAGCTCTCCGCGGAACTGGGCGTGGGCCGCAACACCGTCCGCGAATCCCTGAAAGTGCTGCAGGCCCTGGGCGTGATCGAGATCCGGCATGGCTTCGGCATGTTCGTGGCGCCCAACAACTTCAGCGCCCTGGTGTCCGGCCTGACCTTTCGTGGCCGGCTGTCGCTCCGCCACAAGGGCGAAGAGGCCATGGAGCTCATCGATGTTCGCCAGGCTCTCGAATCCGGGCTGATCGGTACGGCTATTGACCTGCTCACCGACGAGCATCTGGCTGACCTGCGCGCCACCATGGAAGCCATGGAGAACGCGGCGCGCAACGATGAGCCCCTGTACGAGCACGACGCCGAATTCCACCGCCGGCTGTATGCCCCGCTTAACAATGAGCTACTGATCAACCTCATGGATGTGTTCTGGCAGGTTTACCGCAAGATCCATCTGGCCCTCGGTACCGGCCCGGTCAACCTCGAGGAGCAGATCCAGGACCACTGGGACATCTTCGAGGCCGTGGCCAACAAGGACAAAGCCCTTGCATCCGAACGCCTGCAGCGTCATTTTGACGGCATCCGCCTGAAACTCAAGGACGTCGCGGCCGCCTAGCCTGTTTTTTCCTTCGCCGCCCGCGCCCCGGGCGGACTTAACCCTGCCGTTTTCGTAGAGAGTGCCTTTGTCGTGGAAATTTTCGTTGTGCCTACCGCCTCAGCCACCGGTTCTGTCGCCGCCGGGATCCTCGCTGCCGTCATCCGCAGCAAGCCCGACGCCGTCCTGGGCGTGGCCACGGGCGGATCGCCGCTGCCCATCTACGCGGCGCTCGCCAACCACCGGCTGGACATGTCCTCCGTCCGCGCCTTCGCCCTCGACGAGTACGTAGGCCTGCCCTCCGCACATCCCGAAAGCTACGCCGAAGTTGTCCGGCGCGAAGTGACTGAACGGCTGCATCTGGATCCTGCCAACGTCGCCGTGCCGGACGGAAGCGCCGCGGACCCCGAGGCCGCCGCCGTTGACTACGACGCCGCCATTGCCGGCGCCGGCGGCATCGATGTGCAGATCATCGGTATCGGCCACAACGGCCACCTGGCCTTCAACGAGCCTGGCTCCGCCCTGGACTCGCGGACCCGCGTGGAAGTCCTCACGGAACGCACCCGCGAGGCCAACGCCCGCTACTTCAGTACGCCGGAGGAAGTGCCGCTCCGTTGCATCACGCAGGGCCTGGGCACCATCCTCGAAGCCCGACACCTCCTGCTGGTGGTCAACGGCGCGGACAAAGCCGGCATACTGGCTGCCGCCCTGAACGGGCCCGTCACCGCTGATTGCCCGGGGTCGGTCCTGCAGCTGCACCCGCACGTGACGGTGGTGGCTGACGAAGCCGCGGCGTCGCAGCTGGCCCAGGGGAGCGGGCAGGTGACCGTGCGCGTATCCGGGGCGGCCGCCAGCGTCTAGGGCTGGGTTATTCGCCTGGCAATTCATACTGCGGAGCACGCTCGCAAGTCGGATCTCAGCGGACATTGCCCCTTTTCGCTTCTCTGGTCGCCGAGGTCTCGCCAGCTTTGGAAGGTGCTTTTCGCAAGATCCGGGAGCCGGGCGTTTGGAATAGACGCAGAATAACGAGAAGCCATAACAATGGATAAACGAATAAGCATTGGTAAGCTCTATCCATGTCTACGTTTGAGCAGAAATCCTCCTGGCCGTCGCTTGGCTATGAAGAACGGCACTGGCACAGCGTCCATGACGAGTATGGCTCACGAACGCAGAAGCGTCTGGCCGCGGGTCCGTACTTGGCGGCGGTGCCCGCATTCATCGCCGATCAGACAATCTCGCTTGACAGCGAGCTGCACGCGCTGACTGAAGAGGCTGCGAGCGAACTGGCCCGCTTCGATGCGGAAGTAGGCCAAATCGCGGCACCATTCGCGTCCATTCTCCTGCGCACCGAGAGCGCCTCCAGCTCGGAAATCGAGAACCTCACGAGCGGCGCACGGCAGATCGCCTTGGCGGAGCTCGGTGAGCACGCCTCGAAGAATGCGCAGCTCATCGTCGGCAACGTCCGAGCCATGCAAGCAGCCCTTTCCCTGCCCGAGTCCATCGACGGCCACGCCATCCTGGAAATGCATCGCGCACTGCTCGAGCAAAGCAATCCCGACATCGTCGGCCATTGGCGTGACCAGCAGGTCTGGATCGGTGGCGGGAGCCTCGGACCGCACACCGCACAGTTTGTCCCTCCCCATCAGGACCGGGTCCCCGCGCTCATGGACGACCTCGTCGCCTTCGCCAATCGCGTCGACCTTCCCGTGCTCGTTCACACCGCGATCGCTCACGCCCAATTCGAGACAATCCACCCGTTCCCCGATGGCAACGGAAGGGTCGGTCGCGCCCTCATCCAGTCGATGCTGCGCGGAGGACAGCTCACTCGAAACGTTGCCGTTCCTGTCTCCGCAGGTTTGCTCCACAACACCAGCCAATACTTTGATTCCCTGGGTGCGTACCGGTCCGGAGACATCGCCCCGATTGTTCGTTCAATCGCCGAGGCGTCCTTCGCGGCGGTGCACAACGGCCGTATCCTCGTCGACGACCTGGAAATCGTGCAGGTCGAATGGCGCGGGCGTATCAGCGCGAGACGAGACTCGGCAGCCCACCGGCTCGTGGACGTTCTCCTTCGCCAACCCGTGATTGGCGCAGCCGCAGCCGCAGCTCAGCTTGGCATCTCGACCGTCAACGCTCAGGTCGCTATCGACCGCCTCGTTGACGCCAACATTCTGACCCAAATCACAGACGGACGACGAAACCGAATTTGGCTGGCGAAGGACGTCGTTCAGATCCTTGACGAGTTCGCCGCCCGAGCAAAGCGGCGCCGATAGTCGGACGGTGAACGGACACACTCTGAGCCGACCGAGCGCTGCCCGATTTGGAGTCCAGCCCCTGCCCGCAACGGAACCATTAGCGGACACATTTGAGAAGCGCTCTCATTGAGCTGCACTTGATGTTGGCTGTTGTCCCGCAGTAACCGACCTGATGAAATGATGGGTCCGTAGTTGAGGTCATGCGCCTCCCTGGTCCCGATCACCTGCGCCGCCTCGGCCGTATATCCCTGGCCGATCTCCTTCCACGTGTGGACGCCCCAGCCCTCGCCGCCGGACTGCATGACGTGGAACTCGCCCGCGTTTTGCCAGACCTTCGGACGGCCGGGTGTGATGGAGCCCAGTTCCATGTCGAACACCAGGCCGGGGTCGTCGTCCGGCGCGCTCGCATCGACGTTGGACCCGGGCGGGACGCTCTCGACCGCGGCGGTGCCGTCCCTGAGCTGCACGGTGAGTTGCCCCGCGGGCACCGAGGCGAACACGATTTCCCGGTAGCCCTGGCGCTCATAGAGGACGCCGATGTTGCCGTCGGGGAGCCGGGCGGCCGTCGAGTAGGCCGAGCTTCCCGGGCACAGGACCAGCTTCGCGTGCCAGCTGAGGCCGTTGTCGGTGGACAGACTGATCACCGTGTTCCGCCGCAATGCGGTGTCCTGGTTATTGGTTGCCAGAAGCCACGAGTCCGTAGAGGCGTCGGCGTGGGAAGTAAGGGACGGCAGGACGTCGAAGCGGACCAGCGAGCCATTGTCACCCGGGTCCGGGAGGTCCTCCACGGGGCGCAGGGCACCCCAGGTGGCCTCGCCGTCGTCCGATATTGCGGCGAGGCGGCGCGGTGTGCCGCGACTGTGCAGCAGAAGCCGGCCGTCCTGGAGGGCGGCGACCTTGTTTTCGTTGGGGGCGTAGCCGTGCGTCCGGGCGCCGATGAGCTCCCCGAGCGTCCAGGTGCCGCCGTGGTCGTCGCTGTACGCGGAGGCGGCCATAATCTCGCCGCCGGCCAGGACCACAAACTGCTGAACCAGCCGGCCGCGGTGAGGACCAGTGTGGATCTGGATGCCTTGCCCGGCCGCGGCGAAGATTCCGGTGATGTCCGGCTCGTCGGGGTGAGCCGGCGGGCGCAGCTTGAGCTGGGCGGTGATCCTGCGGTGCTGCCAGGTCAGGCCGTCGTCGTCCGAGAAGCTGAGGTCGCAGTGCTGGACATCGTCATCGGGCTCGAGCCCTGCGGCCGCTTCGAAGAATCCGGAGTGCGTTCCGGCGGCGTGGAACAGGAACATCCGGCCGGTCTCCACGTCCACCAGCAGGCTCGGATCGCCGTAGCCGTTGAGGCCGCCGCCCGTCCTCACGACCTGCTGTTCTCCCCACGTTCGGCCGTTGTCCGTGCTGCGCCGGAGCAGGAGGTCGATCGGGTTGGGCAGGTCATCGAGGTTGGGGCGGCCGTCGTAGGCGGCCAGTAGGGTGCCCTGCCGCGAGACGGCGAGGGCGGGGATCCTGTATTGCCGGTAGCCGCCGGTGCCGCGGAACGCCAGGACGTGTTCGACGTCCGGTATGGCAGCCATCATTGGCTGGAGGACATGGGATGTCATACCTCCATGGTACGGGACGCGTCATGCGCCTGTGTAGGCGGGCGCATGTCTGGCAGAGTATGACCATGCTCACTGTTATAGGCGAAGGCCTTGTTGACGTCGTCCAGCGCGCCTCCGGAATCGAAGCCCACGTGGGCGGCAGTCCCCTTAATGTCGCGGTGGGCCTGGCCCGCCTTGACCATGCCGTGCAGTTCATCGGCCGCTATGGCCGCGACGCCTACGGGGATTCGTTGGCGGCGCACTTGCGCTCCAGCTCCGTCATGCTGCCGCTGGGCCCCGATGAGTTGCCCACCAGCGTGGCCACCGCCGTAATTGACGACGACGGCGCCGCCACCTACGCGTTCGACCTCGCCTGGGAGCTTCCCGGCCTGGCGGAGCGCCTCGCCTTTATGCTGCAGGGAACCACCCTGCTGCACACCGGCTCCATCGCCACGATGCTGGCGCCGGGCGCCGCAGCGGTGCTCGCCGCCGTCGAGCACGCCCACCCGGCCGCGACGATCAGCTTCGATCCCAACTGCCGGCCCAGCATCATCACCGACGTGGATTATGCGCGGACGCAGGCGGAGAAATTTGTCGCCCTCGCGGACGTGGTCAAGGCCTCGGACGAGGACCTGGAGTGGCTGTACCCGAGTGTGGACGTGCTGGAATCAGCGCGCCGCTGGCTGTCGTTGGGCGGTTCCGAGGGGCCGGCCCTGGTGATAGTCACGCGGGGAGCGGCCGGACCGTGGGGGATAACGGCCGCCGGTGAAGCCGCGATTGACGCGCCTCGCGTGGAAGTGGCCGACACCGTGGGTGCCGGCGATTCCTTTATGGCCGCGCTGCTCTCCGGAATCGTGGACCGGGGCCTGGACGGTGCGCAGAACCGGAAGGACCTTCGCGAGCTTCCGGCCGAGGGACTGGCTGAGCTGCTGGCCCACGCTGCGCGCGCGGCGGCCGTCACTGTTTCCCGCCCGGGCGCCAACCCGCCCACGCGTGCCGAACTGAACGCGGTTCCGGCGGAGTAAGGGCAGGGGAGCAGCTCGGCTGCTAAAGATTCGTAACCCTGCGCCGCCGTCGTTCAGTACGGCGGAGTTGCAGGATGCGCGCGCCGCCCGCGATCGCCACGAGTATGCCGCCTCCCACGGCTGCGATGAAGAACGCCACGCCCTGGGCAAGACGGCCCTCCCAGCCAAGGAACTTGACGGAGACCATGTCCTGGTTCTGGATGAAGAAGATGATCAGCAGCACCAGCACCGCGAGGCTGACCGCCACGGCACTCCAAATGACTGCGGCGCGGGTGACGCGTGGGGAAGCAGTCTTACGCGCAGGCGCAGGCGCAGGCGCGGGCTCGCTGCGCTGAACCGTGGGCTCGGACTCTGGCGTCGGCGGTACAACGGTGGGTGGCAGCGGTTCTTCTGAGCTCATACCGTCATTGTCTCTCCACGCGGGCCATTTTGGCGGGATGCGGTGAGCATCCGAATGTTAGTCGCCCATTAAAGGGCAGTCGAGACGCGGAAACCCGCCCATCCGCCCGGAATTAAGTACAGTTCCGGGCGGATGAGTGGGTTGCATGATGCGGACTGGGCCGACGGCGCCTGGGGCTACTCTTTACCAAGTCCCGCAGCCGAGGTCTTCTCCCCGGTGACCTCGTTGAGGGCTGTCAGATCAAAGATGCCGTTGATGTCCGCCTGCTTGGTGGTGCCGGCTTCCACGCCGTCCTTGAGCAGCTTGGGGTAGGTTCCGGCGAGCGGATCCACGGTGAAGACGATGTTCTTCAGGGACCGCTCGATTACGTCGGCCTTGAGTTCGGCGCCAGCCGCTTCCTTGAGGGCAGCGTTGATGACGCTGGCCTTTTCGCCTGCAGCCGCGCTGTTCAGCCAGTCGACAGATTTGGCGTGGCCCTTGAGCAGGGCCTCCACGGTGTCCGGGTGATCGGCGGCGAACTTCTTGTTCACGATCAGGATGGTGGTGGGGAACTCGCCAGCCTTGCCGGAGCGTGAGCCGTCCCAGAGGTCCTTTTCGTCAACCAGGACCTTGGCGCCGGCGGTCAGCACCAGGCGGGAGGCCCAGGGCTCAGGCAGCCACGCGCCGTCGAGCTTTCCGTCCTGGAACAGTTTCAGCGTCTGGGCGTTTTCGGTGGGGTTGATGGACACGTCGCCGCTGCCGTCAACGTTGGTTTTGTAGCCCTGGGCGGCGAGCCAGGCACGGAGCGCCACGTCCTGCGTGCCGCCGAGCTGAGGCGACGCGAGCGTCTTGCCCAACAGGTCCGCGGCGGAGTTGATTTCCGGCTTGACCACCAGCTGCGCGCCACCTGCGGCCGCTCCGGCGATGATGCTGATGGACTCCCCGCCGCTCTTGACGTACGAGTTGATGGCGGGGTTCGGGCCGATGTAGGTGGCGTCGATGGCGCCGGCGTTCAGGGCTTCGATCGCGGCGGGCCCGGCGTTGAAGACCTGCGTGCTGAGCTTGGTTTCGCCCAGTTCCTTGGCGATGTAGCTCTGGCTGACACCCACCAAGGCGGGTGCGTGCGTCACGTTCCCGAAATAGCCGAGCTTGAGCTCTACCGCCGGGTTGGCGGCCGGGGCGGCGGAGGACGCCGCGGAGGTGGCGGCGTTGTTGCCGGAAACCGCCGATGCCACGGCCACGCCGCCGCCGACGAGGGCCAGAACGCCGGCCACGATGCCGATCTTCAGGCCGAGTGGACGCTTCGGAGCGGAAGTCTGGCCGGCCACGACGCGGGTGGCGGCCGGTTGGTTTGGAGGAGAGTTATCCGGGGGAGTTGTCACGGTATTTCCTTTGCTTGCGGAGATGTTGAAGATGAGATTACGGACGGCCCCCACGCCCCACAACGGCGACGGACACGGACGTTCACGCAACGACGCACAGGCTCAACAGAACGTAGTGCGGCGTCAAAAAACGTCGCCCGGAGACTCCAACGGGCCGGCCGTCAGGGACCAAGCGGCCCGGCCCGGGAAGCCCCCTGCCCCACGTAGACTGGCAGGATGCGGCTGGTAGCAAGTGATATTGACGGAACAATTCTTGGGCACGACGGAAAGATCAGTGACCGCACCGTCCGGGCCTTCCACGCCTGCCGGGACGCCGGCATCGAGCTCGTTTTTGTCACCGGCCGTCCGCCGCGCTGGCTCCACCCGCTGGAGGAACAGCTGGGCCACACCGGCACGGTCATCTGTTCCAACGGCGCCGTGGTGTGGGACCTCGAAGCGGACCGGCTGGTTTCCGCCCGGGCGCTGGGCATCGATGCGGTGCTGGAACTGCGGCGGATCATCAAGGAACTGCGCCCCGCCGCGCTCTTCGCCGCGGAAACGCTGACCGGATTCCACCTTGAGCCCGGTTTCATCGAAAACGGTTCCAGCGAGCTGCTGGCCGAATTTACCCCCGCCCCGCTGGCCGAAACGCTGACCCCGGACGACGCCGTCGTGAAGTTCCTGGCGATTGTCAGGGATGGCACCGCGGACGACTTCCTGGCAGCCGTGCGCCCCGCCGTCGCCCATCTGGCGTCCGCCACGCACTCCGCGCCGACCGTGGCGATGCTGGAACTGTCCCTCCCCGGCGTCAACAAAGCCGTTACCCTGGCCGAATACGCCAAAGCACTGTCCATTGACGCAGCCGACGTTGTGGCGTTCGGGGACATGCCCAATGACGTCGAGATGCTGCGCTGGGCAGGCCACGGGTACGCCATGGCCAGCGGCCATCCGGACGCCATCAGCGCCGCCGGGCAGCAGGCGCCCCACTTTGACGACGACGGCGTGGCCCAGGTTCTCGAGGCCAGGCTCGCGGCGCTGGGGATAGAGCTGCACTGACCCTGGCTCCTGGACCAGGAATTCACAGCTTCCGCTCACCTTGCGTTCACATTTGACCCCTAACGTGAGCGGTGGATACCCATCCGCAGCTAAAGGGGGAGTCATGGCAAGGAACGGCAACCAACGCGCGGCCGAAGCGCCGTTGCGCCCGGCAGAGCCGGCTTCGCACTGGAAGGCACTGAAAGAGGGCGACCGCGTGCGTGTCCGCCTCAGCCCGGGGTACGAAACCGGCGGGTTCGTGGATGCCATCACCTGGGACCACACCGCTGTGTGGGTGGATCTAGACAACGGCCATGGCCGCACGCTGCTGCACTGCAGCGACGGTGTGGAGATTGTGCCGCAGGACACGTAGCCCGCCGGCTCCGGTACGCTCACAAACGTGACTGAGCCGTTTTTTGATGCTTCCGGCGGTGCTGGCCGTCCCCCGCGTCCCATCGCCATGGCCCACCGCGGATTCTCCCGGGAGGGGCTGGAAAACTCGATGGCCGCGTTCCGGGCCGCCGCCGGACTTGGCTACCGGTACCTCGAGACGGATGTGCACACCACCTCCGACGGCGTGCTGCTGCTCTTCCACGACGACACCCTGGACCGGGTCACCGATCGCCGTGGCCGGATTTCCGAGCTGACCGCCGCCGAGGTTTCCGCCGCGCGGATCGGCGGGCGCGAACCCGTGCCACTGTTCGATGACCTGCTGGCGGCCTTCCCGGCTGCCCGGCTGAACCTGGACGTCAAAGACTGGAACTCCGTGCAAAGCCTGGCCGCCGGCATCGAACGGCACGGTGCGCATGACCGGGTCCTCGTGGCCAGTTTTTCAGACCGCCGACGCCGGGCGGTGCTGAAACTGCTCAGCCGTCCGGTGGCGTCGTCGGCAGGGATGGTGACGAACGCGCTGTTTGTATTGCTGGGCCCGGTGCTTCCGGCCGCGTGGCTCCGCTTTGCACTGCGGGCTCCGTTGCGGGATGTCCAGGCGCTGCAGGTTCCGGTCCGGTACGGGGTGATCCGGGTGGTGACGCCGGCCTATGTCCGGCGGGCGCACGCCCTGCGCCTGGTGGTCCATGTGTGGACCATCAACGATCCCACCGAGATGCACCGCCTGTTGGACCTCGGAGTGGACGGGATCGTGACGGACCGCGCGGATCTGCTGAAGCAGGTTCTGCAGGAACGCGGCGAGTGGCCCGGCAGCTGAGCAGGACCTGTGGCAGCGCTCAGCTGGGCCCCAAGTCACAGGACGGTCTTTCTCACCCCTTACCGGGGTCGGCGCGTGCTCCGTCCGGGTCGCCGTCTGGCAAGCCGGCCGGGGAGGGCTTCAGGCCCGGGGCCTTTTCCTTTTCGGCCGCCATGGCGTTGGAGCCCTCACTGATGGATGAGTGTACTTCCACGTCACTGTTGGGGTCCGTAGGTTCCGGGACTTCCATGCCTCCCGTTGGTGTGGCCGCCGCCGGCCAGGTCTTCCATGGCGTTTTCCGCCGCTTTGCCGATGCTGTCGCCAATGCCCATGTGACTGCTCCTTCGTGGCGTGGGAGCCGGCAGCCTCTCGGAAGTCCGCCGGAACATTACCTATTCAGAATTATCAGCATGCTTACAATTAGTCCAGAGCTGGGGTATGGAGCCGCAGCCGATTCACGGAAAGGAACGGTCGCCATGAGCAGTTACCATCCGGAGAATGACCCAGCGAACCCTGATCAGCCAGGATCGGATCCTGCAGAGTCGGACCGGTCGCAGCAAGAGCCCAACCAGTCAGGGAAAGACTCTGCAGCCTCAGCCAATCCTGACCCCGCAGAAGGAAACATCACCGGCCTGGAGCCTGGCGGGGGCGTGCCTCCGGGCGAAACGCCGCCCGCAGAGGATCAGATGAGCGGCGACCAGGGCCACAGCGAATAGCCCGCCTGCAACCCTGGAGTCGAGCAGGGCCCAGTGCAATTCAGTGCAGCTCACTGCCGCCTGGCCGGTGGGTACCGTGATCGGCTGCGGCGAGGTGACGGAGCCCATCAGGGTCAAGCGGCGTATTCCACGCCGCCCAGTCCTTCGGCCGCACTGAGGGCCGGCCCAGCAGGAAGCCCTGGCCGGCGCTGAAGCCCAACTCGGTGAGGACCTTGAGTTCCTCGGCGGTTTCAACACCTTCGGCCACCAGAATACTGCCGATCTGCTCCGCGAAGTCCACCAGGCACGCGGCCAGGGCGTGCTGGGAAGTATCCGTGTCCACGCCGCTGATCACGTTCCTGCCCAGCTTGATGAAGTCAGGCCGCAGATGGAGCATCCGGCTCAGGGCACCCGCGGTGGGGTGTGAATCATCGATTGCAATGCGCAGCCCGCGTTCCCGGAGCGGCGTAATTGCGGAAACGAAATGCGAGTATTCCTCGTCCGGAATTTCGTCCGTCAATTCGAGCACAATGCGGTCTATTGGCAGCTCGATGTGGTCAAATAATTCGGGCAGGCGGGGATCCAGGCATGATGTGGGGGAGATGTTGAGGGCCACGTAGACGTGCGCGGGGAGTTTCGCGGCAGCGGTGGCTGCGGACGCGAGGGCCGAGAATTCCAGGTTGGCACCCAATCCAACGGCGGCTGCCTCGGCGAACCAGAGTTCCGCGCTCGCGCCGTCGTCGCTGACAAAGCGCGACAACGCCTCGACGCCCACAACGCCCTTGGATTCCAGGCCGTAGATCGGTTGGAACGCGGTCATCAGCATCTGGTTTTCCAGCAGCGCACTGATCCGTGACAGGCTGCGCAGCGAATCCAACCGTTCGGAAATCTGCGGCGGCATGGCGCTGAGAGGCTGCGGGAAGCGGGCTGTGTCGGCGGTTTCCGTGCCTGTGGTGTCCTGTTGCCGGCGTTCCAGAAGATACTCCAGCAGGGCCCGTTCCGGCATGCCGGGGTTCTCCCCCAAGCGGTCGCTAAGGCGCTGACGTATTGCCGCCCCGGCAGGATTGGAATCCGCCAAAACCGCAGCAATAACTCCCCAAGCTTGTACCCGAACCGGCATTAGCAACGCCCCCAGATGACGAAGTAATGGCTCCTTGGCCCCGTTATTTTCAAATTTCCAGATGCCTTCGGAATTCGCTACTTCTGATTAATGCCGATCTTCCTGGCCTCGAAGAATCGGATACCGCTACTTGATCGTATATCGGGATGATCCAAAAGCGCAGCCCTTAAGCGATCAACTTCTATTACTTTGGGATGAAGTTTGGGTCAGCAGCGCAGGAATCTGTTCGGGCGGGACAGGCTTACTGAAGAAATAGCCCTGTGCGCTGAGGCACCCGAGGTTCCTGAGGTGCTCGGCCTGTTCTGCTGTTTCCACGCCTTCCCACACGGCTTCGAGCCCGCAGGCGCGCACTAACTGTAGGACTGCAGCCACCAGGGCCGGCTGGCTGGGGTCTGTTCCCAGGCCCTCGATCAGGGACCGGTCCACCTTGACCCGGTCCACCGGGAGCCGGCGCAGGTAGCTGATGGAGGAATATCCGGTACCGAAGTCGTCGATCTCGATTCCTACGCCCAGACCGCGCAGCCCGCCCAGGGAATATCGGTCCAGATCGTTGCCCCTGACGATGGCCGCCTCTGTCAGCTCCAGGACAACCTGCTCGGGGCGGACACCCGTCTGCTTGAGTACGGCGCGGACGTCCTCGATGAACTGCAGGCTCTGCAGATCCGTTGCTGAGATGTTGATCCGGACAGAAAACCGGCTGTCCACAAGTTCGGCATCAATCCAGCGGCGCAGCTGGCCTACAGCCGTGCTGAGCACCCACAGGCCCAGCTCCGAGATCAGCCCGGCATCTTCTGCCAGCGGGATGAATTCGTCGGGCATGATGCGCCCGCGCGTGGGATGGTCCCAGCGGATGAGGGCTTCCACCCCTTCAATCTGCCCGGTGCCCAGCTCAACCACGGGCTGGTAGTGCAGCACCATGCCCTCGCCCTTGATGGCGGCCCGGAGATCCTCCAGCAGTTGGCTGCGGAGCCTGCGGATGAGCAGGAGCCCGGGTTCGAAGACGTGGAGCCGGTTCTGGCCCTCGGCTTTGGAGGCATACATGGCCACATCGGCCTCCATCAGCAGGTCCTCGGCCTTCCGGCCGGCCGCCCCGACGCTGAGTCCTACGCTCGCCCCGCAGCGGACGGTCCGGTCGGGCAGGTCGATGGGTTCCTTGATGGCTGCCAGGATGCGCTGGCCTACGACGGCGGCCTGGTCGGCGCCCGTGTCCGGCATAACGATGGCGAACTCGTCCCCGCCCAGGCGGGCAACAACGTCGCTGGCCCGGACCGCGCCGCGGATGCGCTGGGCCACGGTGATCAGCACCTGATCCCCGGCACTGTGGCCGAGGGTGTCGTTGATGGATTTGAAGGCGTCAAGGTCAAGGAGCAGGATGACGGGCTGGCTGAGGGCACCGCCGTCGTTGTCCTGGGCGGACTTCAGCGCGGCCAGAAGTGCCGAGCGGTTGGCGAGGCCCGTGAGGGGATCCTGCATGGCCATCAGTTTCATCTCGCGGTGGGCTTCGTGCAGCAGTTGCGTGCGGACCTCAACACGCTGCTCCAGCTCTTCGTAAATGATCTGCAGGTCCTCGGCCAGGAGGTTGGTGCCCATGATGATGGCGTCGAGCTCGTCCCGGGCCGGCGATACTTCTATCCGCGACTGGAGGTCTCCGGAGGCAAGCCGGACGATGCCATCGAGCAGCTGGGAGAGCCTGGGGTCATCGTCAGCGAACATCTGGCGCCTCCTTTCCGGGGTCAGGTTTCCTTGGACCCGTGGGCTCCAAGGGGGAGGTTCACGGTGACAGTGGTGCCAACACCCAGCTCCGAGGTTACGTCAATGCGGCCGCCGTGGCGCTGGACGATGTCCTGCGTGATGGCGAGTCCAAGCCCGGTGCCCGGAACTGCCCCGGACATCGCGTTCGAGGCGCGGTAAAAACGGGTGAAGATGTGGGCTATCTCGTCACTGGAGATCCCCATCCCGGTGTCCGAGACGCGGACCGTCGCCCAGCGGGTGCCGTCTGCGTCGGCCCGCGTCAGGCTGGCCACGTCGATCTGTCCTCCGCCGGGGGTGAACTTGATGGCGTTGGAGACCAGATTCGTGAAAACCTGCTGCAGCTGCACTTCATCTGCCAGGATTTCCAGGTCCTCCGAGGCCAGTGCCGTGGCAATGGTGACGTTCTGCACTTTTGCGAGCGGCCTCAGCGCAGCGGTGACGATCTCAAGCGTCCGCGCCAGCCGGACAGGGGTCAGGTGCAGCGGGCTTTGCTCATGCCCGTTGCGGGAGACGCTTAGCATGTCTTCGATCAGCAACCGCAGCCGTTCGGTGTTCCTGACCACGATGTCCAGCATCTGGTGGACCTCGCTGGACACCGGATCGGACGTGTTCTCCTGGATCATGTCCAGGTACGCCATGATCGATGTCAGCGGCGTGCGGAGCTCATGGTTGACGGTGGCCAGGAAGTCGGTCTTGGCTTTGTCCAGCTGCTGGAGCTGCTTGACCACCTGCTGCTGGCTGGTGATCAGATGGCTTTGGATCAGGCCGTGGGCGGTATTGCCCGCCACGTGCTGGATCAGTGCCAGCTCAGCCCGCGACCATTCCCTGGGGGAGTCCAGCAGGGCAATCCAGATAATTCCCAGCGAAGAACTTCCGTCCCCCATCGGGACGGCCACCGACGCGGCGGCGCGCAGTTTCGCGAGTTCGGACGGCAGCCGGACGTCGCCGGTGCCGAGCGGCGCGAACGCTCCGTCCGCCGTGAGGGCCTCAGCCCGCGCCCACAGAACGTCAGCCGTCCTGCGCACCGGGTCCTCGTCTGTGAACAATCCTTCAGGCAGGGGAGCCAGGCCGGGCCGGTGCCACTGGGCGGTGATGGGCGGCACCCTGTCGTCGTCGAACGTGGTCAGCCAGACCCGGTCCGCGCCGAAAGTCTCACCGAACCCCCTGACCACAAAGTCGGCGATCTGTTGCGGATGGTTGGTTCCGCGGACCGCCGCGGATACCTGCCGCAGCCTTTCGCGTAACGTCTCCGCTTCCTGCCGCGCTTCATTCCGGCGGGAGACCAGGTTGATCAGGGCCGTGGCGCGGTGGACGAGCTCCTTGGCAGCAGGCGGTTTGGCGATGCTGTCCCGTATGCCGGCATGCTCCACTGACTTGATCTCTGCCGGACTGTCGAGATCCACGAGGAACAACACAGGGGCGGTAGCGTCGACGTCGGAGAGTGAACTGTCCAGGATAAGCACGGAGGGCTCGTACTCGTCCAGGAGGGCCAATAGGCTGGCGGCATTGTCCACAGCGTTGACCGTGAAGCCCGCCGCCTCCAGTGCCGCCGTCGTGAATTCCCGGCGCCCGGCGTCGGGGTCCCCAACCACAGCCAGATATGGCACGGTCGCGACATGTGGTGTGTCCGCTGGCAACCTGCCCCCTTCAATCCTGAGTGATCACACGTTTGGTCCTGACTGAGTACATTGTAGGGTGACGGAGCACACCTGCTCCCATAAGAATGCGCGGAAGGTAATCGTGACGAGTCAGCCTGCAGAAGAGACCAAAGCGGACCTGACGCTGGACGAACAGGGTGTTGTCCAGCTGAAGTGGGCGCGGGGTGTGTCCATCGCGGAATCCGACGCCGAGGCAGCCATGCGGAACGTCAACGAACTGTGCGGGTCCCGCCGCCTTCCAATGCTGGTGGACATGGCCACCACGGCCCAGGTCAGCCGGGGAGCCCGTGCCGTTTTTGGCCGCCCCTGCCAGGCCTCCCGCATTGCGCTGCTGGGGGCGTCGCCGGTTGACAGAGTACTGGCCAACTTCATCCTGGGCATCAACAAACTGCCCTGCCCCACCCGGTTCTTTACGTCCCGCGACGACGCCATGGCCTGGCTGCTGAAGGAGTCCGCGGCCACAGCCTGAAGGGACCAGCCCGGTGAAACCGCCGCAGCGTGTTGGGCGTCCTATATTTGTACAATGTCATCCCCAGCGAAACAGGTGCTCTCCGCACTGCGGAAGTACCTGATCCTACCCAAACTGATCAGGCTGTCGTGGTCTGCGCCCAAGAACAGGACCGTGGCCTGGGACAGGTATTGGGCCGGAATCGCCAGCACGGGAGCCCGGAGTGACGTGCTGTGGGATTCCGGCACGGACCACGAGCTGCTGGGCTACCGGGACGTCCTGCAGCGGCACTTCGATCCCAGCCTGCCCGTGGTGGATGTGGGCTGCGGACATGGTGCCTTCAGCCGCGCTCTGACGGCGATTTCACCGCAGGTCCTGGGCGTCGATGTGTCTGCGCACGCGGTGGCCCGCGCCCACGACGAATCGGCCGGCGTTGTGGGTGTCAGCTACCTGGTGCGTGACATGACCGAGCCAGGAGCCGGCGGTGATCTGGTGGGGTCTACGGATGCCAACGTCTTTGTCCGCGGCGTGCTGCACGTCCTGGCCCCGGTCGATCAGGCCGCGCTGATGGAAAATCTGAGGCGGCTCGTGGGCACACGCGGCACAGTCTTCCTGGCGGAGACGAATTTCCAGGGCAACCCGGTGGAGTACGTCGCGCACTTGGGTGCGTCGCTGCGAAGCATCCCGGCCCCGCTGGAGCTGGCTATCCGGAAACTGCCCATGCCGGGCCACTTCGGAGCGGAGGACCTGGCCCGCGTGATGCCGAAGGACCGGTGGACGTTAGTGGAGGACGGGGCCACCACGATCGAGACCAATCCGCTGATGGACGCTGCGGGGAACAGCCGCGTACCGGGCTACTTTGCGGTGCTCAAGGCCAAACTTCCCGACGCCAGCCGGTAGAGGGCGTCCCGGGCTGTCCGCATGGCGGATTGGGCAAGCGCTTTCCCGCGCGAGGCTGGCATGATGGACGGCATGCGCATTCTCATCGCTCCGGACAAGTTCAAGGGCTCGCTCACCGCCGCGGAGGCCGCCGCCGCCATGGCCGAAGGTGCGCTGCGCGTCTACCCGGACGCTGTAGCCAACCAGTTTCCGATCGCCGACGGCGGTGAGGGAACCCTGGAGGCCGCCGTTTCGGCCGGCTACGAGGAGCGGCTCAACGCCGTTGTGGGTCCCATCCTTGCCCCGGTGGGGGCCGCCTGGGCCTTCCGGAAGAAGGCCGACGGCGGTGCTACCGCCGTCATCGAGACGGCGCAGGCCTCCGGTCTTGCCCAGATGGAACCCACCCCGGCCAACGCCCTGCGGGCGCACAGTTACGGCTGCGGGCAGCTGATCGCCGCGGCACTCGACGCCGGAGCAACCGAGATTGTGCTGGGCCTGGGCGGATCGGCCATGACCGACGGCGGCAGCGGCGCCCTGCGTGCGCTCGGCCTCAAGCCGCTGGACGCCGCCGGCAATGTGGTCCCGTTGGGCGGCGGATCACTCGCCGATGTTGCAGCCCTCGATATCTCCGGACTGGACCCCCGCCTGTCCGCCGTCTCGTTCAGGATCGCCGTGGACGTCCAGAACCTGCTGTACGGCGCCACCGGCGCGGCCCACGTCTTCGGCGCCCAGAAGGGCGCCGACGACGAGGCAACGGAACAGCTCGACGCTGGTCTCCGCAACTGGGCGTCCGTGCTCCGGGAGGCCACTGGCCGGGACGTCAACATCCCGGGGGCGGGGGCGGCGGGCGGCTTCCCGGCGTCGTTCCTTGCCTTCACCAACGCCCGGCTGGAAGGCGGGTTCGCGCTCGTGGCGGGGCTCACCGGCCTCGCGGGCCAACTGGACAATGCGGACCTGGTGATCACCGGTGAGGGCTCCCTGGACTCGCAGTCTTTGACCGGCAAGGCACCCATCGCGCTCGCCGACGCGGCCCGGGAGCGCGGGATCCCGGTGATCGTGGTGGCGGGGCGGATCCTGGTCACGCCCGAGGACCTGGCCGGGCACGGCGTGGTGGCCGCCGCGCAGCTGCTGGATGTGGCGTCCAGCCCCGAAGACGCCGTCGCCAACGCCGCAAAATACCTGGCCTGGGCCACCAGCCAGGTTCTGGAAGGCGCCTGAAGCCAAGGCGTCAGGAGCGCACTTCTGCTCAGGCTCCGGTCTCGTAGTGCGGCTCGGCCACCGGCTTAGACTCCGGTGAACCCTTCTCGCGGAGGTAGACCGAGGCACCCACCAGGACGGCCACGGCGAGGAATTCACTTTGCCAGTTCTGGAAGGACTCGAACCAGAACCGGCTGGTGGCCAAATACTGCAGCATGGTGACGGCGGGCTGGCCGTGGCTTTGTTGCTCCTCGCTGTAGGCCGCCGCGCCGCCGGCGGCGTGCAGGCTGAAGGAGGCAACAAACAGCAGCAGCAGGAGGATGGACAGCGAGTGTTCATAGAGCTTCAGGACCAGGCCGCCGCGCTTCACCGGCCACGGCGTGGAGTCCTTGATGGTGGCATCACGCGGATCCTCGTCCTGCGGTGCAGTCTTTCCCAGCGGCTTGGATTCGGAGGAGCCCTTCTGGAAAAGGAAGACGGTCAGGATCACGTACATGGCCATCTGCAGAAACTCGGATTCCCAGTTTTCAAACGTGGCTTCGACAAGATCGCCCGTGGACAGGTACTCCAGAACCGTGACTGCCGGCTGCCCGTGGGCCGCCTGGTCCTCGCTGTACGCCGCCGCCCCGGAGAGGATCATGCCAACGAAGAACGCCAGGAAGAGTCCGGCGTTGGCGAGCAAAAGCCCGTGTTCCTTGGCCCACTTGCGCATGTGCACTCCTTCGGTTGGATCCCTTGCGACTTGCTGGTTTGGTGGCCTGTTACCGTTCCGCTGCGCGCCTGTTGAGCCGCAGCGGGACGTAGATCAGCAGCACCAGGAGGACCGCCAGCAGGATTCCGCCGGCGGTCAGGCCGGCGGTGCGGCCGGCCGTCACATCAAAGACCAGGGTGGCTGTCCCGACGCTGAGCATCCCCACGCCGGCCAGTGCGATCTTGGTAATGGTGTCAGCGCTGGAGACCAAGGTTTCCTTGAGGCGTTGGCGGAAGAGCCGGCGGTGGACGCTGACGGGAAGGAGGATAAAGGCGGTGGTCAGCGTCGCGATCACCACGTTGACGAGATAGAGGCCCACCTGGAAATCGTCCAGGCCCTCGAACCGCTGCTGGAACGGGAGCGTTAGGAGGAAGCCGGCAAGGATCTGGACTCCGGTCTGCAGCACCCTGAGTTCTTGCAGCAACTCGGCCCAGTTGCGGTCCAGCTGCTCTTCGCGGGTCTCATTCCGTCCGGTGCTTCCGGTGAAGTCCTCCACATCAGACATGCTTCTCCTCGCTCCCGGGGCATAGCCCCGTGCACCAAAGCTAGGCCGAAGTTGCGCCTAGATCAACGTTTGGTAAGTTTACTGATTTATTTGTTCCGGGCGGTGGACTTGCTCTGCCGGGCGGGATAGCTTCGAAGAGAGCCTCGTGCATCTCCGGAGCAGTGCTGCCCGTGACCGGCGGCAAGGGCCTGCAACGAAGTTTGCACGTCAGATTCATCCACATCCACAACAGGAGGAACCATGAGTCAGGACAACCAGCGCACGGAACCGGACGAGGAAATGGGCGGTTACGGCACGCCGACGGCGGAACAGGAGGCGGGCGGCGCGGACAACAAACAGTTCGCCCAGCCCCGTGAGGAAGAGGATCTTGATGCCGCCGGCCTGAACCAGGACAGCCCTGACGGCGAAACATTTTCTACAGGCGCGCCCAATCTCAGCCACTTCGATGAGGAGGACAAGGACAGTGCCGGCGAGCCGGGTGCCGGCCGCTTCGGCGGCACCGATGACCAGCACCACGCCGAAAGTGACACCAATGATCCCGGTTTCGAGCCGGGCGAACCGCCGATCCCGCGCGAGGCCGACGTGCCCTCCGCCGAGGCGGAGATCAACGGGGCCAACGCCGATTCGCAGGGATCGGAACCCTTCTCGTCGGAATCCGGACAGGATGCCGCCGGCCTGCCGGACGGCAGCTGAAACGACCTCCCCAACGGCAAGCCACCGAAGGACGACGACGAGGAAACTTTCGACTCCGGGTAAGCACTGTTCTATGCCAGGACTGCGGTTTTTGTGTGGCTGGACGCGCCCCGTGGTGCGGGCCGCGGACGTATCCTAGAAACAGGTTTTGCAGTGGGCCACGCGTTTCAAACCTAGGCGTGGAACATGGCCGCGGAGACAACAAGGGAGCCGGGCTGGGAATCGCTTCCCGACCCCCAGGATGTGGTGTTCGAAAGCACGGATGTTGAAGACTTCCTTGCTGCGGTCACCCGAGAGTTCATGCGCGACATCGACGGCGACCTCCGCGCTATCAGCTGGGCCGTCACGTTTTTCCGCCCCGGATCGGCCCGGACTGCCGCCGCCGGCAGTGCTGCGGCCCGCGCCGCGGACGAAGAACAGTGCTCATTTGCGGACGGACCTGTGCTGGAAGCCCTCCGCGCAGGCGACTTTGTGCATGTGGCCGACGTCGCCCGCGACCGGCGGTGGCCAGGCTACGCCAGTGCGGCCGCGGACCACGGCGTCGGGGCGCTGCTGTCCATGCCGATTGTGGCCACGGCCGGCTGGAGTGCAGCGCTGAGCCTCTACGCGTCCAGTCCCCATGCCTTCACCAGCGAGGACATCATCAGGACGCGCCGGTACGCGCGGCAGGTGGCCCGTTCCCTCCGGATGGTGGTCCGTGTCGCGGAGCGGGCCGAAGCCGGCGCGCAACTGGCGATGGCCCAAAGCTCCATGGTGCTGATGGATCTGGCAGTCAGCATCCTGAAGTCCGACTACGGGCTCGGCCATGAGGCCGCCCTGCAGTACCTCCGGACCGTCGCACGGCATACCAACCAGGGGCTTCGCGAGACAGCCCTGAAAATTGTGGCTGACTCGCGTCCGGACCCGGAACGACGCGGCCGGGACAATGCCGGCTTCCGGGGACTCGCTGAGGTTGAAACACCCGCCCTCCACCAGGGACCCTACAAAACAGGGAGCACGCCATGAACGTCTGGAAGCAGGACATTGCAGCCAAGAACGCTTCTGTGGAACCGGCGCCCCACCCGTGGCACCGGCTGGTTGCGTTGGGTGACTCCTTTACCGAGGGGATCGGGGATCCCGAGCCGCGCAGCGAGGGTGGCCTGCGCGGCTGGGCGGACCGTGTGGCCGAAGAGCTCAGCGCGAACCAGACTGATTTCGCCTACGCCAACTTAGCCGTCCGTGGCCTGCTGGTGCAGCAGATCTTCGACCACCAGCTTGCCCCTGCGCTGGCCCTGAAACCTGATCTGGTCACGCTCTCAGCCGGCGGTAACGATATTGTTTTCCGGCGCAGCGATCCTGACCGGCTCGCAGAAAAGATCGACGACGGCGTGGAGCAACTGGCCCGGTCCGGCGCCACCGTGGTCCTCTTTGCCGGGCCGGACTGGGGTGCGACGCCGGTCTTCAGCCAGATCCGCGGCAAAGTGGCCATCTTCAATGAGAACCTTCACACGGTGGCCGCCCGCCACGACGCGGTCATGGTTGACTTGTGGTTCCTGCGCGAACTGTCGAACGCCGGCATGTGGGATCGGGACCGGCTGCACTTTTCACCGCTGGGCCACCACACCATCGCCGCGGCCGTGCTGAAGGCGCTGGGCGTCCCGCACACACTGGAGCCGTTGGAGCCTAAGCCACCGCTGCCCCACAGCTGGACGGAAGCCAGGACCGAGGACCTCATCTGGGCACGGGAATATCTCGTTCCGTGGGTGATCCGGCAGCTGAGGCACCCGCCAGAAGCGGAGCTGACGGCCAAGCGTCCCGAGCCGCGGCCGGTTTTCGGCCTCGGAACCCCGCCCGGACCCTTCATCAGCGGCAGTCACGCAGCCTGACGCAGCCGCCTGACGCAGCAGTCCGAGTCAACAGCCTGACGCACCCGCGGGAAGGGTCAACGCTTCTTCGGCATGCGTTTCGCTGCGGCGTTGATGGCCGCCTTTGCAGCCGGTGGCAGGCCCGCCTGCTCCGTTTCCGGTTCCGCCACCGAGCCGCGCGCCTTCGCGATGGCTTTCATGCCGTGGTAAATCACCAGGGCCGCGGCTGAGCCGAGGGCGATGCCGGTGAACGTCAGGTCCCCGATGGTCCAGGTGTAATCGGCGATGCCGATGATCAGCGCGACGGCGGCCGTGGTCAGGTTCACTGGGTTGGAGAAGTTCACCTTGTTCTGCACCCAGATCTTCACGCCCAGGATGCCGATCATGCCGTACAGCATGGTGGCGGCGCCGCCCAGCACGCCCGGCGGGACCGTGGCAATCAGTTCGCCGAATTTCGGCGAGAAGCTCAGCACAATGGCAAAGACGCCGGCAACCCAGTACGCCGCCGTCGAATACACCTTGGTGGCCGCCATAACGCCGATGTTCTCCGCGTACGTGGTGGTGCCGGAGCCGCCACCCAGGCCGGCGAGGACCGTGGCGGCACCGTCCGCCATCAGTGCGCGGCCGGAGACGCCGTCGAGGTTCTGGCCGGTCATGGCCGCCACGGACTTCACGTGCCCGATGTTCTCGGCTACGAGGACCAGCACCACGGGAACAAAGAGGCCAAGCACGCCCACATGGAACTCGGGGGTCTGGAAGTGCGGCAGGCCGATCCAGGCGGCCGCTTCCATTTTTTCGTAGCTCACTTCGCCGCGCAGCATGGCCACGAGGTAGCCCACCACCACGCCGACGAGGATGCTGAGCCGGCCGACGATTCCGCGGAAAAGAACGCTCACCAGGATGATGGTGGCCAGCGTGACGACGGCGGTGACCGGGGCGGCGTCGAAGTTCATCTTCGCCGCGGGGGCAAGGTTCAGGCCGATCAGCGCCACAATGGCGCCGGTGACGATGGGCGGCATCAGCCGGTTGATCCAACCCGCGCCGAACTTCTGCACAATCGCACCGATCAGGGCCAGCGCGACGCCAGCGAGCACCACTCCGCCCAGCGCGCCGGGCACGCCGAATTGCTGCTGGGACGCCATGATGGGCGCGATGAACGCGAAGCTGGAGCCGAGGTAGCTGGGCACGCGCCCCTTGGTGATGACCAGGAACAGCAGCGTGCCGATGCCGGAGAAGAAGAGGGTGGTGGCCGGCGGCATCCCGGTGATGATGGGAACCAGGAAGGTGGCTCCGAACATGGCCACGACGTGCTGCATGCCCACGCCGATGGTCAGGGGCCAGGCCAGCCGCTCATCCGGAGCAACCACGTGGCCGGGCTTAATCGATTTGCCGGTGCCGTGAAGCTTCCATTTCATTCCGAGCATGCTCATGGTCGGGGGCCTTTCAAGGGGGTTGCCGCTGGGGCTGGGATCTTCCGGTGCAACAATACCGCGCGGGTCCGCTGTGGTGAACGTCACGTGCGCATAGGGAAGAAGGCGGACGTGCTTGAAGTTACAACTATGGAAAGCAGACCGCCGGCCCATCATTTGCGATGAGCGGGCCCAGCGAAAGGTACGCCATGACTATTGCCCACGAAGAAGCGGTTATCGATTCGGCCGCCGTTGACGCCATTTTTGCCGAGGCCCGTACGGCCAACTCCTTCACCGGCGAGGTGACCGAGGACCAGGCCCGCGCCATCTACGAACTCACCAAGTTCGGCCCCACGGCTTTCAACTCCCAGCCCCTCCGCGTGACCTACGTCCGCTCTGATGAGGCCCGCGCCACGCTCGTTGACACGCTGGCCAACGGCAACAAGGCCAAGACCGCCTCCGCGCCGCTGGTTGCCGTCCTCAGCTATGACACCGCCTGGGCCGAGCAGTGGGACAACTTCCTCCCCGAGTACAACGCTCCGAAGGCCATGTACGACGCGGCTCCGGACCTGGCCGCGTCCACCGGCAACAACAACGCGCACCTGCAGGCCGGCTACTTCATCCTGGCCGTCCGGTCCCTCGGCCTCGCCGCGGGCCCGATGACCGGAGCCGACTTCGGCGCCATCGACGCCGCGTTCTTCCCGGCCGGCGGCCAGAAGAGCTTCCTGGTGGTCAACATCGGCCAGGCCGGCGAAGACGCCTGGGGTGCGGCGAAGCCCAAGTTCAGCTACGAGGACGTTGTCCGCACCGTCTAACGCTCTCTCACTTTCTGCAGCCTAAGCACCAACGCTCTCTCACTTTCCTGAGGAAAGTGAGAGAGCGTTGTTCGTTTTAGTGCATCTAGTGAGAGAGCGTTCGTTTTTTCTTGCGCAGATTAGCCGATGACGCCGTCCACCAGCGCCTTGGCTTCCGCCTGGACCTGCTTGAGGTGCTCCTCGCCCTTGAAGGACTCGGCGTAGATTTTGTAGACGTCCTCGGTCCCGGACGGGCGCGCGGCGAACCAGGCGTTCTCCGTGACCACCTTGAGTCCGCCGATGGACGCGCCGTTGCCGGGCGCCTCGGTCAGCTTGGCGGTGATGGTTTCGCCGGCCAGTTCCGTTGCAGTGACGTCCGACGGCGAGAGCTTGCCGAGTGCCGCCTTCTGCTCACGCGTGGCTGCCGCATCAATGCGCGCGTAGACCGGGGCGCCGAACTGGTCGGTCAGGCCCTTGTACAGCTGGGACGGGGACTTGCCCGTGACCGCGGTGATCTCCGAGGCCAGGAGCGCCAGCAGGATGCCGTCCTTGTCGGTGGTCCAGACGCTGCCGTCCAGCTTGTTAAACGAAGCGCCGGCAGATTCCTCGCCACCGAACGCGCCTTCGCCGGACAGCAGTCCCGGCACAAACCACTTGAAGCCCACAGGGACCTCAACCAGTTTGCGGCCCAGGCTTTCCGCCACGCGGTCGATGATGGAGGACGAGACGAGGGTCTTGCCCACCACCGAGTTGGGGTTCCAGCCGCTGCGGTTGCGGTAGAGGTAATCGATGGCGACGGCGAGGTAGTGGTTCGGGTTCATCAGGCCACCCACCCCATTAACAACAGGTGTCACGATGCCGTGCCGGTCGGCGTCGGCGTCGTTGCCGGTGGCGATGTCGAACGCGGCTGAACTGCCGCCGTCGGACATCCTGTTGATCAGGGAGGCCATGGCGAACGGCGAGGAGCAGTCCATCCGGATCTTCTCGTCCCAGTCCAGGGTCATAAAGGCCCACTGCGGATCCACGGTGGGGTTCACCACGGTCAGGTCCAGGTGGTGGCGCTCGCCGATCTCGCCCCAGTAATCCACTGCGGCGCCGCCCATGGGATCGGCGCCGATGCGTACGCCGGCCTCGCGGATGGCGTCCAGGTTCAATACGGACGGGAGGTCGTCAACGTAGCTGCTGAGGAAATCGAACTTGCCGGTGCTGTCCGCAGCGAGGGCGTCGGAGACGGGGATGCGCTTCACGCCCCGCAGGTCGTTTTCCAGGAGTTCGTTCGCGCGGTTGGCGATCCAGCCCGTGGCGTCGGAATCGGCCGGGCCGCCGTGCGGAGGGTTGTACTTGAAGCCGCCGTCTCCGGGTGGGTTGTGGCTGGGCGTGACCACAATGCCGTCCGCCTCAGGAGTGCCGGGCTGGCGGTTGTTGTTGTACGTGAGGATGGCGTGGCTCAGCGCCGGTGTGGGGGTGTAGCCGTGCCGCGCGTCGATCAGCACGTGCACGCCGTTGGCGGCGAGGACCTCGAGGGCGGAGTTCTGCGCCGGCTCGCTGAGGGCGTGGGTGTCCTTCGCCAGGAAAAGCGGGCCGGTGATGCCCTGCCCGGCGCGGTATTCCACGATTGCCTGTGTGATCGCGATGATGTGTTTTTCGTTGAACGACGCCTTGAGGCTCGAGCCGCGGTGCCCGGAGGTGCCGAACGCCACGCGCTGGCCGGGATCACTGAGATCCGGTGTGATGTCGTAATACGCGTCGAGGAGCGCAGTGATGTCAACAAGGTCCTGGGGTTGGGCAACTGTGCCCGCGCGGCTAGCCATGGCACCAGCATGCCAGACGTGGGCGGCAGTCAAAACGCCCGGTCCATAATCCGGCCCCCTATGACGCGGAAAGTACCCTCCGGACCGTGGACAGCAAGTAGTTAAAGCAGGTAGTGGCCCCAAAGGTACCTATATACCGGCTCCCTGCGCCGCTGCTACTTTCGGAAAAGCTCAGGAAGGAATGCCCCGACGGCGGGGAGCGCCGCCGTCGGGCACTGCAGTTAGCGTCGGTACTACAGTAAATCGGTACGCAGCGATCAGGGGGCAGGTCATGGCGGCAGGGGACGGCGCGGCAGAGCAGTCGAGGCTGGCTGCGGAACGCGTGCAGCGACTGAAACGCCAACTCGATCTGGCCGAGCGTGCCACGAAGTCGTGGGACGCCGGTGCCGTGGGCGAGCGGCTCGTAGCGGACCGGCTGAGCGGGCTCATTCCGCACGGCTGGTACCTGCTGAACGACGTCCACTGGCCCGGGCGGCCCAAAGCCAACCTTGACCATGTGCTGGTGGGTCCCGGCGGCGTGGTGGTGGTCGATGCCAAGAACTGGACCGGCGAGGTCACAATCTCCGCCGGGGTCCTGTGGCAGGGCCGTTTTGCCAGGACGCAGTCCGTGGACGGGGCGTTGGCGCAGTGCGCCGCCGTCGCGTCCGTGCTGGCGCCGCCCCACCGGCGGTTCGTCCGCCCGCTGATCTGCCTCGCCGGGCAGCCTGACCTCTTCGGCATCACCAATTCCGACGTCGCCGTGGCAGGGACCGACCGCGTTGTTGCTGCCGTCCTGGCGCTGCCTCCGGTCCTCGACCAGCAGACGGTGGTGGGCCTTTATGCGCACCTCGGCGAGCAGCTGACGCAGGACCTGGCTGCGGAAGGTCCGGCTCAGGATTCGCTGACCGCGAAGTCACCGACCGTGAAGCCGGCTGCCGGACGGCAGCCGGTGGCTGGGCCGCCGCGGTCCGGGCAGAAAGACCGCCGGCCGGGACCCCGGCAACTCACTTACGGCGCCGGCCGCGGGGCGCGTAGTGGGGCGGGAAGCGGCGGCTCTGGACGTGCCAGGAAGTCGAAGGCGCAGCACCACGCAGCCAGCGGAATGACCCGGTTGATGTTCCTGGCTGCCTTTGTGGTTTTTGCTGTTTACGTGCTGCCGTATTGGGGGCGGTAGGACTGGATGAGGGCGGCGGTAGGCCTGTAATGCAGGCGGCGGTAGGCTGGGAAGCGAAGACTTCGAATGGGGAAAACCATGACTGACCAGCCAACTCCGCGCCCGGATTCGCAAGGGTCCGGTGCCCAGGGACCAGGCGATTCGCCGGCAGGCTACGAGCCGCCGCAGTTTGTGCCGCCGCAGGGTCCGAGCATTCCGGCGCCGCCCCTGTATGACCAGGATCAGTACGGCCAAGGCCAGTACGGCGCGGGCCAGTACGGTCAATCTGGCCAGTACAGCCAACCGGGCCAGTACAACCAACCTGGCGCGTACAGCCAGCCCGGCGATCAATACGGCGCGACGTATGCCCAGCCTGCAAGTCCTTACGGCCAGGGCGCCAGCCCTTATGGCCAGCCGGCGTACGGGCAACCCGCGTACTACGGCATGCCCGTCCAGGAGCCCAAGGGCCTGAGTATCGCCAGCATGGTCCTCGGCATTTCCTCGGTCATCCTTGGCTCGTTCATGATTCCGCAGATCGCCGCAATCATCACCGGCCACCTGGCCCTCCGCCGTGAACCCTCTGGCAAGGGCATGTCCATCGCCGGGCTGGTCCTGGGCTACCTCTGCCTGCTGGGTTACGGAGCGTTCTGGCTGCTTCTCATCATCGGGCTGATGTCGTACAGCTCCGCGATGGGGTACAGCTAGACCTGTGGGTACTGACACCGGTAGAAATATCCCGCCCGGAAGCAGAGCAATCAACCGCCGGCGTCCTGACGGATCAGCGGAGCAGCTCCAGGTCTGAGACCAACTCTATGTGGGCCAACATGGCCGCTGCTGCACCAGTGGGGTCCTGTGCACGGATGGCGTCTGCAATGGTCCGGTGCGAGGCCAACGACTGTTCGGGCCGGCCCGGCTGGCCCAACGATTCGATCCGGGTTTCCAGGATCATTTCGGCGATGACCGCCATCAGCTGGGCCAGCACCGCTGAGTGGGCGGCGCCGGTGACCGCCTGATGGAACAGCTCGTCGCCGTGGGCGCCGCGCTCGCCCTCACCGATTTCGGCGGCCATGACCTCCAGGGCGACATCAATTTGCGCCAGATCGTTCTCCGTGCGCCGTTCCGCGGCCAGCCCGGCCAGTTTCACCTCAAGAGTGCTGCGCGCCTCCACGATTTCGGGCAGCCGGCTCTGGTGTTCACGCAGGCCCTTGATCACTGATGCCACACTGGGCCGCCGCGCCAGGACGGCGCCGGTCCCGTGCTGCACGTCGATGACGCCCAGCACTTCAAGGGCCACCAGCGCCTGGGCCAGCGTCGCCCGCGAAACCCCCAGCCGTTCGGCCAGGTCGCGTTCTGCCGGCAGCAGATCGCCCGGAACCAGCCGGGCAGACTCGATATAGGCCAGGATCTGCTCCACCAGCTGTTCGTACAGCCGGGGCCGCGTCACGCGCTCCAGGCCAAGCCGTGCCGTCTTCTCCACATGGGCCTCACTACATCGTCGGTTTTCCCCACAATACACGGCAGGCGTATTGACAGATAGACCCAGTGTCTAGGAGGCTAGTCCAGTGAGCCAGTTACTCACGTCACACTTTTCCTTCCTAGGAGGACCAACGATGTCCGCTCCTGTCTTATCGATCATCATCCTGGCCGCGATGTTCCTGCTCGCCACTGTCCTGCCCCTGAACATGGGTGCCCTTGCATTTGTGGGTGCCTTCCTGCTGGGCAGCGTGGTGCTGGGCATGTCCACCAACGAGATCCTGGCCAACTTTCCCGGCGGCTTGTTCCTGACCATCGTCGGGGTCACGTACCTCTTCGCCATTGCCCAGAACAACGGCACCATCGACCTCCTGGTCCGCGGGGCCGTCAGGATGGTGGGCAGCCGTGTGGCCCTGATTCCGTGGGTCATGTTTGCCGTCACCGCCGTCATTACTTCGGTTGGGGCGCTGTCTCCCGCCGCTGTCGCCATCATTGCCCCGATTGCCCTCAGTTTTGCCGGGAAGTACAAGATCAGCCCCCTCCTGATGGGCATGATGGTCATCCACGGCGCGCAGGCTGGCGGATTCTCCCCGATTGCCGTTTACGGCGTCACGGTCAACGGCATCCTCGCCAAGACCGACCTGGATTTCAGCCCCACCGCCCTCTTCCTTAGCAGCCTGGTGTTCAACCTCGTCATCGCACTCGTTCTGTTCATCGTCCTGGGCGGTCGGGCCTTGCTGTCCTCACGGGTGACCCACTTCGTGGAGCAGGCTGCCGAAGCCCGCATGTCCATCAGTGTGGGGGCCAAGGCAGGATCAGATGTTCCGTTCAAGGGCTTCGGCTCCGGCATGTACGGCCCACGCGACCCCGCCGGGGACGGCGTCGCAGCCACCAAGGAGCGGTCTGAGCGGATCCCCCAGCTGGTGACCATCGCCGGCCTGCTCGCCCTGGCTGTTATAGCCCTGGGCTTCAAAGTCGATGTCGGCTTTGTGTCCATCACCATCGCCATCGTGCTGGCACTGGTCTCGCCGAAGGCCCAGAAGGGCGCGATCAACAAGATCAGCTGGTCAACGGTGCTCCTGATCTGCGGCATGCTCACGTTTGTCGGAGTGCTGGAGGAGGCCGGAACCATCGAGTTCGTCTCCAACGGCGTGGCAGGTATGGGCATGCCGCTGCTGGCAGCCCTCCTCATCTGCTATATCGGCGCCATTGTGTCCGCCTTCGCATCCTCCACCGCCATCCTCGCTGCCCTCATCCCTCTGGCCGTTCCGTTCCTTTCCACGGGCGAGATCGGTGCCGTCGGCGTGATCTGTGCGCTCGCCGTCGCCGCCACCATCGTGGACGTCTCGCCGTTCTCCACCAACGGCGCGCTGGTCCTGGCCAACGCCCCGGAAGGCGTGGACAAGGACAGGTTCTACAAGCAGATCCTCGGCTACAGCGGAATCATCATTGTGGCCGGACCCCTCCTCGCGTGGCTGGCCCTGGTGGTTCCGGGCTGGCTCTAGGCGCTGCCCGCATCCAGCCCCGCACCGGCCGCTGTGCGCCAGCAATCGTGTACGCAACCTTATCCAGAAGGAATCCAGCAATGAGCAGAACAGACGAAGACCGCAGGAGCGGCCCACTGTCAGGCCACCTCGTGGTGGACCTGAGCCGGGCGCTGGCAGGGCCACACGCCGGCATGATGCTGGCCGATCTCGGTGCCCGCGTCATCAAAGTGGAGAACCCCGGAACGGGTGACGACACCCGCGGCTGGGGCCCGCCGTTCGTCGGGCCCCAGGACGATCTGCAGTCCACCTATTTCATGTCCTGCAACCGGAACAAGGAGTCCATCAGCCTGGACCTGAAAAGCACTGACGGGCAGGAGGTGCTGCGCGGGCTGCTGGAACTTGCTGACGTCGTCATTGAAAACTTCCGCCCCGGCGTGATGGACCGGCTCGGTTTCTCCACCGCCACGATGCATGACCTCAATCCGCGGCTGGTGATCCTCTCCATCACCGGGTTCGGGCATGACGGCCCGGAGTCCCGGCGCAGCGGCTACGACCAGATCCTCCAGGGCGAGGCCGGGCTGATGTCGCTCACCGGATCCGGGCCGGAAGACCCACAGCGCGTGGGTGTTCCCATCGCCGACCTGCTGTCCGGAATGAACGGAGCCTTCGGTGTCCTCGCAGCGCTGGTGGAGCGGGACAGGACCGGCGCCGGGCAGATCGTGCGCACCTCGTTGCTGGCGTCGCTCATCGGCGTCCACGCCTTTCAGGGGACGCGCACTACCGTCGCCGGCGAAGTGCCCCAGGCCCAGGGCAACCACCATCCGTCCATCGCCCCCTACGGCCTGTTCGCGTGCCGTAACGGCAGTGTCCAGATCAGCGTCGGCAGCGAAAAGCTGTGGTCCTCCTTCGCCGCGGCCTTTGGCCTCGATCCGTCAGCGCCGGGCTTCGCCAGCAACGCGGAAAGGGTGCGGAACCGTACGGCGGTGATTGCCGCCGTCGAACGCGTTTTTGCCGGGTATGGTGCCGCTGAGCTGCTCGGAAAACTGAACGACGCCGGAATCCCGGCCGGGAAGGTGCGCTCGCTGGACGAGGTTTACGCCTGGGAGCAGGTTGCTTCACAGGGGCTGGTGGTTGAGGTGGAACATCCGGTGCTTGGGAAGGTCAGCCTGCCCGGGCCGCCGCTGAGATTTTTCTCAGCCGGGGACGTAGCAGAGACCACCCCGACGGAACACGATGCGCCGCCCCTGCTGGACGAGGACGGGCAGAAAATCCGCGAGTGGCTGGGCATGGCTGCGGCCGTTGCGGGGGTGAACTAGGGTGCCGACGACGGAAAAGGTCAGGCACCTAGACGCGGCGGGACTGCTGGCGGCCGTTGTTGATCCGGGCACGTTCGTCTGCTGGGACATGCCCCTCCGGGAGACGGACGCGAACGAGGACTACGCCCGCGACCTGGCAAGGGCGCGGGAAAGGAGCGGCACGGACGAATCGGTCATCACCGGATCCGGCCGGATCAGGGGGCACCGCGTGGCGGTCATCGTCAGCGAATTCTCCTTCCTGGCCGGATCGATCGGCCATGCGGCAGCCCAGCGGATCGTCGCCGCCGTGGAGCGGGCCACCGCCGAAGGGCTCCCCTTGCTGGCCGGCCCCGCTTCCGGCGGCACGCGTATGCAGGAGGGGACCCTGGCGTTCCTGTCCATGGTCAAGATCACGGGAGCGGTGCGAGCCCACCGCCAGGCCGGGCTGCCCTACCTGGTCTATCTTCGGCATCCCACCACCGGGGGAGTGATGGCCTCCTGGGGCTCGCTGGGCCACATCAACGTGGCCGAGCCGGGGGCGCTGCTGGGCTTCCTGGGCCCGCGGGTCTACGAGGCCCTTTATGGGGAGGCCTTTCCGGAAGGCGTGCAGGTGGCGGAGAACCTGTTCAGCAAGGGCCTGATCGACGCCGTCGTGGAACCGTCACAGCTTGCGGAGATCGTGGGGCGGGCACTGGACATCCTCGCGGCGAAGCCCACAACGAGTCCCACAGCCGGGCCCGTCCCTGGACCGGCAACTCTCGCCGTGCGGCCGGCGGCCGTGGACGCGTGGACGTCCATCGGCATTTCCCGGCAGCCGCGCCGCCCGGACCTGCGCCAGCTCCTGCGGTACGGCGCCGACGATGCCCTTCCACTGAACGGAACCGGCCAGGGCGAAAAGGACCCCGGCCTGCTGCTGGCACTGGCCCGGTTCGGAGGGCAGTCGTGCATCGTCCTTGGCCATGCGCGCCCCCTGCGCAAGGAAGCAGCCGGAATGGGTCCCGGTTCCTTGCGGGAGGCGCGGCGGGGGATGAAGCTTGCCGAGGAACTGCGCCTGCCGTTGCTGACCGTCATCGACACCGCCGGTGCAGCCCTGTCGCAGGAAGCGGAAGAAGGCGGCCTGGCCGGCGAAATCGCACGGTCCCTCCACGAACTGATTGGGTTGGAATCGCCGTCGGTCTCGGTGCTGCTGGGGCAGGGCGCCGGTGGCGGAGCGCTGGCGCTGCTCCCGGCGAACCGTACCATCGCCGCCCAGCACAGCTGGCTGTCGCCGCTGCCGCCCGAGGGGGCCAGCGCGATTGTGCACCGCACGACGGATTTTGCGCCGCAGATGGCCGACGCCCAAGGCGTCAACGTGGCCGCGCTCTACGCCAACGGTCTGGTGGACCACATTGTGGATGAACGGGACGACGCGTCACTGGAGCCAAGGGAGTTCTGCGTCCGGATGGCCCGGGCCATCGAATACGAGCTGGGGACCCTGGCTGGTGTTCCGGTTTCTGACCTGCTGGCGGCACGGTCCACTAAATTTCGGGAACTCGGCGCGTAGGTGCCTTGCCCGGTCAGCAGAAAGGCCCCCGGTGCGGGGGGCCTTCCGTCGAGCCGGCCTGACCAGCAGGTCAGACTCTCTCGCGCCTGCGCTCAGCGGCCGGTTCCTGGGCTTCGTCGGTCTTCCGGCGACGCGGGAAGGCCCAGAAGGTGAAGTCCTGGGCCGTGTAATGCGGCTCCGGACGGTCCGGCGGTGTTTCCTGGCGCGCTTCGGGTTTCCGGTCGGCTTCCTTCTTGGTACGCCACCCGAATTCCTCCATTGATGAATAGCACATCACAGACCTCCTCATAGTGACTGCCCCTTAATCGTCCTCCGGATCGGCCCCGGAGTCGACCCCCGGAGCGGTTTAATCGGGCATCAGAAGCCGAGCTGGGCCGCCACCTGGAGCAGGAGCAGTTCCGATCCCGCCGGTCCCACGAGTTGGATACCCATCGGCAAGCCATGGGCCGGTTGCCCGCCGGTCCAGTACACCGGAATCGTGATGGCCGGCAGGCCGCAGACGTTTACCATGGAGGACCATGGCGCGAATTCGCACTGCCGTCGGTAGTCGCCGTCGGCATCCCCGGGCCATTCCGCGGCCGGCCACGGTTCGTCGCCGTGCGTGGCGCCGGTAAACCAGCCCACGGGGCGGGGCGTCTGCGCCAGAGCCGGCATCAGCATCAGGTCCCAGCCGCCGTACTGCGTGATGGTATCGCGCTCGAATTGGCGCAGGAACGCCAGTGATTCATTGAGCTTTGCTGCGCTGCGCTGCTGGGCCCGGCGCCTGAACGTGCGGGTCAGCGGGGCCAGAAGCGCTTCGCGGTGCGGACTGATCCGGGCAGTTCCGACGGCGGCGGTCCACGCTGTGGTGAAGGCGTCCGGGTAGCGGTTGTCGTAGCGGATGGCGGCTTCGCTGACGGCGTGCCGGGCATGTTCCAGCATGTCGCTGCCCGTCTGCAATGCCGCCAGGGCTTCCGGCTCCGGCGTGAACGGGAAGGTGGCGGACCAAGGGCTGTCCAGGGTCATGCCGATGCGCAGCGGGCGCGGTTCGTGTCCCACTGTGCCGAGATAACCGCTGCCGACGGACGGCGCCAGCGCATCCATCAGCAGGGCTGCGTCGGCGGCACTACGGGCAAGGGGCCCCGCTACCACCAGGCGCGCCGGATCGCCTGAACTCTCGCCCGACGGCGCCACGCCACGGCCGGGTTTGAGGCCCACCAGGCCGCAGGCGGCGGCCGGGATGCGGACCGAACCGCCGCCGTCGGTCCCTGGCGCGAACGGAAGCAGGCCCGCCGCCACCGCGGCGGCGCTGCCCCCGGAGGAACCGCCGGAACTCCGGCTCGGGGCATGCGGATTGCGCGACGGCGGGGCGATGCGGTTTTCGCTGTAGGCCGTAAGTCCGAACTCCGGAACCTGCGTCTTACCCAATGAGACAACGCCAGCGGCCTTGAGGACTGCGGCCAGGGTGCCGTCGGCGGGTGCCGGTTTGTGGTCAAGCGCAGCGCTGCCGTGAGTGGTCACCACACCGGCGACGTCGGTCAGGTCCTTGAACGCCACCGGCATGCCATGCAGGAGCGGTAGGCCGCCCGCACTGGCTCCGGAGTCCCCTGCGGAGTCGGTTCCGAATTCCTTTCGGAACCGGACGTACCGGGCATCGGCGGCGGCGGCATCGGCCATCGCCTGATCTGCCGTGACCGTGACAAAGGCGCCCAGCAACGGATTCTGCTCTGCAACCCGCGCCAGGAAATGTGCTGCGGCGTCCCGCGCTGAGAGCTCTCCGGTGCGGAGCGCATCCCGGAGTTGGACGGCGCCCAGTTGGTGGATGTCGGCGGCGGAACCGGTTGTCTGCGCAGCGGGCAAGGATCCTCCTACGGGTCATTTAGAAGCGTAACCTGCGTCGGCTTTCGGCAGGCGCGGCAGGACGGCTGGCGCTAGGCTGGACGGAGACCCGTGATTCTCCAAAAAAGGACTCCCATGAGCGATTTCGATTCTGTGCCCGTCAACGACGTCCCAGCGGACGCCGTGATTCTGGACGTCCGCGAAGACTACGAATGGGTAGCCGGACATGGCGAGGACGCCCTGCACATCCCTCTTGATCAGCTTCCGGCGCGGCTTGACGAACTGGACCCGGACCAGGACGTTTATGTCATCTGCCGCACGGGCGGACGGTCCTTCCGTGCAGCGCAATGGCTCACCGGGCAGGGCTATACCGCCATCAATGTGGCAGGCGGAATGGACCAGTGGCTCGAGTCCGGCAAGCCGCTCGTGTCCGATACCGGCCTCAAGCCCCTCGTTCTGTAGTTCAACCCGAATCTGTGTCCATCACCCAAGAGGAATCCATGCCCGCGACGCCCGTTACGTACACCTTCCTCGGGCCTGAGGGCACATTCACCGAGGCGGCACTGATGCAGGTTCCGGATGCCGCGCAAGCGACCCGCATCCCGGCCTCCAACGTTAACGCGGCGCTGGACATGGTCCGCGACGGCTTTGCGGACGCAGCGATGGTCCCCATTGAGAATTCGGTGGAAGGCGGGGTCACAGCCACCTTGGACGCCATCGCCGGCGGGCAGGAGCTCCGGATCATCCGCGAAGTCCTCGTGCCCATCAGCTTTGTGCTCGTGGCCCGCCCAGGCGCGGAAGTGGCGGATATTCGCCGGATCTCCACCCACGGCCACGCGTGGGCGCAGTGCCGTCTCTGGGTGGACGCGAATATTCCGGGTGCGGAATATGTTGCAGGCTCGTCCACCGCGGCGGCCGCAATGGGGCTCTTGGGCGACGCCGCCCACTACGACGCCGCGATCTGCGCGCCCATAGTGGCACAGGAGCAGCCTGGGCTGACCGTCCTGGCGGAGAACATCGGCGACAACCCGGGTGCAGTGACGCGATTCATCCTGGTGAGCAGGCCGGGCGCACTGCCCGAACGGACCGGTGCGGACAAGACCACGGTGGTAGTCCCGCTTCCAGAAGACCGCCCGGGTGCGCTGATGGAAATCCTGGACCAGTTCGCCACGAGGGGCGTGAACCTCAGCCGGATCGAATCCCGGCCTACGGGTCAGTACCTTGGCCACTACTTTTTCAGCATCGACGCCGACGGGCACATCGCGGATGCCCGTGTGGCTGACGCCTTGGCCGGGCTTCACCGCATTAGCCCGGCCACCCGCTTCCTGGGCTCCTATGGACGGGCAGACGCCCAAAGCTCCAGCGTCGCGCAACACACCTCTGACGAGGCATTCCGGGCCGCGCATGAATGGGTCGGGCAGATTCTGCAGGGGGAATGAGCGCGGCTTGACGATGCCTGAGGCTTCGCCCACAGCGTAGGTCAAGGTACTTCCGCGGGATAGTTACTGTGCGTATGCTTGCTTGATCCACTTGGGGGATGGCCCCTAACGAAGGGAGCAGGTCATGAGTACCAGCAGCACAGACAATGACGGCCAGGGCATGATCGTTAACCCTAAGCCCACAGTCGACAATCAGGACTGGGACGGCGACGACGCAGACCGCGCTGACCGCCTGCGCTTCGAAGAGGAACAGGCCATGATCCGCGAGCAGTCCGAGGCGCGTGCCGCGAAGGCCGCCGCAGAGGCTGAATCGGTCAAGAAGGCAACTGCCTGAGACCAGGCCCGCTCAGGCTTGCTGGCCCTTGACCCTGATCAGGAGGGACCGCGGCTCCACCCGGACGGTGAGCTTGGTGGCCAACCCGGACGTATCGCCGTCGATTTGTGTGGGCATGGGCTCCGGGCACTTGATGACGATTCGGCCAGCCCGGTACATGGTCATGATGGGCAAATTGCCCTTGTGCTTGAAGAGGATTTTGGCGTACATGGCCAGCCACCCGATGGCGCTGCGGGGGCTCATAACCACCACGTCCAGCATGCCGTCGTCGATCATGGCTTCCGGGATGAAGTCGATCCCGCCCGGGACCAGCCCACAGTTGGCGAAGAGCACACTGCGGATGTTTCGGACCTGCTCAGGCTTGTCATCCAGCGCGACTGAAACCTTCCTTCGCCGCCCCGGCAGGTGGCGCATGCCGGCCTCGGTGTACGCAAGCCAGCCAACGGCCTTCTTGAGGCCGTCATTGGTGTCCGCGAGGATTTCGGCGTCCATGCCGATCCCGGCGATCACCAGGAAGGCGTGCTCGGAAGAGTGCCCGGTGCGCGAGTTTTCGATGCCCATCCGCGCGGTATCGATGTAGCGCTGCCGGCCGAAGAGTGCCGTCTGGACGTTGGCGTGAAGGTCGTTGACGTCCAGATCCACGTTCCGCGCCAGGAGGTTTCCCGTCCCCAGCGGAATCAGACCCATGGCCACATCCGTATGTGCGAGGGACTCAGCCACCACCCGCACAGTACCGTCGCCACCGCCCACCAGGACGACGTCGGCCTTGTAGTCCAGCGCCGACCGGGCCTGGGAGTACCCGGGGTCCTCGGCGGTCGTCTCCAGGAAAAGTGGCTCGTCCCAGCCGGCTGTCAGGCAGGCGCGTTGAATGGCTTCCTTGGCTTCAGGGGCGCGTGCCTTGACGGGGTTAAGGATGACTGCCACGCGTTGCTGCCCGAGGCCGGTCTCGTGTGCTTCTTCGTTGACGGCGCTGCGGATGTGCAGGGCTTTGAGCTTCCGCACGCCCCACCAGCTGGAGACGGCGAAAGCCAGCGCCGCCGCGCTCAGGACGTAAAGAAGCCAGTCGTTCATGGTGCTTCAACAGTATCCCGGCCGCGGCGCCGCGATTCCCCTGTCCGGCCGGGCAGCGTTGGTTCCGCCGGATTCGATACTCTTGTCTGGTGATCGACGTAAAAGACCTCAGCGAAAACCCGGACAAGTTCCGTGCCAGCCAGCGCGCCCGCGGCGCAGACGAATCAGTGGTGGACGCGATCATCGCCGCAGACTCTGCCAGGCGTGCCGCCCTGATCCGGTTTGAAAACCTCCGCGCCGAGCAAAACGTCTTCGGCAAGAAGGTGGCGCAGGCCAAGGGCGACGAGAAGAAGGCCCTGCTCGCCGAGGTCAAGGAACTGGCCAACACTGTGAAGGCCGCATCGGCTGAAGCGGAAGCTGCCCAGGCCAAGCAGGACGAACTGCTGCGCGCCATCCCGAACCTTATTGAGGACGGCGTCCCCGAGGGCGGCGAGGACGACTATGTGGTGGTCAAAACCGTTGGCACGCCCCGCGAATTCCCCGATTTCGAGCCGAAGGACCACCTGGAAATCGGTGAGCTGATCGGCGCGATCGACATGGAGCGCGGCGCGAAGGTGTCCGGCTCACGCTTCTACTTCCTGCGCGGCGTGGGTGCACGCCTGGAGATGGCGTTGCTGCAGATGGCCATGGACCAGGCCATCGAGGCCGAGTTCGTTCCCATGATCACGCCCACTCTGGTGCGCCCCGAAACCATGCAGGGCACCGGTTTTGATGTAAAGCACGACGCCGAGATCTACCGTCTCGCCGAAGACGACCTTTACCTGGTGGGCACCTCCGAGGTTGCCCTGGCCGGCTACCACGCGGACGAGATCCTGGACCTGACGGCCGGTCCCATCCGGTTCGCCGGGCAGAGCTCCTGCTACCGCCGTGAGGCCGGCTCGCACGGCAAGGACACCCGCGGCATCATCCGTGTGCACCAGTTCAACAAGGTGGAGATGTTCGTTTACACCACGGTGGAAAAGGCCGCTGCCGAACACGAACGGCTCCTGGCCTGGGAAGAGGAGATGCTGGCCAAGTGCGAGCTTCCCTACCGCGTCATTGACACTGCCGCCGGCGACCTCGGCATGTCCGCGGCCCGCAAGTTCGACTGCGAAGCCTGGGTTCCCACCCAGGGCGCCTACCGTGAGCTCACGTCCACCTCGAACTGCACCACGTTCCAGGCCCGCCGCCTGAACATCCGCGAGCGTGTGGTCAACGTCGAAGGCGTAGCTAAGGGCACCCGCGCCGTGGCCACCCTGAACGGCACCCTTGCCACCACCCGCTGGATCGTGGCCATCCTGGAGCATCACCAGAACGCCGACGGCTCGGTCAACGTCCCGGCCGCGCTGCAGAAGTACCTGGGTGGCATGGAATTTTTCCCGGTCCTCTAGGCCAGACCAGGCCCGGCCCCGAATTCCTAGGCTTGTTCGCGGATCTGAACCTTGAAGGTCCGGATCCGCGGACAAGCCTAGGAGTCTTGCTTCCGTGGCTTCCTCCATCGCCTGGCTTGTCCACATAGGGCCCGTTGCCTGCTGACAGGCGGGCCACGTGCAGGCAGCCTAGTGGCATGGAAATCATGCCCGGACTGATTGATTCAGCCGCCATCCTGCGTACACAGGCCGGCACTGATTCCATCCACCGCGACTTCAGGGCCGGAAAGCTGGTCAGGATCCGCCGCGGATTCTACGTCCCCACGTCTGAGTGGCTTCGTGCCCGCCCGTCGGAGCGCTTCGCCTGGTCGACGACGGCGGTTGCCAGGTCAGTGAAGGGCGCCGTGCTGTGCGGGGAAACGGCAGCCCTGGCTAGCGGCCTGCCAACCCTTAGGACGCCGGCGTTCGTCGAACTTGCAACGACACTTCCGGGACGCAGCGGGACGCGGCGGTCCCCGCTCTTGGTTCTCGGTGAGGAAACCGCAGCCAAAGAAGTGCGGGAAACGCGTTCCTATCCGCTCCGGTACCGGCTGAGGACGGCGACGGAGCCCGTGGTGCAGGGTGAATTCCGTTGCATGGGGCTGATCCAGACCGCAGTGGATGTCATGGTTTCGAGCAAGCTGAGCCAGGCTCTGGTGGTTGCTGACGGGCTGGCGCGACGGCTCAATATCGAAGGCCTCCTGCCCTCGGATGCCAACCTGTTGGCCGTGGTGGACATCTCCGACGGCATCGCAGCCCATTCGTTTGGGGCTGCCCGGCGCCGTGCGGAGCAGGTTGCGCGGCTGGCCAGTCCTCTGGCGGAGTCGGTGGGGGAGTCCTACAGCAGGGCCGCTTTCGAATTCCTCGGCTTCGAGCAACCCGTGCTCCAGCATGAACTGAGGGATGACGACGGCTTCATCGGCCGAAGCGACTGCTGGTGGCCGGAGCACGGTGTTGTGGGTGAGTTCGACGGCAAGGCCAAGTACGTGGATGCCGGGATCCGTGGAGACCTGACCGCCGAGGAAGCTGTATACCGCGAAAAGCTCCGCGAGGACCGGATCCGTGCGCTGGGGTATGGGTTTGCCCGCTGGAGCTGGGCCGATGTGGATAACCCTGACCGGCTGAGGCGCAAACTCCTGGCCGCGGGCCTGCGTCCACGGAACCGGTCCTAGTTCGCGGATCTGTGCCTTCACGGTCCGGATCTGCGAACACGCCTAGGAATTCCTAGGGCGTGCGGCGGGGAATCTACGGCTGGCAGGCGGGCGGACAGCGTGCCGAAGGTTAATACTCACACCGGGGATAACCTGTGAGTATTTACCGGGTGTTCATGGGCGCTGTGGCCTGCGTCCTAGCCGGTGTCAGGGGTCTCTGGTCTACTGGATGTATGACTACATTGACTGAAACCACAGTCGCTGGCATCGATGACCAGCGGATCGCAAACGAAAACAGCACCACCAAGTTCATGATTGCCCTGGACGTGGACGGCACTCTGGTGGACCACGACGGCCACATGTCCGCCCCGGTCCGTGAGGCCGCCCAGGCCGTGGTCGCCGCAGGGCACGACGTCCTGATCGCCACCGGCCGCTCCCTGAACGCCACGCTGCCCATCATCGAGCAGATCGGCATCGACCGCGGCTACGCCGTCTGCTGCAACGGCGGCGTGACTCTCCGGCTGGATCCGGACCTGGCCGACGGTTACGAAATTATCCACAAGGCCACCTTCGATCCGGCCCCGGCGCTTCGGGCGTTGCGGGAGAAGCTGCCCACCGCGAAGTATGCGCTGGAAGACGAGGACGGCAACTTCCTGTCCACGGAACGCTTCCAGGACGCCAGCTTTGGCGTCGAAGCGATCGGCGTCGACTTCCAGACGCTGCTGGAGGCCACCGCAGTCCGCCTGGTGGTGTTCAGCACCGAAAACACCCCTGAAGAATTCTCCACAACCATCCAGGAGATCGGCCTGGCTGGCGTCACCTACTCGGTCGGCTGGACTGCGTGGCTGGACATCGCCGCCGCCGGGGTCACCAAGGCCAGTGCGCTGGAACGGCTCCGCGGCCAGTTGGGGACTGAGCCCCACCGCACCGTGGCTATCGGTGACGGTCGCAACGACATAGAAATGCTGGGCTGGGCCGGTCGGGGCGTCGCCATGGGCCAGGCCCCGGAGGAAGTCATCGCCGCCGCGGATGAGGTCACGCATTCGGTGTTCGACGACGGCGCCGCGCACGTTCTCCGCAGCCTCATGCCGTAGGGCTGCTTCCGCCGCCTGGCCTAGAGTTTTTGTCCAGATAATGCTGCCTAAACGCCTCCAAATGGGCATTATCTGGACAAAAACTCCTCAGGGGGTTGGCTTAGCCGTACGGCCTACTTCTCGTCCGGTCCGAGGTCCGGCCCGGAGACAAAGCGGACGTCGCGGGTGGCGCTGCCTTGGAGTTTCAGGATGTCCAGGACGTCGCTGCCTTTCCTGATGAGCGGCCGCGGCACGCAGAGCGTGCGCTGCGGTCCGCGGCTCACCATTCAGTGGATCGTCCTCGCTGGCCAGGGGGTAGCCGACGACGGCGGGTGTCGCCGGCGTCGTCAGCACATGGTAGGGCGGTGACGGCCGCTGCCAGTACAGCCACCGGCCTTCGGATTCTTCGTGCGGAGAGGTGTTCGTCGGCGCCCTCCCGGATCTGGACTCCCGCCGGCCGTAAACTGCTCGTGTGCTCTACGAGGAGTGTCCTGCCCCAGCCCGGCTGCAGCCGTACGTCAGCCACTTCTGGTTTGTGCGCGGAGCTCCGACTGCGAAGTACGAAAAAATCCTTCCGGGCCCATCCGCGCACCTGATTCTCAACCTGTCCTCGCCCTACCGCCTGATCGACCCGTTTGCCGAGGTGCCGGAACGGGGCGCCAGAGAATGGCGCGCCACGGAGGTCGCCGTCGGCTTCTATTCCGGCGTCCAGCGCAGCTATCTCATCAGCGAAAATCCGCCGCAGCTGTTCAATATCGGGGCCGTGCTGGAGCCTTACGGCATCGCCGCGTTAACTGACGCGCCGCCGTCGCAACTGCAGGGCTCGGTGCAGGACACGGACGGGTTCCTGCCCGGATTTTCGGCCCTGCGTGACGGACTGGCAGACGCTGATCCGGCCGCTGCTTTCGAGGCGCTTGACGGTTTCCTCACGTCCCGGCTCCATGCTGGCGTGGACGATCGCACGCGGGCGGCGGTGGCGCTGTTGGCCGGGGAAGACATCCCGGTTGCCGAGCTGGCCCACCGCCTGGGCATCAGCCCGTCCACCCTGCAGCGGATCATGATCCGCGACTGCGGAATCACGCCTAAAAGCTACGCCGATGTGTGCCGTTTCTACCGCTTCGTCAATGCCGCAGCGTTGCTGCCCGCCAGCAGTTCAAGCGGCACGGAGCTCTTGGGCCTGGCCGATTACTACGACCAGCCGCACCTGATCCGCACCTTCCGGCGCTTCAGCGGATTCACGCCGTCGGAATACCTCCGCCTCATCCGCCAACACGGTCCCGATTACGCCACGTTCGTTCCCTTGGAAACCCCGACGGCGGTCCGCTGACGGGGTGCCCACCATATCCGCCGCGCGGTGCGGCTTTTCTACAAGACACAGGGGGAGGGCTGACGTAGGCTCCACCCGTAGGCGCCGCCGAACGGCGTCTGCGGGAGGGGTGACTGCGGTGGAACTGAACATCAACTGGCTGGCCGTGCTGCTGGCCGCGCTGGCGAGCTTCATAGTGGGAGGGCTCTGGTACTCGGTGCTCTTCGCCAAAGTATGGCAACGCGAGGCCGGCGTGACGGATGAGCAGCTAAAGCACGGAACAGTGCGGGTGTTTGTGGGATCGTTCCTGCTCGCGGCGGTGATGGCGGTGGTGCTCGCGGCCTTTATCGGCAGCGGTGGCGCCGGCTTCGGTGCCTTGGCCGGGCTGGCTACCGGCGCGGCCTGGGTGGCAGCCGCGTTGGGCGTCAACTACCTCTTTGAACGCCGCAGCCTACGCTGTTCGCCATCAACGCCAGCTACAACATCGTGACCTTCACGGCGATGGGGGCGATCATCGGCGCCATGCAGTAGCGGCCCTGCAAAGGCGCGCTGAACCAAATGTGTTGCGCTGCCGCGTTCAGCGCAGATCCGTTCAGCGCACCTCAAGGATGAGACCCAGCAACCGTGCGGCGGCGGGACGGGCAGCGTGTTCCTCGGTCCATTGGGCCCTGGCCACTGCTTTGCTGACGGCCTGCGTGGTGATGCCGAGTTCCTGCGCCACGGCCTTCTGCTGCCCGCGCACGCCCGGCGTCATGAGGTCCAGGACGCGCCATTCAGCCCCGGATCTGTCCCGCACAATATGGCCCAAAAGCCGCAGCACTGCCTCGGCTTCGTGGGCGACGTCCGCCAGCGGTCCTTCCACGGCAACCGGGATGCGTTCTTTGCTGTTCCGGAGCCGGTCCACCGCGCGCCGGGCATAGATCAGGCCGTGGCCGGAGGCATCCTTGATCTGGTTGGGAAGCGGCTCGTTGACCGGCCCGACGCCGAGCCCTACGTACCAGGAGCCGCAGCGCAAGGCGACCAGGGCAGCCTCCACGGCCTGGTGCGGGCAGTCCACAATGCCCTGGACTTCATCCTCCACAGACCGATCGAAATCCAGGCGCGCGGGTATATGCCGCAGGTCCTTCAGCAGCTGAGGGACGCGGTCGCCGTCGCGCCGGCTATCCGTTTGGTTGATGGTCAACGTGAACATGTGGATCACAGACTACCGGTTAGGAGTTGGCCCAAGGCAAGTCGGCGAGGAGTCCCCCAGGGGCAGGGTTGTGCCGCGTACCGATAGGTGTTGCGATGGAGGCTCAGCTGCCGACGGCGGCGCGCAGCTACGTGAGGATGGTCATGGCCGGCAGCATGGGGCAGGACAACTTGGGGCAGGAAACACTGGACCTTGTGGACCGTTGGTGGCGGGCCGCGAACTACCTATCCGTGGGACAGATCTACCTGCGCTCAAATCCGCTGCTGCGGGAACCCCTCGCCGCGGACCACACCAAGTCCAGGCTCCTGGGCCACTGGGGCACCACTCCCGGGCTGAACTTTGTCTACGCACACCTGAACCGCGTGATCCGCCGGGACTCGCAGGAAATGCTCTTCGTTGCCGGCCCGGGCCATGGCGGTCCTGCTGTAGTGGCGAACGCCTGGCTCGAGGGCACGTACTCCGAAATCTACGGCCAGGTGGGCCCTGACGAGGCAGGAATGGCCGAACTCTTCCGCCAGTTTTCCTACCCCGGCGGCATTCCCAGCCACGCGGCGCCGGAGACCCCGGGGTCCATCAGCGAAGGCGGCGAACTCGGGTACGCGCTGGCCCACGCCTACGGGTCCGTGTTCGACAACCCCCAGCTGATCACCGCCGTCGTGATCGGCGACGGCGAGGCCGAAACAGGGCCGCTCGCGGCGAGCTGGCACTCGCACAACTTCCTGGATCCGGCCGCGGATGGTGCCGTCCTGCCCATCCTGCACCTGAACGGCTACAAGATCGCCAACCCCACCATCCTGGCGCGTATGCCGCAGGAACAGCTGGAGCAGTTGCTGCGTGGTTACGGCCACGAACCGTATTTCGTGACCGTCCAGAACCCGGACAACACGGAGCAGGCGCACCGGGACTTCGCTGCCGCCGTCGACGCCTGCCTGGCCGGGATCCGCGCTATCCAGGACTCCCGCCGGGGCAAGGCGGGCGGGGCGGGCGGGGCGGACGGGAAAGCGCACGACGGCGGCGCTACAGCCGGCGCCCCCGGAAACGGCGCTGCGCCGCACTGGCCCATGATCGTGCTGCGCTCGCCCAAGGGCTGGACGGGGCCGCGGATAGTGGACGGACTCGAGGTGGAGGGCACCTGGCGGAGCCACCAGGTCCCGTTGGCGGAAGTCCGCACTAATGGCGCACACCTGAAACAGCTCGAGGAGTGGCTGAAGTCCTACCGTCCGGAGGAACTGTTCGACGGCGACGGCCGGCTCCGGCCCGGCGTCGCCACGAACGCGCCCACCGGGAACCTCCGGATGAGCGCCACCCCACACGCCAACGGCGGACTGCTGCGCAAACCCCTGAAGCTGCCCGCCTATGCCGCCCACGCCGTCGACGTCACGGAGCCGGGCACCGAACGGATCAGCCCCATGATCACCCTGGGCTCGTGGATGCGGGACGTCATTTCACTGAACATGGAGAACTTCCGCCTCTTCGGGCCGGATGAGACGGCATCCAACCGGCTTCAGGCCGTCTACGAAGTGACCGACAAGGTCTGGCAGTACCGGATTGACGACGTCGACGAGCACCTTGCGCGTTCGGGCCGGGTTCTGGAAGTGCTCAGCGAGCACCTGTGCCAGGGCTGGCTGGAAGGGTACCTTCTGACCGGCCGGCACGGGGTGTTCAGCTGTTACGAGGCATTTATCCACATCGTGGATTCGATGTTCAACCAGCACGCCAAGTGGCTCAAGGTCCACCGCAAGCTCCCGTGGCGCCAGCCCGTAGCGTCGCTGAACTACCTGCTCTCGTCCCATGTGTGGCAGCAGGATCACAACGGTTTTTCGCACCAGGATCCCGGCTTCATCGATCACGCCGTGAACAAAAAAGCCGAGGTCATCCGGGTGTACCTGCCGCCGGACGTGAACACGCTGCTCTCGGTCATGGAGCACTGCCTGGCATCCACCGATTACGTGAACATTGTGGTCAGCGGCAAGCAGCCATCGCCCACGTGGCTGGGCCCGGCGGACGCGGCGCACCACTGCCGGCGGGGGCTGGGCATTTGGGAGTTCGCGGGTTCGGAGGTGCCGGGGGAGGACCCGGACGTTGTTCTGGCGTGTGCCGGGGATGTGCCCACCGTGGAAACGGTGGCCGCGGCCGAACTCCTGAAGCGGGGTGTCCCGGGGCTGAAGGTCCGGGTGGTGAACGTCGTTGATCTGATGCGGCTCCAGGACTCGAGTGAGCACCCGCACGGCCTTCCGGCGTCGGACTTTGACGGAATCTTTACCCCGGACAAACCGATCATCTTCGCCTACCACGGCTATCCCGCGCTGATCCACCGGCTGGCCTATCGCCGCACCAACCAGGAGGGCCTGCACGTGCGCGGCTACAAGGAGGAGGGAACCACCACAACGCCGTTCGACATGGCCATGCTCAACGGGATCGACCGCTTCCAGCTGGCCATCGATGCCATTGACCGGGTACCCGGCCTGGCCGAAAAGCACTCGCTGCTGCGGCAGGACCTTCAGGACCGGCGGATCCAGGCCCGCGAACACACCCGCACGCACGGCGAGGACCCGGAGGAGATCCGGAACTGGGTACTCAACGCCTGAGACCCTTCAGAGTTTTTGTCCACATAATGCCGCTTTGCCACGGCGGCACGCCCTTTAGCTGGACAAAAACTCGGGCTTACATCGAGCGGTACTTGAGCGCGCCGGGAATCCCGCCCGTCTCACCCAACCCGTCGCCACGGGCAAAGTCAGCCCACAGCCGGCGCATCTCACGGCCCACGGCGTCGATCTCGTCCCAGGTTGCGCCCTTGAGGAGCCCGGCAGTGGCCCAGGTCTGTTGGTTTCCGAAGAGCAGCGGCAGGTCAACGGTGTGTGCGGCACGGTAGTAGTTCCCGGGTGCACCCCAGGAAAGGACGTAGCTGTAGGCCTTGCCGCCGGCGCGGGCGTGGCGGCGGGCAAACTTCCGGGCTGCCCGGCCGTAGACCGCCTCCGTCACCGCCCAGTTAATGGCCCGCACGGCGGCCGCACCCAGCACCGGGACCTTGCCCAGAAGGCTGACCACGGGACTCCGGGGCAGGAACAGCCGGGCCTCGTCGGATGTGTGCCCGATCAGCACGTCGATGCCCGGGGCTGTGGCGTTCCAGGCGGCCTCAACGCGTGATTCCGGCGGCAGCGGGGCGTGCCCGTACTGGGTGCCGAACGGCATGGCTGCCATCAGGCCGTACTTCCGGGCCACCTGAGACACATGATCTTCGATGGCCACCACGTCCAGCATCGGGGTGTCTTCCGTGACGGCTTCGGCCGCGATGCCCATGGCGCGGCTCATCTTGTGCCGGCCGCGGGTGATTCCCAGCGGTGCACTCTGGATGATGGCCCGCCGGAACAGGGCCGGCGCCTCCGGAGTGGCCATGAGGTGGACTACGGAGTCGCCGCCTGCCGACTGCCCGAACGCGGTGACCCGCCCCGGGTCACCGCCGAAGGCCGCGATGTTGCGCTGCACCCACCGGAACGCTTCCATCTGGTCCAGCAGGCCGAGGTTCGCGGGCCGGCCGGTGCCGGTGGCCAGGTATCCGAACATGCCCAGCCGGTAGGTCACGGAGACCACAATGACCCGGTTCTCGGACACCAGGGACTTGGCATCAAAGATCGCCAGGTCGCCGGATCCCGACGTGTAGGAACCGCCGTGCAGCCACACCATGACCGGGACCTGCTCGCCGTCGGCAAGCCCGGCCGGAACGGTGATCGAGAGGCGCTGGCAGTCCTCACTTCCGGGGAGTTCGCCGTAGCGGGTACCCAGGACGTCGTCCAGGAACGGAACGGGGCCCTGCGGGCAGGCCGGCGCGAGGGTGGTGGCGGCAAAATCGGCGGTCCAGCCGGACGCCGCCACCGGCGGCTGAAAGCGGCCAGCGGTGGCGTAGGGGATGCCGGTAGCGCGCACCACCGCACCGTCCCGCCACCCAGTGAGTGGTCCGCGCGGAGGATTAAACGAAGGCTCGGAACTCACAGGCCAACGATCCCACAGATCTCGTCAGAGTTTTTTGTCCAGATATCGGGACTTTAACGCTGCCGAAGCCCCTATATCTGGACAACAACTCGCTAAACAACGACGGCGGGTGCCGGGCTCTCGCGAACCCGGCACCCGCCGTCGTACCAAACAGGGCCCACGCCGTCAGGGTTCTCTGACCCAGCGAAGCGAGGTGAGGGAGACGGTGGGGATTAGTGCGCTGCCGGCACGTAACGCTTGATGGAAGCTTCCAGCTCGGCCTCGGCGGCGGCGCGGTCGCCCCAGCCCTCAGCCTTGACCCACTTGCCCGGCTCCAGGTCCTTGTAACGGGTGAAGAAGTGCTCGATTTCCTTGATCAGGAATTCGCTGACATCGCTGATTTCCTGGATGTGGTCAAAGCGGGCGTCAACCGGGACGCAGAGGACCTTGGCGTCTCCGCCGCCGTCGTCGGTCATGTTGAAAACGCCGATGGGGCGGGACTCAACGATGACGCCGGGGTGCAGATCGAAGTCCTGCAGGAGCACCAGTGCATCCAGCGGATCGCCGTCTTCGCCCAGGGTGTTTTCGAAGAACCCGTAGTGCGTGGGGTACTGCATGGAGGTGAAGAGGACGCGGTCCAGGCGGACGCGGCCGGTCTCGTGGTCAACTTCGTACTTGACTCGTGATCCCTTGGGAATCTCGATGGTCACGTCGTGCTTCATGGAATGCTCCTCGGCAATTGCAGGGGGTTCGCGGCACAGGAGATGAACAACAAAAAGGAGTGTCGGTGCCGCCGACTACTATTGAGGATATAGCGAGAGGCCCAGGTTTCAGGAACTTGCGGGGAAATTTCAGGACTTGAGGACCAGCACCAGCATGAAGGAAACATCGGGCCCCGGCGCGTTCCGGCGCACGGTCCAGCGCGGACTGCGTGCCTGGCCCACGGCACTCCTCCTGGCCGTGATCGTTGCCCTGGCCCTCCCCGCCGCGTGGCTCGTCGCCCCTGCTTTCGTCGTCCCGCCGCCGCCGCCAGCCACGCCCGTGGTGCCCGCCTGGCAGCAGCCCCCGGCCACGCTTTCCGCCCGGCAGGGCCTGGCTCCGCTCACGGAGTCGGCGCCAGTCCCCCTGCCGTCCGCCGTGGCCGCGCAGTTGGACGCCTTGTTAAAGCCCGACGGCGACGGCACCTTTACAGGGCTGGTTCAGGATGCGATCACTGGCCAGGTCCTGTTTGACCGCGGTGGTTCGGAGAGCCGGGTCCCGGCCTCCAATATGAAGCTGCTCACCGCGGTGGCCGCCCTCCGGGCAATCGGGCCGGCCCGCCGTTTCAGCACCAGGGCTCTGACCGGATCAGATGCCAACCAGGTGGTGCTGACCGGCGGCGGCGACGTCCTCTTGGGCGTCGGGGAATCCGCGCCTAACCAGGTCATGGGCCACGCCGGGCTGGCCACGCTGGCCACCGCCACCGTGAACGCGCTCCAGGCCAATGGAACAACCGGCGAGCTGAAGGTCCTGGTGGACGACTCCCTGTTCAACGGCCCAACGCTGAACCCCGCGTGGGCTGACGGGGACGTTGCGGCGGGCGAAGTGGCCCCGCTGTACCCTCTGGCGCTGAACTCGGCGCGCTTTGACCCGGCCGTGACCACCGGCCCGCGCCCCCAGGACTCAGCAATCACCGCCGCGGAGGCGTTTGCCGCGCAGCTCAAGGCGGCAGGTGCCGCTGCGGGACTGGCGGTAGCGGCCGGCGTCGAACGTTACACCGCGCCTTCGGGCGATGTGCCCCCAGGAGGAGAGCCGGCGGTCCTGGCCGAGGTCCAGTCCGCCACGGTCGGCCAACAGGTTGACCTCATGCTGCAGACCTCGGACAACTACCTGGCGGAGGTCCTGGGCCGGATGGCAGCCGCGGCTGCGGCGGAGCCCGCCAGCAACGACGGCGCCACCGCGGCAGTCCGCGCCCAACTCGCGGACCTGGGGATCCCCACGGACGCCATGAGGCTGGCGGACGTGTCCGGGCTGGCGCTGGCCAACCAGGTCTCCGCGCGCCAGTTCGTGGAAGTGGTGCGTGCCATCACCACCGGGACCGATACCCGTTTGCGGGCTGCGCTGGATGGATTTCCGGTCGCGGGGCTGACCGGAACACTGGACACCCGATATGTGAATAACGCCACTGCCCGCGGTGCCGGCCTGGTGCGGGCCAAGACCGGGACCCTGAACTCCGTGATCGCACTCAGCGGCTACGTGGTGGACGCAGACGGGCGGCTCCTGGTCTTCTCGTTCATCGGCAACGGTCTGGCGCCTGGTGCGGCCGGGAACCGGGACGCCCTGGACCGGGCCGCCACGGCGCTCGCTGCCTGCGGCTGCCGCTAACCGGGCACGAGCGGCCTCCGAAACACCCGTCCTGGCAGCTACCGCGGTCCCCAAGGCAACAGCGGTCCAGCCCCGCAAAAGCGGTGCCGGGCCCCTGTCCGTGCGGGGCAGGGCAGCCCATGCGGGTCAGGGCCGCTGCCACGCGGTCGGTAACTGGCGCTCCTCCGGTGCCCGAAGCCCAGGGGCTTTCGCCGGTGAGCGAACTTAAGGACCATCCGCCGTCCGCTGTGATGTGATGGGGACTATGGAGTCCACTGCGCGTGATTCGTCAGCCCCGGCATCATCCAGCCCGGCCCAGGCCCTGATCAACTGGGACCTGGCCGCGTCCACGGCGGCCCGGCTGGCCTCTGCAGGGCCCACCCTCACCTCTGCGGAAATCGGCGAAGCCGTGGACAGCCTGCGCCGCTTGGCGGACGTCTCCGTCCCGCACGTCCACGAAATCACGGGCCTCGAAGCCGCACGCGACCTCCGCGACTCCTCTGTCCTGGTAGTGGACCGGGCCAGCTGGGCCAAGGCCAACACGCAGAGCTTTGCCGTGATGCTCAAACCCGCCATGGAAAAAATGCTCGAAAGCCGCCGCGGCAACGTCAGCCCGGCGGCGGCCAGCGTCAGCGGCGCCATCACGGGTAGCCAACTCGGCGCTGTCCTGGCGTTCCTGTCCAGCAAAGTCCTGGGCCAGTACGATCCGTTCGCCGCGCTCGCCGAAGGTTCCAAAGCGCCGGCCGCCGGCCGGCTGCTGCTTGTGGCGCCCAACATTGTGGCTGTGGAGCGCGAGCTTAACGTCACGCCGGAGGATTTCAGGCTCTGGGTCTGCCTGCACGAGCAGACGCACCGCGTGCAGTTCGCGGCCGCGCCCTGGCTCCGCCATCACATGCTTTCCGAGATCGACAACCTCAGCGGGCACCTGCTGGGCAACGTTGATTCGCTGATGGAGCGTGCATCCGCCGCCGCGCGTTCCCTCAAGGACCGGACCGCCACGGGCAACACTCCCGGCCGCGGCGCCATCCTGGACCTGCTGCAGAACCCCGAGGAGAAGGCGTCCCTGTCCCACCTGACGGCAGTGATGAGCCTGCTGGAGGGCCATGCCAACGTGGTGATGGACGCCGTCGACGCCAGCATCGTCCCCTCGGTCAGGACCATCCGGCAGCGCTTCACCGACCGTGGCAAGGACCGAGGCGTGATGGAGAAATTCATCCGCAGCCTTCTGGGCCTGGACGCCAAGATGCGCCAGTATTCCGACGGCGCCAAGTTTGTCCGCGCGGTCGTGGCTGTTGTCGGCATGGAGGGTTTCAACCGCGTGTGGGAATCCGCCGACAACCTCCCCACCGAGCCCGAAATCCACGATCCCAAGCTGTGGGTTGACCGGATGGGCCTCTAGGTGCCGGACACCCCAAAGCTGCCGCACGCTCCAAAACTGCCGGACACCCGCACGGCTTCAAGCGGACGACGACGGCCCGGCCGGCTGGCGCCCGTCGTCGGCAAGGCGCGCAAAATGGTCCAGAACGCCCTGGCGGATGCCGGCTATCCGGCGCACGTGCTGGTGGCCTGCAGCGGTGGCCCGGATTCGATGGCCCTCGCGGCGGTGGCAGCCTATTTCGCCCGACGCGGCCACGTTGACGGGCACCCCCTGACGGTCGGCGCCGTGGTGGTTGACCACCAGCTGCAGGAGGGCTCGGCCCGGGTGGCTGCCGCCGCCGTCCAGGCACTGAAGGAACTGGGCCTCTCCCCGGTGGACCTCCGGACCGTTACCGTCGCCAGCACCGGGATGGGCCCGGAGGCTGCCGCCCGGGATGCCCGCCATGTCGCGTTGGAGGCCGCGGCCCGGGAGCACGGAGCCGCCGCGATCCTGCTCGGTCACACCCTGGACGACCAAGCCGAACAGGTCCTGCTGGGCCTTGCCCGAGGCTCCGGCACGCGCTCGCTGGCGGGCATGCGGCCTGCCCGAGGCCTGTTGCTGCGGCCCTTCCTGGGCCTGCGCCGCGCGGATACCCTGGAGATCTGCGACGTCGAGGACCTCGAACCCTGGCATGATCCCAGTAATTCCGACCCGTCGTTTGCCCGCTCCCGGACCCGGGTGGAGGTGCTGCCGCTGTTGGAGGAAAAACTCGGGCCCGGCGTGGCTGCATCGCTGGCCCGGACAGCGTCCATCCTGCAGCAGGACGCCGACTATCTGGAGGACGTGGCAGATCGCACATTTGCCGCCCTGGCCCAGAGGTCCGGACTGGAGATCAGCCTCCCGGAGGAGGCCCTGGGGGAACTTTCCCCGGCCATCAGGTTCCGGGTCATCGCCAAGGCAGCGGCCGACGTCGGGGGCCAACAACCCAGCTACCAGCGCCTTTTGGCGGCGGAAGCGCTGCTGCGGCGGCAGGGTTCCGCCGGTCCCGTGGAGCTGCCTGGCGCGGTGAGCGTGTACCGGCTCTCCCTCGCCGAGCTGACCCAGCGGGATGCGGCGGAAATGCGGCCCGGGACCCCTGACGGGCCCGACGGCGGCGCCCCCGTTCCCCGCGAAGCGGCCCGCTGTGGGAAGCTAGTATTCCGGCCTCAAAAACCGCCCCAAGAATAGTCGCACCCCGCATCTACACAGGAGCCATTGGTGGATTCAAACGACGTCCAGGCAGACCTCAAGCACGTTCTCTACACCAAGGAACAAATCCAACAGCGGATCGGCGAGCTCGCTGCGCAGATCGACAAGGACTACGAAGGCCGCGAAATCCTTCTGGTCGGTGTGCTCAAGGGTGCTGTGATGGTCATGGCCGACCTCGCCCGTGCACTCCACAGCCACGTTTCGATGGACTGGATGGCAGTGTCCTCCTACGGCTCCGGTACCCAGTCCTCGGGTGTTGTTCGGATCCTCAAGGACCTGGACACGGACCTGATGGGCAAGGACGTCCTGATCGTCGAAGACATCATCGACTCCGGCCTGACCCTGTCCTGGCTCAAGACCAACCTCGAATCCCGCGGCACCGCATCCGTGGAGATCTGCACCGCCTTCCGCAAGCCCACGGCCGCTAAGGTGGAGATCGACGTCAAGTACGTCGGCTACGACATCCCCAACGAGTTCGTGGTGGGCTACGGCCTGGACTACGCCGAGAAGTACCGCAACCTGGACTTCGTGGGCACCCTCGCCCCGCACGTTTACGAGTAACCACTCCCGCCGAGATGGCATTTCACGGCAGTCCCAGGACTGGACATTGCCGTGACATGCCATCTCGCTGCATTTAAGCCAGCGGGGCAGACCGCTGGGCGGCTGCCGGGGCGCCCCCGGAACCGCTACGCCCAGAGGGAACTTTTGAGTGGTACCGTGCGTGAATTACTCCGAACGGTGTATAGCTAGTAGCTGATGCAGCACCACACGCGCGCAGATCCACTCGCCGTGCAGCACTACCAGGAGGGACGGGGCCAGCCCCCGAACAGATGAAAGCTAAGAGTTTCTTCAAGGGCCCGGGCATCTGGATCGTTGTTGTGATCGCCATGCTTCTCGTGGCCTTTGCAACACTGGCTCCCGCTGGTGCGGCACGGATCGACACGGACAAGGGCCTTGAGCTCCTCGCCGACAGCGGCAAGGTTGAGCAGGCAAAGATCTTCGACGGCGAAAACCGCGTTGACCTGACACTTAAGGACACCCTGGATGTCAACGGGCAGGACAAGGGCAAGAGCGTCCAGTTCTTCTTTGTTGATGCCCGCGCCGCCGACGTCGTCAAGGCCGTCACTGCTGCCAAGCCGGCGAACGGCTACACGGATCAGCCGATCGAAAGCAACTGGTTCTCCGGGCTGCTATCGCTGCTGATCCCTGTCATTCTCCTCGGTGCGCTGTTCTGGTTCCTGATGACCCGGATGCAGGGCGGCGGCTCGAAGATCATGCAGTTCGGCAAGTCCAAGGCCAAAATGGTCAACAAGGACATGCCGCAGGTGACGTTCGTGGACGTTGCCGGCGCGGACGAGGCTGTGGAGGAGCTCCAGGAGATCAAGGAGTTCCTCCAGGAACCGGCCAAGTTCCAGGCCGTGGGCGCCAAGATCCCCAAGGGCGTGCTGCTCTATGGCGCCCCGGGAACCGGCAAGACCCTCCTGGCCCGCGCGGTCGCCGGCGAGGCCGGCGTGCCGTTCTTCTCCATCTCCGGCTCGGACTTCGTGGAAATGTTTGTCGGCGTTGGCGCCTCCCGTGTCCGCGACCTCTTTGAGCAGGCCAAGAACAACTCGCCCGCTATCATCTTCGTCGACGAGATCGACGCCGTCGGCCGGCACCGCGGTGCCGGCATCGGCGGCGGCAACGACGAACGCGAGCAGACCCTCAACCAGCTCCTGGTCGAGATGGACGGCTTCGACGTCAAAACCAACGTCATCCTGATTGCGGCCACCAACCGCCCCGACGTCCTGGACCCGGCCCTGCTGCGTCCGGGCCGTTTTGACCGTCAGATCTCGGTGGACGCCCCGGACCTGATCGGCCGCGACCAGATCCTGCAGGTGCACGCCAAGGGCAAACCGATGGCCCCGGGCGTTGACCTCAAGGCCGTGGCGAAGAAAACCCCCGGCTACACCGGCGCGGATCTCGCGAACGTCCTGAACGAGGCCGCCCTGCTGACCGCACGCTCCAATGCCAACCTCATCGATGACCGCGCCCTGGACGAGGCCATCGACCGCGTGATGGCAGGCCCGCAGAAGCGCAGCCGCGTGATGAAGGAACACGAGCGCAAAATCACCGCGTACCACGAGGGCGGACACGCCCTGGTGGCGGCTGCCCTGCGGAACTCGGCCCCGGTCACCAAGATCACCATCCTGCCCCGCGGCCGCGCCCTGGGCTACACCATGGTGGTCCCGGAGAACGACAAGTACTCCATCACCCGCAACGAACTGCTGGACCAGATGGCCTACGCGATGGGCGGCCGCGTGGCGGAAGAGATCGTCTTCCACGATCCCTCCACGGGAGCCTCCAATGACATCGAAAAGGCCACCTCCACGGCCCGCAAGATGGTCACCGAGTACGGCATGAGCGAGCGAGTCGGTGCGGTACGCCTGGGCCAGGGCGGCGGCGAACCCTTCCTGGGCCGCGACGCCGGCCACGAGCGGAACTACTCGGACCAGATCGCCTACGTGGTGGATGAGGAAGTGCGCCGCCTGATCGACCAGGCGCATGACGAGGCCTACGCCATCCTCACCGAAAACCGGGACGTCCTGGACCAGCTGGCCCTGGAACTCCTGGAACGGGAGACCCTCAACCAGGCCGAAATCGCGCACATCTTCACGGACATCCGCAAGCGTGACTTCCGCGAGGTGTGGCTTTCCAAGGAGACCCGTCCGGTCCAGCAGGCCGGCCCCGTGGAATCCCGCCTGGAGAAATCTGAGCGCGAAGCCCAGGAGGAAGCCAAGCACGCCCGCCTCGAGGAACCGCTGGACGCGCTCCCGCTGCACCCGCAGGGTGTCCCGGATGACGCCGCGTTCCAGGGCGGCATCCCCGACTCCGGGCCTGACGCCACGCACGGCTAAGCTTTCTTCTGTGACTCACTTCGACGACGACGACGCTCCCGCCTCCGCCGGACACCCGGCGGAGGACGGATCCCACCACAAAAAGCACGAGAAGGTGGACCGGCCCCGGATTGAGGCGGCCGTCCGTGAAATCCTCCTCGCCATCGGCGAGGACCCGGACCGCGGCGGCCTTGTGGACACCCCCAGGCGGGTGGCCAAAGCCTACGCCGAGGTGTTCTCAGGGCTGCACCTCGATCCTGCGGACGTCCTCTCCACCACCTTCGACCTGGACCACGAAGAACTGGTCCTGGTCAAGGACATCCCGTTCTACTCAACGTGCGAGCACCACCTGGTGCCGTTCCACGGAGTGGCCCACGTCGGCTACATTCCCTCCCACGAAGGAAAAGTGACCGGGCTCAGCAAGCTGGCACGCCTCGTGGACATCTACGCCCGGCGCCCCCAGGTGCAGGAGCGGCTCACCACCCAGATCGTCGAAGCAATGGTCAGCCACCTCAAGCCGCGTGGCGCGATTGTCGTTGTCGAATGCGAACACATGTGCATGTCCATGCGCGGTGTCCGCAAGCCCGGAGCAAAGACCGTCACCAGTGCGGTCCGCGGGCAGCTTCATGACCCGGCCACCCGTGCCGAAGCCATGAGCCTCATCCTCGGAAGGTAAGTAACAGACCATGGACTCACTAGCTGCAGCCCCGGGAACCGGGCCCGCAACATCTCCGCTGCCCATCCTGCGCAAACCCCGCCCCGCCGCGAAATTCGCCGACCTGCCCACCGGCCGCACCCTGGTCATGGGCATCCTGAACGTCACACCGGACTCCTTCAGCGACGGCGGAAAGCACGCCACGGCTGACACTGCCATCGCGGCAGGCCTTCGGATGTTCTACGCCGGAGCGGACATCATCGACGTCGGCGGCGAATCGACGCGCCCCGACGCGGAGGACGTCAGCCCGGAGGAAGAACAGCGCCGGGTGATCCCCGTCATCGAAGCCCTGGTCAAGGCGGGCACCCTGGTCAGCATCGACACCACGCATGCCTCCACGGCCGCCGCTGCCCTGAAGGCCGGCGCCGCCATCATCAACGACGTTTCCGGGCTGACCATCGAGCCGGAGATGGCCGAGCTCGTAGCCGCATCCAAGGTGCCGTATGTCCTCACGCACCGCCGCGGCGACGCCCGCACCATGAACTCCCTGGCCGAATACCAGGATGTGGCCGGCGAAGTGGTGGCAGAATTGGCCGGCGTCCGCGACAAGCTCTACGCAGCCGGGGTGAGCAAAGAGCAGATCATCGTTGACCCGGGCCTGGGCTTCGCCAAGAACGACGCCCAGAACTGGGAGCTCCTGCAGCACCTGGACCAGCTGCATAGCCTGGGGCACAAGGTCCTGGTGGCCGCCTCCCGCAAGCGTTTCCTGGGCACACTCCTCACCGTCGCCGGCAAGTCCGCCGCTCCCGAGGAACGCGACGCCGCCACGGCCGCCATCACCGCGATCAGCGCGTTCCGGGGGGCCTGGGCCGTCCGTGTGCACGACGTCGGTCCAAGCCTTGACGCCGTCAAGGTGGCCGCGCGGATGGCCGCCGCCCCTACCACCACCTAGGCCGGGCACCCATGGACAGGATCACGCTGAGCGGCGTCACCGCCGTCGGCCATCACGGCGTCTTCGATTTCGAGCGCCGCGAAGGCCAGCCGTTTGTGGTGGACGCCGTGCTGCACCTGGACTTCGCCAAAGCCGCAGTATCCGACGACGTCCGGGACACCGCCCACTACGGCGAGGTGGCTGAGCGGATCAAGGACTGGATCACGGGGGAGCCGCTGAACCTGATCGAGGCCCTGGCCGTCCGGATCGCCGATGGCCTGCTCGCCGAATTCACCATCCAGGCAGTGGACATCACCGTGCACAAGCCCAAGGCACCCATCGAAGTCCCCTTCGGCGATGTGGCTGTCAGCGTGCACCGGAACAGGACACACAGTGCCTGGCAGGACGGGCAGCGGTCATGAGCGGCGGATACACCAAAGCCGTCCTGGCCCTCGGCAGTAACCTGGGCGAGCGGAACGACACCCTGTCCGAGGCCGTTGCTGACCTGGTGGACCCGCCGGAGGTGCGCCTGCAGGCCGTTTCCCCGGTGGTGCAGACCAAAGCCGTTGGCGGCCCGGCCAGCCAGCCCGACTTCCTGAACATGATCATCACCGTGGAAACCACGTTGTCCCCGGCGGAGCTGCTGAAGCACTGCCAGGCGGTGGAAAACAAGCACCTCCGCGTTCGTGAAGTGCGCTGGGGACCCCGGACGCTCGACGTCGACATCATCACCTACGGCGACCTCACCAGTGACGACCCGGTGCTGACCCTGCCGCACCCGCGTGCCGCCGGACGCGCCTTTGTGCTGTATCCGTGGTCCCTCATCGAGCCGGCGGCCACCCTGGGCGGGGAACGCATCAGCGAGCTGGCTGCCCGCGCCCCCGACTTTGGCGATCTCGCCCCGTTCGACGGTTTCGGCGATTACGACGGCGCCCCCACAGCCGGGGCGGTCGAGTAACCGGTGAAGCCCATCAACCCTTTCCGCCTGCTGCTTATCGGCGTGGTCCTGACCGTGGCTGGCTGGTCTGCCACCGTGGTGACCACACGGTACAGCATGGCCACACCGGTTCTTCCGGCCACCGCGCTGGCCACCATGGGCGTGATTGTTGCCATCACCCTGGTTCTTGGCATCCGCGTGCTCCGGTGGCGCAACAGCACCAAACGCAAGAAGGCGCTGGACCCGATCCTGGCCGCCAGGACCCTGGTCCTCGCCCAGGCGTGCGCCTACGCGGGCACGGTCCTGCTGGGCTGGCACGCCGGGATCTTCCTGGACCAGCTGCGGATCTGGAACCTGCGCAGCGACCAAGGCATCACCTGGGTCGCAATTGCGATCGCCGGTGGCGGTCTGGTGATGATCGTCGTCGGCCTATTGGTAGAGCGGTTCTGCAAGATCCCGCCCGAAGACACCGATGCAACGCCCGGTGACGGGAAACCCGGCCGGGGGGTACGCGGCGAAGCCGCAGGGGAAGGCGAATATGCGTACAGAGGCGATTGATCCACCAGGCATTACCTGGCAGCGGGTATCCCCGAAATACGTCACCGTGCGGCTGGTGCAGTGGGCCATCGGGAACCTGGTCACGGTGATTGTCCTGTCCCTGCCACTCGTCTTTGTCCTGCTCGGCTCGTGGCGGTGGCCGCCCCTGTGGCTGGCCATCGCTGTCCCGGCGGTGACCCTGGTCCTGGCCATCTGGCGGCTGCTGCTGATCCCGCGCCAGGTGCGCGCCATCGGCTATGCCGAGCGCGACGATGACCTGCTGATCCGGGGCGGAATTTTCTTCCAACGGACCATGACGGTTCCCTACGGCCGCATGCAGTACGTGGACATTGGCGTGGGCCCGGTGGAACGCGGGCTGGGCCTCTGCACGCTCAAACTCCACACAGCCTCACCTGGAACCAACGCCAGCATCCCCGGCCTGCCCGCTGCGGAGGGGGCACGCCTGCGCGAGCAGCTCGCCGCCCGCGGCGAAGCGAGGCTGGCAGGGCTGTGACGTCAAACGTTCCGGAGGCCGGCGCGCCGAGTGCGGTTCCGGTAGCGCCCGACGGCGAGTGGCTGCGTGTGCATCCGGCGTCGCCTTTTGTGCGCGGCTGGGTGGCACTGGCGGCCATAGGGTTTTTCTTCGGGCGGGACATTTTCGAGCGGTTGCTGCAGGGCCGTCCTCTCTTTGAGGAGGACTTCGCGGGCCGGGCACCCTGGCTGGTGGCCGGCGGCGGCATCGTGTTGGTAGTGACCGTGCTGGGCTTCATCCTGACCTGGTACTTCACCAAGTACCAGGTCTCCGAAGGGTATGTTCGGGTCAACTCCGGCTTCCTTTTCCGGCAGCAGCGGCAGGCCCGGCTGGACCGCGTCCAGGCCATCGACATCGTGCAGCCCCTCCTGGCCAGGATCTTCGGCCTGGCCGAACTTAAGTTCGAGGTGGCCGACGCCGGTGAATCAGCCGTCAAACTGGCCTACCTGCGGATGGACGACGCCCGCCAGCTCCGGGCCACCATCCTGGCACGGGCCGCAGGCGTTGTCCCGGACCCGGCCCGGCCACAGGAAGCCGCACCCGAGGCGCCCGAATACCCGGTGCTGTCGGTGCCGCCGTCGCGCCTTATCGGTTCCCTGCTTCTCAGCGAGCAGAGCTTCTTCGTGGTGGTGGGCGGCATCGCCTCCGTGATCCTGTCCGCCGTGACGGAAAACCGCGGCTTCTTCTTCTACCTGATCCCGGCGGTGCTGGGCCTTGCCGCCAGCTACTGGGGCTCCTTTAATAAGGGCTACAACTTCACCGCGGCCATTTCGCCGGACGGGATCCGGCTCCGTTACGGGCTGCTGGACACGCAGGCGCAGACGCTGCCCCCGGGCCGGGTCCAGGCGCTGAAAGTGGCCCAGTCCCCGCTGTGGCGGATCTTCGGCTGGTACCGGATCCAGGTCAACGTGGCCGGCTACGGCGCCGCCGGAAGCAACGGCGAGACGGCGTCCCGGACCACACTGCTGCCCGTGGGCAAGCTGCCCGACGTCATGAGCATGCTCGCACTCGTGCTGCCGGATCCCGGAACGCCGGAACCCGGACGCATCTTCGTTGCCGGGCTCTCGGGGTTGGATTCCGACGGCGGATTCGTCACCACGCCGCACCGTGGCAGGTTCCTCGCTCCGCTGGGCTGGCGCCGCAACGGCTTCGCCACCACTGACACCGCACTGCTGATCCGCTCGGGCCGGTGGTGGCGGGAACTGGTGGTGGTCCCGCACCAGCGCACCCAGTCAATGGCACTGCACCAAGGTCCGCTCGCGCGGCGGTTCCGTGTGGCGGACCTTGTCCTGCACACCACAGCGGGGCCGGTCTCGCCGCGGCTCACCCAGGCCGGACTTGACGAGGCCCGGGCCCTTTTTGATGCCCAGTCCGCCCGCGCCCGGCTCGCCCGTAAGCGGCAGACCAGCGAACATTGGCTGGCAACGGTGGTTGAGCCTGGGGCCACGACCGCAGGGTTCCCTGACCGAGCTCGCGAGGTTAGGGAGCGGTTGGGGAGCGAAACCCCGGTGGTTGAGGCTGCTCCGGTGATTGAGCCCGCTCCGGTGGTTGAGGCTGCTCCGGTGGTCGAGCCCGTCGAAACCAGTCCCCAACAGGAAGGCCCGCATCGTGGCTAAGCCCGGGCGCCTTGGCGTCGGAATCATCGGTGCCGGGAAGGTGGGCGCAGTCCTTGGTGCGGCATTGCGCTCGGCCGAGCACGCCGTCGTCGGGGTTTCCGCGGTGTCCGAGGCCAGCCGTGAACGGGCGGAGACGCTGTTGCCAGGCGTGCCCATTCTGGAGATCCAGGACATTGTGGAACGGTCCCAACTGGTGCTCCTGGCCGTGCCCGATGATGCCCTCGCCGGACTGGTGGACGGTCTCGCCAAACTCGGAGCGTGGCAGCCCGGACAGATCGTGGCGCACACTTCTGGAAGGTTCGGAGTGGGGGTGCTTCGCCCGGTGCGCGCCGCCGGAGCCATCCCCCTTGCGCTGCACCCCGCCATGACATTCACTGGCATGAGCCTGGACCTGACACGACTGCTGGACTGCACTTTCGGCGTTACCGCTGATGCCGCGATGCTGCCCATTGCCCAGGCGCTGGTAGTGGAGATGGGTGCCGAACCCGTGGCCATCGCCGAGGGGGACCGGACGCTGTACCACGCGGCCCTTGCCCATGGCTCGAACCATATGGTCACCCTGGTGGCGCAGGCGTCGCAGCTGCTCCGCGACGTTGGCGTGGACGCGCCGGAGCGGATGCTGGGGCCTTTGCTGCGGGCCACGCTGGAGAACGCCCTCGCCTCCGGCGAATCGGCGCTGACCGGGCCGGTGGCCCGCGGCGATGTGGGGACGGTGGCGGCCCACGCTGAGGCGTTGCGGGAGTACGACGCCGGTGCGCACGGCGATGTGCTGGAGGCTTACCTCGCCATGGCCCGCGCCACGGCACTGCGGGCAAACAGCCGGGGGCTGCTCAAAGCGGATCAAGTAGGGGCCCTCCGCGCGGCCCTGGAAGAGGAAGACTGACATGGCCACGCAACTGGTGACAACTGCCGCAGCGCTCCGGGAAGCGAGTGCCCGGCTGCTCGCCCAGAAGACGGGCAGGTCGCAGGGCCTGGTGCCCACCATGGGCGCGCTGCACGAAGGGCACGCCCGGCTGGCGCGCACCGCCGTCGAACAGAACGACGTGGTGGTGGCGTCCGTTTTTGTGAACCCGCTGCAGTTCGGTGATGCGGTGGATCTGGACCGGTACCCGCGCACGCTCGACGCCGATCTTGCCCTGCTGGAAGCACAGGGCGTGGACCTGGTCTTTGCGCCGCCGGTGGAAGAGGTCTATCCCGGCGGCGAGCCGCTGGTGCGCGTGACCGCCGGCGCCTTGGGAGAGAAATGGGAAGGCGCCTCACGGCCAGGCCATTTCGACGGCGCCCTCACAGTGGTTGCCAAGCTGCTGCACTACGGGATCCCGGGCGCAGGGCTTCCGCCGGCCGGTGCTTTTGCCTCCGGCGGCGGGGGACTGCCGGCTTACCGGGCGTATTTCGGGCAAAAGGACGCCCAGCAGCTGGCGCTGGTGCGCCGGATGGTGGCGGACCTGAACTTCCCCGTCGAAATTGTTGCCGTTCCCACGGTCAGGTCCGAGGACGGCCTGGCCCTGTCCAGCCGCAACCGGTTCCTGTCCGCGGAGGAACGGGAGGCCGCCCTGGTGTTGTCACGGGCGCTGCGGCTCCTGGCGGAGCGGGCGAACGCCCACCAGCCGCTTGATCTGGAATCGGCCCAGGCCCTGGTGGAATCCCAGCCATTGGTGGGACTGGATTACTTCGACGTGGTGGATCCCCGCACCCTTGAGCCGCTGGCCGAAAACTGCCGGAAAGTCCCGTTCCGCGGCGAGGGCCTGGCCCTCATCGCGGCCAAGGTGGGGCCGGTCCGGCTGATCGATAACGTGCCGCTGAGCAGCTGATATGTAGCGTCCGGTTCCGGGCGCCCCAGAGCTCCTCATCACTGTTCGTCTTTCATGGCGCGGGCTTTGCTGAATTTGGCCCTTGCCCGACGTCGCCACCATCAGCCTCATGCAGGAACGCACCATCAGGGAAGCGGCACTGGTAAATGAGCAGCTGCAGCTGGCATTGAACACCCGGGTGCTGATCGAGCAGGCCAAGGGCGTCATTTCCCACACCGACGGCGTGGACATGAATGCAGCGTTCAACATGCTGCCCAGCCATGCAGGCGCCAACAGCCAGAGCATCCATGTGACCGCCGGGCGCATTGTGGACAGCAGTCTCACGTTGTAAGGCAGGGTAAGGTGCGCCTTGCGGGCGGAGGAAGGAGTTGCACTACTGTGTTGATTCGCCGTCGGGGTCGCGGTTGAGCATCAGCTGCCGGAGAAGCGCACGTTCGGGCCTGCCCGGGTTCTGGGCCACGCAGCGGCGCAACCTTGCCCTCGCCAACTCCTCGCCGGGGGCGGTTCCGCTGAGCACTTCGTCGATGATTTCCTGTGCCTGCCATCTGAGGGACTCCCGGGCGAAGTGCCTGACCTCGGCGGACGCTGTGGTGCTCTCAATCCACGGGTCAGTATCATCACACGCGACAAATTCGAACCTTCGCTCTGCTGACATTGGGGCCTCCTTACACCAAGCCGACAGGACCCTGGAGGGGATTCCATCGGAGTCAAAGCACTGCGTCCGGAAAACATTACCGCGAGTAAGACTGGTCTGTCTGCCCCTCGGGGTAAAGTATTCCTACGATGATTTTCGATGCAGACCACACTGTAGAACCCACGCCGGTTCCCGCGGATTTGCCCGCCGAGGCGGCAGTTCTCCCTGCCGATTCCCGGGGCCGAATCCTGGCTGTGGCTTACGAACTGTTTTCCCGCCGCGGTGTGCGGGACGTTGGTGTCAACGAACTGATCGAGCGCTCCGGCGTGGCCAAGGCAACGTTTTACCGCCACTTCCCGTCCAAGAACGCGCTGGTCCTGGCGTTCCTGGAGCAGCGGGACCAGTTATGGACAGTTGATTCCATCGTTGGCCAGGCCAAATTGCGCGGCACCACCCCCACTGAACAACTGCTGGCCATCTTCGACGTCTTCGGCGACTGGTTCCTGCGCGACGACTTCGAAGCCTGCTCCTTCATCAACATCCTGCTTGAAATGGGACCGGCACATCCGCTGGGCCAGGCCAGCATCGATTACCTGGCCAGGATCAGGGGCCATGTGCAGGCCCTCGCGGAGCAGGCCGGGTTGGACCGCCCGGAGGATTTCGCCCGGTCCTGGCACATCCTCATGAAGGGGTCAATCGTCTCAGCCACCGAGGGGGACGCCATGGCGGCGATGCGGGCCCAGCAGATGGCCGGCTGGCTGATCGCGCACCACCGCAGCTGACCCCGGCGCGAACGGTCACTTAAGCACCACGAAAAACCCTCCGGGGGTTCACTCCACGCAGCCTACGCCGGGGGCCAGAATACGCCCGTGCCGAAGAAAAAACCCGTGCGCCGGAATTACTCCGGACGGTAGAGTGTTGGAATCTGCAGCGACGATGCTCGCGCAACACTTCATACTTACTCCCTGAGGGAACACCCATGTCTACAGAAGTCTCTTCGGACGCCTCCGGACAGTCCGGGCCGTCCGCGCGTGCGGCGGCGCCGAAGTCCTCCGCGCCGGAGAAAATGTCCCGCGAATCGGTGACCATCATCGCCACCTTGCTCGTGGCGACCTTTGTGGTGATCCTGAACGAGACCATCATGAACGTTGCCCTGCAGCGGCTGATGGTTGACCTGGGCGTGGACGCGCCCACCGTGCAGTGGCTCTCCACCGGCTTTATGCTCACCATGGCCGTGGTCATCCCCACCACAGGGTTCATCCTCCAAAGCCTGTCCACAAGAGCGGTCTTTATGCTCGCCATGGGATTGTTCGCCGGCGGCACCGCCCTGGCGGCAGTCGCCCCCGGTTTTGAGGTCCTGCTCCTGGCCCGCATCGTCCAGGCCGGCGGCACGGCCATCATGCTTCCGTTGCTGATGACCACCATCCTCACCCTCGTCCCGCTGGCCAAGCGCGGTGCCGTCATGGGCAACGTCAGCATCGCCATCTCCGTGGCACCGGCCATGGGGCCCACTGTCTCCGGGCTGATCCTGGAGCACTTCACCTGGCGCTTTATGTTCGTCTTTGTCTTGCCGGTAGCCCTGGCGGCCCTGGCCATCGGCGCCAAGTACCTGACGAACGTGGGCGAAACCGAGAAGACCAAGCTCGACTTCCTCTCCGTACTTCTAACGGTTCCTGCCTTCGGTGGCCTGGTGTACGGTCTCAGCCAGATCGGCGGCGGGCACGGCGGCCAAAGCGGTCCGAGCACCGTGGCTATCGCCGCGCTGGTCATCGGCGTAGCCAGCCTGACGTTCTTTGTGCTTCGCCAGCTCGGGCTGCAGAAGGTTGAAGCCCCGCTGCTGGACCTCCGCGCCTTCAACTTCCGGATGTTTACGGTTTCGGTGCTGCTGATGGTGGTGGCCATGATGGCGCTCTTCGGCGGCGTGATCCTGCTGCCGCTCTACTTGCAGGAAATCCGCGGCCTGGGTTCGCTGGAGACCGGGCTTACGCTGCTTCCGGGCGGGCTGGCGATGGGCCTGCTGGGCCCGTTCATCGGCCGGCTGTTCGACAAGGTGGGCCCGCTGCCGCTCACCGTTACCGGTTCCGTGCTGATGGTGCTGGCCCTGTGGCAGTTCTCAATGCTCGACGCCGGCACTCCGGTCTGGTGGATCGTCACCCTCCACGTGGGGCTGAGCTTCGGCCTGGCGCTGCTGTTCACCCCGGCATTTACCACCGGCCTGAACCCGCTGCCGCCGCATCTCTACTCGCACGGCTCGGCAATCATGAGCACCGCCCAGCAGGTAGCCGGTGCCGCCGGCACGGCGCTGCTGGTGTCCATTTTCGCCGTGGTCTCGGCCGCGTCAGGGCTCGTTGCGGGCATGAGCGCAGCATTCCTGACGGCGACCGTCATAGCCCTCGCCGCCGTCGTGCTTTCCGCGATGATGCGCAAAACAGAAGGCGCCGCCCCGGGACACGGCGCCGGCCACTGACGGACACCGCCGCCACCACCCCTCGCAACGGCGCGAACTGGCAGCAGATGACCTCAAATCCCCCGGATTTGAGGTCATCTGCTGCCAGTTCGCGCTTTAGGGGGCGCGGCCAAGTGTCCGTTCGCGTCGGGGACCGCTGCACCTCTCACTTCATATCGTCTAGCCGGCGAAGAAGTCGCTGAGCTCGGTGATGAGCTTGTCCGGGGCGCGGAGGACGCCGTCGTGGCCGGCACCCTGCAGGTTGGTGTAGCTGGAGCCGGACAGGACATCGTGGATCTGGCCGCACGCCACACCAAAGTAGGCGGGGCTCTTCTCGCCGACAATAATCAGTGTTTCCAGGGGCAGTTCCAGGAACGGCTCGGCCGGCATGTCTGCGGCGATGATCGCCTTGATTTCCCGGACGCCCGTGCGCATCAGTTCGCGCATCTGCTTGCCCACGTGCGTGCCGGCGGTGAGCTTGTTGGCGATGGTGAGCATGGACAGCGGCATCCGGGAGAAGGCCCCGGTCTCCAGGCCCTTCGTGAGGACGGCCAGGGCGCGGTCATCGTCCCCGGCGGCCGTGGCGCGTTCGTATTCAGCAGTCCAGTCGGCTTTCACACTGTGGTTCACAGACACAGCGGGGTCATACACGGCCAGCCGCTCCACGGGAAGGGTCCGGGCCGCGTGCAGGGCCACCGCTCCGCCGAAGCTGTGTCCAAACACGTCGGTGCTGGAGGTGTGTTTCATAACGGCGTCCAGGTCCCGGATGTCCGCGTCCAGCGTGTAATCCTCGGCCTGCGGCGACGATGAACCGCGCCCGCGGCGGTTGAAGGTGTGGACCGGGCGGCCCAGCGCGGCGCTGAGCTTCTGGGCGAACTTTGTGTAGTCGGCCGCGGTCACCATGGAGGCCGGCACCACAACCACGCCGGAGCCGGCGGACGCCAGTTCAGCACCCGTGGAGAAGAGCTCCAGCGTGCCGCCGTCGGGGGTATTGATGTTCTCGCTCGTCATGATCCGAGCCTAGCCGAGCAACCTGCGGAATGCCTTAGCCCTTGAAGTATTCAGCGATGTCGGTGACAAGTTCCTTCACTGCGGCCGGGATGGAGCCGTGGAAGCCCTTGGGTGAGAGCTCGAATGTGCTCCCCGGGACGGCCGCATGGAGACGCTGGGCCGTGACCTTGTAGTAGCTCGGGCTTTTGCCGCCCACCATAAAATGTGTGTTGGCGGGAAGGACGGCGAAGTTCCTGACGTGTTCGGCCTCGTCATACGCGGCCCGCAGTTCACCGACGCCGGTGGGCATCAGCTCCCGGAGCATCTTGTTCACCCTCGTGCGGGACACCACGGCCATCAGCCCTGCAAGCACCGGCTCGGGGACCCTTGAAAGCGCGGTGCCCGGCTGCATGCCCTTTTTCATCCGGGCCATGGCATGCCCCACCTTGCCGGCGTTCACCGCGGCCTCGAACTCGTCCAGCCACGACATGTCGATGCTGCCGTCGATGTTGACCGCAGCATCGTAGACCGCCAGCTTGTCCGGCTCGTAGGAGGTTCCCGCGAACTCCTGGACGGCGTTCAGCGCCACCGACCCGCCCAGGCTGTGGCCCAGGACGTTGCGGGCGCCCGTCGCGTCCATGACCGTGCGGACATCGGCGATTTCCGTGGCCATGGAATAGTCGGCCGGCTGCTCGGTGGAGTTGCCCCTACCGCGCCGGTCATAGACATCCACAGCCCACCCGTCGCCCAGCCCGTCGGCCAAGGCCATCGAGAACGGCCGGTAGATCAGGGCCGTGAGGAACGCCCCGCCGATGACCACCACCCGGCGCTCTCCCGGCGCATCCTCGGTTCCGTAGCTGTACAAAGCCAGCCTGCCGCCGTCGTGCGTGGGGACTTCCTGTTCTTTCACGCTCCCCATCCTAGGCGTGCGGCACAGCTCCCCAGCCGGCAAAGCGACCTACCGGCGCCTCCCCAGCGGCCGGACCTGGCCGTCGCTGCCGTTGATGAACCGGGCAATCCGCACGGCGAGCCCCTTGCCGGGACGGATGGGTCCCTCGTGCAGTTGGCCGGGGACCACCTGGAAGTTAATGGATGGCACGGCGGCGGCCAGTTGCCGGCCCGTCTCGGCAAAATACGCCGGACTCCAGCCGCCGCTGAGCATCAGGATGGGGGTGGTGAGGGCGGTGAAATTCTCCAGTTCGGCGTCGGCGTCGAGTACGGCACGCATTTCCGTGACGGCCGTGGGCAACAGCTGGCGCATCTCCGCGCCCAGGTTGGTCCTGGCGGAGAGGATGCTTAGCATCCGCAGCGCGCCGAGCGGCAGGTAGGACAGCGGTCCGGCCGTGGCCAGGCCCTGGACCAGATGCGCCCAAGCGTGGTTAAGCTGGCCTGCGGTGACGGCATCCTCAAGCTCCGGCCGCCAGCGGCGGCTCAGGTTTCCGGACAGCGACACCGCCGCGTCATACGTCACCAGCCGGCCCACCGGCAGGGTCCGGGCCGCCTGCAGCGCCACGAAGCCCCCGTAGCTGTGGGCCACCACGTCCGTGGAGCCGGTCGCGCGCATGACGGCCGCAAGGTCGCTGACCTCCGTCTTCACCGAGTAATCCGCCGGCTGCGGGGCTGAGCCCGCCCGGCCGCGCCGGTTGTAGCAGTGCACCGGCCGGCCCAGCAAGACGCTGAGCTTCCGGGCAAAAGGCCGGTAGAGGGCGTCGGTGACCAACGTGCCGTGGATGAGTACGACGCCGGGAGGTCCCGCCGTCGTCCTCGTCGGGTCCAGTCCAGCGGGGGTGCGGAACGAGTGCACGTCGAGGCGCCCGCCGTCCTCCGCCTCAACTTTCCACGTCTCCACAGCCCGAGTCTATGCCCACCTCCGTCGGGAGTTTTTGTCCAGATAATCCCTCCAAACAGCCCACAAACATGCGTTATCTGGACAAAAACTCGGAGGGAGAGGGGTGGGGCGTCCGCCGGGAGCCGGTGGCGCGAACTCCCGGTAAACTTGGGGATTGTGACTTCCCAAAACACCCCCACTCCCAAAAATGCCCCAAAGCCGCTCGACGCCAGCGAGCAGATGCGCATCCGCATGGATAAGCGCGCCAAGCTGATCGAGCGCGGCACCGAGGCGTATCCGGTGGGTGTGGAACGCACGCATTCCCTCACGGAGATCCGCGAAAAGTACGCGCACCTTGAGGCTGACGAGACCACCGGCGACGTTGTGGGCGTCACCGGCCGAGTGGTTTTTGTGCGCAATACCGGCAAGCTTTGCTTCGCCACGCTCCAGGAAGGCGGCGTTGACGGCAAGGGCACCCGGCTCCAGGCCATGATCAGCCTTGCCAACGTGGGCGAGGAAGCGCTCGCGGACTGGAAGGCGCTGGCGGACCTCGGCGACCACGTGTTCATCAAGGGCGAAGTGATTTCCTCCCGCCGCGGGGAGCTGTCCGTTATGGCCGAGTCCTGGTCCATGGCCTCCAAGGCACTCCGCCCGCTGCCGGTGCTCCACGCGGAACTGAACGAGGAAACCCGCGTCCGCCAGCGCTACGTGGACCTGATGGTGCGCGACGAAGCCCGGGAAATGGTCTACACCCGCGCCGCCATCACCCGCTCCATCCGCGAGAGCCTGCACCGCCACAGCTACGTCGAGGTGGAAACTCCCATCCTGCAACTGGTCCACGGCGGTGCCCTGGCCCGCCCGTTCGAGACGCACATGAACGCGTTCGACCAGAAGATGACCCTTCGCATCGCCACCGAGCTTTACCTCAAGCGTGCTGTTGTGGGCGGGATCGACCGCGTCTACGACATGGGCCGCGTCTTCCGCAACGAGGGTGTGGACTCCACTCACAGCCCCGAATTCACCACCCTTGAGTGCTACGAAGCCTGGGCGGACCAGTTCGTCATGGCCGAGCGCATCAAGGAGATCATCCTCGACGCCGCCGACGCCGTGGGTGTCGGCCGCACCCTCCAGACCGAAGCCGGGGAGATCAACCTCGACGGCGACTGGGCCTGGGTTTCGGTCTACCCGGGCCTGTCCGACGCCGTTGGCCAGGAAGTCACGCCGGACACGTCACTTGAGGTGCTGCGAGAAATCGCGGCAAAGCACGAGGTCAAGGTGGACCCGAAGTGGGACGCCGAGAAACTGGCCGTGGAGCTGTTCGGCGAAATTGTGGAACCCACGCTGCTGAACCCCACCTTTGTGTACGACTACCCGCCGTCTGCCCAGCCGCTGGCCCGCCCGCACCGGGAGGACGGCCGGCTGATCGAAGCCTGGGACCTCATCATCGGCGGCATGGAGCGCGGCACGGCCTTCTCCGAGCTGATCGACCCCGTCATCCAGCGCGAGCGGCTCACCGAGCAGTCCCGGCACGCGGCCGCGGGCGATGCCGAGGCCATGCAGCTGGACGAGGACTTCCTGCGGGCCCTCGAATACGGCGCACCGCCCATGGGCGGCATCGGCTTGGGTATTGACCGGCTGGTGATGTTGTTCACCGGCGCCGGTATCCGCGAAACCATCCTTTTCCCGCTTCTCAAGCCCGAAGGCCACTGACCATGGAATATGTAGCCGTTCTCCTGCCCTCACTGGTGGTTGGCCTGCTTTTCTGGTTCGCCATGAAATCCATCTTCAATGCCGATAAGTCCGAGCGTAAGGCCGAAGCGCAGGCCCAGGCCGAGGCGGAATCGCGTTCTGGTGTGCCATTGAACGAGCAGAACCCGGAATCGGACAAATAGCTCGAAAGAACTTTCTGCGGGTTCCTGTGGATATCCACAGGAACGATTCGACGCTTTGACGCGTTGCCATAAAGAGGTTCATACTTTTAACAGGAACATCCTCATTTTCTGACAACCGAACCTTTCCAAGAGGAAGACATATTTAATGGCACAGAAAGTAAACATCATCCTCGTCGATGATCTGGATGGGGGATCTGCGGACGAAAACGTCCGTTTTGGCCTCGATGGGGTCAGCTACGAAATCGATCTGTCCTCGGCCAACGCGGCTGAGCTTCGCTCTGCTTTGGAGCGCTTTGTTGCCGCCGGGCGCAAGACCTCGGCCGGCAGAGCCACCCGCACCAAAGCGGTTGCAGGCCCCCGCGCCAACGACTCCGCGCAGATCCGCCAATGGGCACGGGATAACGGCTACACCGTTAACAGCCGGGGCCGAATTCAGGCTGAAATCCAGGAAGCCTACCAAAAGGCAAATTCCTGACCTTCCGCCTCTCCGGCTGCGCATTAGGCCCTGTCTTCACCTTCGGGTGGGGGCAGGGTTTTTTGATGCCAATTGTGAATGCGCAAAGACGGAAATGAGTATGCGCGAAAATCTTGCTGACTAACGGCCTCCGGGCGTACCGTTGGGCTAATCGTCGCGCAAATTCCTTGGGATGAGCCGGCGATTCGGTTTGAGCCTTCGGTCTGGGACGCCCGCTCGAATTCGCCACTCGAATCGGTGCGTGACTGGAGACTGGAATGTCCGTAATTAGCGGGTCTCGGCGATTTACGGCAGTCCTGGCGGCACTGGTCCTGCTGCTGGCTGCGCCCCTCGGCGCTCCGGCGTTTGCAGATGATGAAGTGCGCTTAAGCGTGGTCCTGGATTCGACGGAACTCCTAGCCAGCATCAATGCGAGTCCGGGCCCCGCAATTGCCACCGACGTCACCTTTGAGGTCTTCAACGCCATTGATGGCGACCTTGTGCTTGCGATCCCGCAAACGGCGAGTTCGGGCGTGGCAAGTACGTCGTTCGATCTGACGGATGGAACTTACAAGATCAGGGCCACCGCCGCCGGGTTCCTTGAAAGCTGGTACACAGCATCTTCAGGCCGTGATGACGGCGCTTTCGCGGAATTGCTCGGCTATCAGGACAGGGACACGTTCGCGACGGCGGATGAGATTGTGGTGGACTCCGTTACCGGCGCCTCCAGCTGGAATTCCGAGAGCTGGACTGTGCTGCATCGCACATCCTCTTCCATGTCAGGAGCCCTGGGGCCTGGGCGGACATCACCGACCCCGCACTCAGCGGAACTGGCAAGGTGTACGGCCGGACCGCTTCCTTCTCACCATTCGCCGTAGGCCAGCCGCATTGGCCGTTCCGCGGGTTCCTGCAGCCAGTCGACAACGGCGGTGCCCTGAATTCGATGAAGGCAGGTGCCGCGGTTCCCATTAAGTTCGGGCTTAGCGGGAACCGGGGGCTGGGCATCCTGGCGGCGGGAGCGCCGTCGTCGTCCGCTATTGCCTGCCCGGGTGGCGCAGTCCTGGACGAGATCGAACAGACTGTCGCCGCGGGAAGCAGCTCACTGAGCTACGCAGCCGGCTCCGATACCTACACGTACGTGTGGAAAACCCAGAAGGCCTCGGCAGGAACGTGCCGGCAGTTCACTCTGGGCTTGAACGACGGGACATCACACACGGCGCTGTTCGACTTCCGGAAGTAGGCCGCCCCGGACAGGGCAGGCCTCACGGCTGAACCAACACTGCCCATGCAACGCTGAGCGCTACCAGCGCGGCCAGCGACAGCCACGTGCGGTGGATGTTCCACCGCGACCACCTGCGTTCGAATGCTCTTCTGGCGGCCGCAGCGTCTCCGGACGCGACCGCCCGGCCGAGACCATTATTCAAGGGGATGTTGACCCCGAAGGTGATGACCAGCGTGGCCGTGTAGCCGGTCAGTGCCACAGAGAGGGGGAGTGCGCTGGCAAGCCCGTTGGCCCATGAGAAGGCTGCCGAGCCCGCCAATGAGAGGAAGGCTCCGACGAAGCTCAGCGCGAACACCGGATTCTGGATTGCGGCGTTGATCCGGGACATGGCACTGACAAATGTCGCATCATCGGTGGCGCGCAGCCCCGGCATCACCGAGCATGCGAAGGAGTAGTAGAGCCCGCCGATCCCGGCGAGGGCTACTGTCGCGGCAGTCATGAGCAGGGTGATCACTTCCATGACGTTCTCCTTGCTTGAGGTTCTTGCATTGATCCAAGCGGGGCAGAGTGACGGGAGGTTGAACACGTCATGTTTCCCCTGTGGCGAACACGCTCCCCAAGAGGGGGTCTGCCACGTAGCATCAAGGTACGTCGTAGCTAGGAGTGTGGCGAAATGTTTGAGCGATTTACGGACCGTGCCCGTCGCGTGGTTGTGCTTGCCCAAGAAGAGGCACGCATGCTGAACCACAATTACATTGGTACCGAACACATCCTCTTGGGTCTGATCCATGAAGGTGAGGGCGTTGCCGCCAAAGCTCTTGAGTCCTTGAGCATTTCGCTCGACGGCGTGCGCGAGCAGGTACAGGAGATCATCGGCCAGGGCCAGCAGGCCCCGTCCGGCCACATCCCCTTCACCCCACGCGCCAAGAAAGTGCTGGAACTCTCGCTGCGCGAAGCCCTGCAGCTGGGTCACAACTACATCGGCACGGAGCACATCCTGCTGGGCCTCATCCGCGAGGGTGAGGGCGTTGCCGCCCAGGTGCTGGTCAAGCTGGGCGCAGACCTCAACCGCGTCCGCCAGCAGGTCATCCAGCTCCTCTCCGGCTACCAGGGCAAGGAAACCACCGGCGCAGGCGTCGGTCCGGGCCAGCCCGAAGGCACTCCCGCCGGCTCCGTGGTCCTGGACCAGTTCGGCCGCAACCTCACCCAGGCTGCGCGCGAGAACAAGCTGGACCCGGTGATCGGACGCGAATCCGAAATGGAACGCGTCATGCAGGTCCTTTCGCGCCGCACCAAGAACAACCCTGTCCTGATCGGTGAGCCCGGCGTCGGCAAGACCGCCGTCGTCGAAGGCCTCGCCCAGGCGATTGTCCGCGGCGACGTCCCGGAAACCATCAAGGACAAGCAGCTGTACACCCTGGACCTCGGTTCGCTGGTGGCCGGCTCCCGGTACCGCGGTGACTTCGAAGAGCGCCTGAAGAAGGTCCTCAAGGAAATCCGCACCCGCGGCGACATCATCCTCTTCATCGACGAGATCCACACCCTGGTCGGTGCGGGTGCCGCTGAAGGTGCCATCGATGCTGCGTCCATCCTGAAGCCCATGCTGGCCCGCGGTGAACTGCAGACCATCGGTGCCACCACCCTGGATGAGTACCGCAAGCACATCGAGAAGGATGCCGCGCTGGAGCGCCGTTTCCAGCCGATCCAGGTCAAGGAGCCCTCCGTCGCGCACGCGATCGAGATCCTCAAGGGCCTGCGTGACCGCTACGAGGCGCACCACCGCGTCACCATCACCGACGGCGCCCTCACCTCGGCGGCGAACCTTTCCGAACGCTACATCTCGGACCGCTTCCTGCCGGACAAGGCCATCGACCTGATCGATGAGGCCGGCGCCCGGCTGCGCATCCGCCGGATGACCGCCCCGCCGGAGCTGAAGGCCATGGATGAGCGGATCGCCAAGCTGAAGATGGAGAAGGAATCCGCCATCGACGCCCAGGACTTCGAAGGCGCCGCTTCGCTCCGGGACAAGGAGCAGAAGCTCATCACCGAGCGGTCCGAGAAGGAACGCCACTGGAAGTCCGGCGGCATGGATGACATTTCCGAGGTGGATGAGGATCTCATCGCCGAGGTGCTGGCCAACTCCACCGGCATCCCGGTCTTCAAGCTGACTGAGGAAGAGTCCTCGCGCCTGCTGAAGATGGAAGACGAACTGCACAAGCGTGTGGTGGGCCAGAACGAGGCCATCAGGTCCTTGTCGCAGGCAATCCGCCGTACCCGTGCAGGCCTAAAGGACCCGAAGCGTCCGGGCGGCTCGTTCATCTTCGCCGGTCCCACCGGCGTCGGCAAGACCGAGCTCGCCAAGGCCCTGGCGGAATTCCTGTTCGGTGACGAGGACGCCCTCATCACGCTGGACATGTCCGAGTACTCCGAAAAGCACACTGTTTCACGGCTCTTCGGTGCCCCCCCGGGCTACGTCGGCTACGAAGAGGGTGGCCAGCTCACCGAGAAGGTCCGCCGCCGTCCGTTCTCCGTGGTCCTGTTCGACGAGGTGGAGAAGGCGCACGCTGACCTCTTCAACTCACTCCTGCAGATCCTGGAAGACGGCCGCCTGACCGACTCCCAGGGCCGCGTCGTGGACTTCAAGAACACCGTGATCATCATGACCACCAACCTGGGCACGCGGGACATCTCCAAGAGCGTTGCCACCGGCTTCCAGTCCGGCACAGACACACAGACCGGCTACAACCGGATGCGTGCCCGTGTGACGGAGGAGCTCAAGCAGCACTTCCGTCCGGAATTCCTGAACCGTGTGGATGACGTTGTGGTGTTCCCGCAGCTCACCCAGGACGAGATCATCGAGATCGTTGACATGTTCGTTGGCCGCCTGGAGAAGCGCCTCAAGGACAAGGACATGGGCATCGAGCTCACGCCCAAGGCCAAGGTGCTCCTGGCAACGCGCGGCTACGATCCCGCCATGGGTGCCCGGCCGCTGCGCCGCACCATCCAGCGCGAGATCGAGGACCAGCTCTCCGAGAAGATCCTGTTCGGCGAGCTCCACGCGGGCGACATCGTAATGGTGGATGTGGACGGCGACGGCGACGACGCCAAGTTCACCTTCGCCGGCAACGCCAAGCCGCGCATCCCGGAGATCGCCCCCAGCGTCTAACGCAAGATTGCCAAGGCCCCGCCGGCTCCCACCAAGAGCGGGCGGGGCCTTTGAGCTTGAAACCGTCTGCGCGGTGGGGTTTGAGCTCAAAGGCCTTCCAGATCCGCCCAACGTTCGTCATATCCCATTCCGTAATTACGAACCGAATTTCAGGCGCAAGACACTGGGCCCTCAGCTATCCATCGTCGTCATGATTCTCGGCCTGGTCCTGGAGGACTGATCGTCGATAAGTGCTTGGCGTGAATCCTAGGAACTTTTGGAAGTCGTTCGTCAGATGGGCATGATCGGCGTAGCCGAGTTCGGCGGCGATCGCCGCGAGGTCTGTCGCCGGGTCGGTCCGTGACCGGTCAGCGGCCTCTTGCAGGCGGCGCCTTCGGATGAGCGCGGACGGGCTCAGGCCGATGTACTTCCGCGCTACCCGTTGAAGGGTTCTCGGCGAAACAAATAGACGCGCAGCAACGACTTCAATGCGGGTCACGTCGGCGCATGTTCCGATAATGTCCATCATCGCGTTGGCAAGAATGCCTTCCTCGGATACCTCTGGACTCTGCGTTACTAGCCAGTCAGTGAAAGCCTCCACCGCGCGTTGTCGACGTTCCACTGGATCGGTTCCCCTCATCGCCGCCGACACTGAGGCATGCAGATCCGCGAGCGGTAGTGGCAGCTGGGAATCCCGCAGGCTCCCCGGATCATCCGTGAAACGTGGAACCAGCGCGGGACGTAGGAGGGCCCCAACCGCCCAGCCCCGGCCCGTGAGATCGCGATGCGATCGACGGGTTGTTGGGCCTGCGAACTCAACGAGATCCTTTTGGACCACAAGGTTGGACGTCGGGAACGCGATCAGGTGCTGGCGTGACGTGTGCCCTGGCTCAATGTCCCACTCGGGGATCCAAAACCACTGCACCAGCTTCGTGACGGCCTCAGGCGCAGGCACGCGGTGAAACGTGGGAAGCCGGGCCGGGTAGAGGATTCCCTTGAACGAACCCACCATGGGAGGACACTCCTTATCCAGGCTGTCGCAATTCTCCAAGCCGCTGAGCGGACCTGTGCGTACCGTGAGATCTATGACTGATACTACAAGCCCCGAACTGACCAAGGCCGCCGATGGCAAGCACACGAAATCCGGTATCCCGCACGGCTTCACGAACCTCACGCCGTTCCTTGCGATCCCTTCTGCCAAGGAGGCAATCACCTTCTACCAGGACGTTTTCGGCGCGCGCACAGTAAATGTCACCGAGATCGGCGGAATCGTCGTCCACGCCGAACTTGACTTCGGTCAGGGGCGACTCCAAATTGGAGAGCCCAACCCGGACTACCACCTCGTTCCGGCGCCGAACGGCGACGATGATTGCTACTCCATCGGCTTCTACTGCGCCGATGCGGACGCTCTCGTTGCGCGCGCCGAGCGGTCAGGGGCTACCGTTCGGGAGCCGCTGTCCACATTTGTGTCAGGAGACCGATTCGCTAGCATCCGGGACCCCTACGGTGTGCGCTGGTCCATCATGACTCGCGTCGAGGACCTCTCCGAAGAGGAAAGTACGCAGCGCGTCGCCGACTGGGCCTCCAAGCAAGGCTGAGCCTCGGTCCAAGGCAGCGGGACGCGGGCACGCGTGAGGTCTACCCGGGTGTCGAGGGGACGTCCCCCTCGGGCAGCCCGGGTTCCTGCCTTGGTAGATGTAGCCGCACTCGGCAGTCCGAGCAGTGCCAGCAGCGCGACCGGGGACCGGCGGACCCCCCCCAGGCTCGGCGCCGCGCCGAGCGTCTAACGCAAGACGGCCAAGGCCCCGCCACTCCCTAAAGGAGAGGCGGGGCCTTTGCTTTACCCTCCGTCCCGGTGGTGAGTCCGGCGTCGAGCATAGGCGAGCGGCCAGCGAAGCGAGGGTGCCGGGGGCATTTGTGTAGCTTGCGTCAGAGCGACGAAGGAGCAGCAAGCGGCAAATGGCGCCGGTACGGGAGCGCCCCAAGCCAGCCGGCCGCCACCGTAGGATTGTGGAGTGACCGACTCCGACACTTTCCATATCCGTTCTGCACGCACCAGTGACGTGGCCTCCATCAAGGGCCTTGTGGCGCCGCTGGCTGAGCAGCGGATCCTGATGGCGAAAGAGACGGTTGCCTATTACGAGAGCCTCCAGGAGTTCCGGATCGCAGAAGCCGACGACGGCGAAGTCATCGGCTGCGGGGCGCTGCACGTTATGTGGGAAGACCTCGCAGAAGTCCGCACGCTGGCCGCATCGGACGCGTGGCGCGGCAAAGGGGTAGGGCACGTACTGGTGGAAAGCCTGCTGGCCGAAGCCCGCGGGCTGGGCGTGGCCCGGGTCTTCTGCCTAACGTTCGAAGTGGATTTCTTCAAGCGCCACGGCTTCGAGGTCATGGCCGACCAGACGGCAGTGGACCCGGTGGTCTACTCCGAGTTGCTGCGCTCCCATGACGAAGGCGTTGCCGAGTTCCTGGACCTCGCGCGGGTCAAGCCCAACACCCTGGGCAATACCCGCATGATCAAGACCCTCTAGACACTCGAATCAGCAGGCCCGGGCGACCGCGGCAAGAAGGCACCCTGTGACATAAATAGCTTTATGTCGAATTGATGGATAAACTGACAGGGTTGCAGTGTGGGGCCTGCCGTAAGGGACAGTCATTGGGGGCTGTCCCTTACCGCTTCCACCGAATCGGCGCAGGCTACCGGACTTCATGCGGCGGTAGTAGGGTCAAAGTGCATCCTCCAGGAAGCACCCACACCCCAGGAGTTCTGCCATGAAAAAGCTCATCAATGATCCCCGTTCCGTGGTTGACGAATCCGTCGAGGGATTCGGTCTGGCCCACGCGGGACTCGTGACCGTCACCGCCGATCCGAAGTACGTCACGCGCAAAGACGCGCCAGTGGCCGGGAAGGTCGGACTCGTTTCCGGCGGAGGCAGCGGCCACGAGCCGCTTCACGCCGGTTTCGTCGGGCTGGGAATGCTCGACGCCGCCGTGCCGGGGGCGGTGTTCACCTCGCCGACGCCGGACCAGATCCTTCCGGCGACGCTAGCGGTCAACTCGGGCGCCGGCGTCGTCCATATCGTGAAAAACTACACCGGCGACGTCCTGAACTTTGAGACCGCGGCGGAACTGGCGCAGGCCGAAGGCGTGGACATCCGTACGGTCCTGGTCAATGACGACGTCGCGGTGGAGGACTCCCTGTACACCGCGGGGCGCCGCGGAGTGGGTGGGACGGTGCTGGTGGAGAAAATCGCCGGCGCCGCGGCTGAACGGGGCGACAACCTCGATGCCGTGGCCGCGATCGGTGACCGCGTCAACAGCAACGTTCGCACCATGGGTGTGGCGCTTTCAGCGTGCACAGTCCCGCATGCCGGAAAGCCCAGTTTCGACCTTGCGGATGATGAAATCGAGATCGGCATCGGCATCCACGGCGAGCCCGGCCGGCACAAGATCCCGATGGAGAACGCGGACGGCATCACCGACCGCCTGCTGGACCCGGTCCTCAGCGACCTGGGCATCACCGGCGGCGAGAAAGTCCTGCTGTTCGTCAACGGCATGGGCGGCACCCCCCTGAGCGAGCTGTACATCGTTTACCGCCGCGCTGCCCAGGTGATCGCAGAACGCGGGGCCGTCGTCGAACGCTCGCTGGTGGGGAACTACATCACCGCGCTGGAAATGCAGGGCTGCTCCATCTCTGTGCTGCGGCTCGACGATGAACTGACGCAGCTGTGGGATGCACCCGTGCACACCGCAGCCCTGCGTTGGGGCGTGTAGCCGTGGTCCTGGACGTGAACTGGGCCGTCAGGTGGCTGACTCTCTGTGCCAAGGCCATGGCGGAAAACCGGGTGTGGCTCATCGAACTGGACCGTGCGATCGGGGATTCTGACCACGGCGAGAACATGGACCGCGGCTTCCAGGCCGTACTGGATAAACTGGCTGAAGCCCAGCCTGAGACACCCGGCGCGGCCCTGAAACTGACTGCCATGACCCTGATGTCCAAAGTGGGCGGCGCCGCCGGACCCTTGTACGGAACTGCGTTCCTGCGCGCCGCCACCGCTCTGGGAGACTCCGCCGAGATTGATCCGGGGCGCCTTGCCGATGCGCTGGCGGCTGCCCGCGACGGGATCGTGGCCCGGGGTAAGGCCGAGTCGGGCGACAAGACCATGGTTGATGCCTGGACCCCCGCGGTTGAGGCAGCGAAGGCCGCCGCGGCGGATGGTGCGGGCACCGTCCTTGGAGTGCTGGTCGCGGCAGCCGAGGCGGCCGAGGCCGGCGCCGTGGCCACCGACCCGCTCGTGGCCCGAAAGGGCCGCGCCAGTTACCTGGGGGAGCGGAGCGCGGGCCACCGCGATCCGGGCGCCGCCTCCAGCGCCCTCATTCTCCGGGCCGCCGTTGGGGCCGCAGCGTGACGGTGCGACTGGTGGTGGTGTCCCATAGCGAAAAAATTGCCGACGGCGCCGTGGAGCTTGCCGCCCAGATGGCGCCCGACGTCGTAATCCTCGCCGCCGGGGGCACCGCCGACGGCAGGATCGGAACGAGCCTGGAAAAGGTCATGTCGGCCCTGGACCAGGCGGCCGGGGGTGATGGCGTGGTGGTCCTGACGGACCTGGGATCTGCGGTGATGACGGCGGAATCGGCTCTGGAGCTCGTGGAGGAGCCCGCCGGTGTGCTCCTGGCGGACGCGCCCCTGGTGGAAGGCCTGGTGGCTGCCGCCGTGGCCGCCCAGGGCGGCGCCGATGTAAAAGCAGTCAAACGTGCCGCCGAAGCGGTCTATGGACTGGGGCCGGAAGTGGCGGACGCATCGCCCACGCTCGCCGCAAGCACCGTCACCGAAGGGTCCGTCACCGGTCCGGGGCCGGATTTCACCGGCGACTTCGAACTGGTGAATGAGGCCGGCATGCACGCCCGTCCGGCCGCCAAGATCGCGGGCGGCCTGGCGTCCCTCAATGCCGAAGTCACGGTCAACGGCGTGGATGGCGCCTCCATGACATCGCTGATGACGCTCGCGGCGGGCAAGGGATCCATGCTCCACATCGAGGCGTGGGGGCCGGATGCCGAGCGTGCCCTGAACTACGTCGGCGGCCTGGTGCAGGCGGGTTTCGGCGAGCCGTAGGCCGTGGACTGATGCGGTCGTGGCTGGCCTGGATCCAGCCAGGCGGGAACGCCGGCCTGGTCAGCTTCCTATTTGACCTGGCTGCTGCGGCCCAGGTTGAAGGAGCGCTTGTCCACGAGCAGGTACGTGCCGGCTCCCATCAGGAGGAAGCCGCCGACGCCGATCACGATGATCTGCGTGCTGACCCCGACAATAAGCAACACCAGGCCGATCAGGCATGCGATGGCACCGAAGTAGGTACGGCGCCCAAACCTCATGCCCACGGAGCCGGACGAGAGTTCCTCAGCGAGCCGCGGATCGTCTGCCGCCAAGCCCGATTCCAGCTCCTCGAGCTGTTTCCGCTCCCGATCTGAAAGTGGCATCGTAACCCCTTCCCGGCGGCGAACATGTTGTAAATCCAACGTTGCCGATGCTAGTAATACAGACCGTAGAAGTGTCCTGAGCGGAAGTCAAGGGCAGGTCTGGCGGGGCCTTGTCTGCCAAGACGCAATTCGGACGGGTGCCCGCCAGGAAGGGGCCTCCACGAGTCACGCGGCCTGTCGCAGGCCACCGGCGTCGAGAATCACCGACGCCGTGACGAACCTTCCGCACTGCTCCCCGTAGGGGTAGGCGCCGCGGGGCCGGAAATCCAAGGTGCGCACAGGGAGGGCCGATCCGCCCGGAGAAGTACCGGTGGCGGTCAGCGCCATCGGGGCCTCCGTGAGGGACTCCAGCATCAGCATCCCGATCATGGTCCCGTCCGGGGAAGCCGTGGCAGAGCAGACCCCGTCCGGTGTGCAGCCTTGGTCAATGGATGCCGTTCCGGGAAACAGCTCCACGTTGTCTTCCTTGCACACGCCGTCCTGGCACGCCTTGAGGCGCAGTGTTCCCACCTGGGGAACATAGGAAAGCGGAACGGTCACCGAGACCACTGACGCCTGGGCAATCATCGGGCACGGCGCCGGGACGGGGTAGTAGTAGCAGCCGGAGGTGAGTACCGTCGTCGTCATCAGTGCCAGAAGTATCCCGGGTTTGCCCATACTTCAGCGTAAATCCGGAGCCGGAAGCCGGCATTGCTACCAGGAAAGTGACGCAAACATTGTTATGGCTGCTGCTCCGAAGATCACCATAATGAGACCCGTGGCCAGCCGGCCCTTGGCAACAACGAAGACCGGCAGCGTGGATTCGGCGGGATTGGCCGGGTTGTAGACCACTGGGATGTGGGTGCCGATGATCGCCTGGTCCTGGCTGTAGATATTGGACTGCCCCAGCCAGCGCTTGCCCCCGGCGTCCGCGAATTCGTACGACGGCGCAAACCGGTTCCGGCCGTTGCCCGCGGGTCCGTCCGTGCCGTGCAGGTTTCCCGTGACGGTGGCCGAAGCCTCCTGCCACCCCGCCGTGGAACGTTTCCGGCGGAACGACGCGGCCAGGGACAGCCCCATCAGCAGCAGGCCCGCGGCAAGGAAAAGCCCGGGCAGCACGATGAAAAGCAGTTTCAGGGAGTCCACGGGTCAGCCCAGGGGGAAGGCGCCGGCGACCCAGAACAGCAGCAGCGCGAAAAATGCGAAGACCGGCATCAGGCACCCGATCACCATCTTGGATTCGGACGCCACCTGGAACGACTGGTTGGGATTCGCCGGGTTGTAGGCCACCGCCAGGAGCGATCCCGGCGCCTGCTGGTTGGCGTACGAAACCTCGGATTCGCCTGCATACAGGGTCCCGTTGGGGTCGGCGAACCGGTACGTGGGGTAGAAGCGCCGGCTCCGCGTTGAGCCGCCTCCGCCATGTGTCCAGCCCGCAACGTTTCCAGTGACGGTCGCCTGCACCTTTGGCCAGCCGGCGATCAGTTTTTCCTGCCGCTTGGTTTTCCGCAGTGAACGGACCAGCGCAAAAATGACACCCGCAACAAACAGCGCCCAGATAACGTACAACACGATTCTCATGAATTTCCCCCGGTTCGAGTCACCAGAAAGTATGCCATCCAGGCACTGACCGCCCTAAAGGCGTCTCAGGCAGGCAGCCGGTAACCGCCCTGGTGAAGCTCGGCCAGGCCGTCGTCAAGGAGGCCGGCAATCGCACGTTCCAGCTGTTCCGGCGCGCAGTTCAGTCGGTGCAGTGCGGACAGGGGTACGCCGATTCCGTCCGCCGCGAAGCCCAGGTCAGCAGGCTCCCGCTGGAACATTTCCGCCGGCACCGGGGCGTCCGCAAGCCGCAGAACAGCCATCACGGCACCCCGGACCTGCCGGTCAGTGCCGTGCCACGCCTGTCCTTTGGGAACGTACGACGGCGGTGGCTCGCCGGCGGCCAGCCACGCACACGCGTCCCGCACCGGGCAGTCCGCGCACTTGGGCGCACGCGCCGTGCAGACCAGCGCCCCCAGTTCCATCACCGCAGCGTTCCAGCGCACGGAGGTCCCGACGTCGTCCGGCAGCAGTTCCGCCGCCAGCCGCATCTCCGCAGCGTTCAGCGATGGTGACGGGAGCGCGACGCCGGAAACCAGGCGCGCGTGCACACGCCGGATGTTGGTGTCCACCACAGTCTCCCGGCGTCCGAAGGCAAAGGCGGCAACGGCCGCGGCCGTGTAGCTGCCCACGCCGGGCAGGGCCAGCAGCTCCGTGTAGTTGCCAGGGACCTTGCCGCCGTGGTCGCGGACGATGGCCGCGGCGGCCGCGTGCAGGCGGAGTGCCCGGCGGGGGTAGCCGAGCCTGCCCCAGGAGCGGACGGCTTCCCCTGCAGGCTCGCCGGCGAGCCCGGCGGGGCTGGGCCAGCGTTCGAGCCATTCCCGCCAGACCGGCAGCACCCGCACCACGGGGGTTTGCTGCAGCATGATCTCGCTGACCAGGACTCCCCACGGTGAACAGTGCGGTTCGCGCCAGGGCAGGTCCCTCGCCGTCTCCGCGAACCAGCCGGTGATCTTGCCGTGGAGCGCGGCGAGCTGGTCGGGGCGGAGTTCATCCGTGCAGGACGAGGCGTCCGCGGGCATGGCTGGGGAAAGGATTGTAGCGTCGATTCCAACACTGTAGTGGATTCCCGGGAGCCCACGCGAAGATTCCCGCGGACAAACTGTGACCTTAGCGTTGGCCGGGGAACCGGCGTGGTGGGACGGCAGAATCCGGCGCGTTCTCTAGCCTAGAAGGATGGGCAGGCAAGGCAATTCATCACCACACAAAACGGCATCCGCATCCGGTTCCCGGGGCGGTTCCGGCGCTACCCGGCAGCCGAGCGCAGCCGTCTACCGACGCCGTCGGCTTTTTGTGGGAACCGCCCTTCTGATGGCGGTGGCCCTCACGTTCGGTGGCTTTGCGGTGGCCGGTGCCTTCAGCGGCACCGAGCCGGCATCCTCCACCGACGGTGCCACCGAATCCGCCCCCACCCCCGGCGCCGTGCCGTCGGAAACTGAGGGCAGCGAACCCACTCCGACGCCCACGCCTTCCTGCAACCAAAACCTGGTGACGGTGTCCGCTTCGACCGACAAAGCCGCCTACGGCCCCGATGAGAACCCGCTGCTCACCCTGAAGGTGACCAACGGCGGAACCATGCCGTGCGAGGTGAACATCGGGACGTCCCAGATGGAGTACCTGGTGACCAGCGGCGCGGATAGGATCTTCTCGTCCAAGGACTGCCAGGCCAAAAGCGAAGACCTTGTGAAGACGATTGCTCCGGGCGCCAGCGAGACGGCGAACTTCCCGTGGGCCCGTAACCGCACGCTGGAAGGCTGCAGCCCCATCGAAGCCAAGCCAGGGGCCGGCGGGGCGTACTACATTTTCACGGCAAAGCTCGGGTCCAGGGCCAGCCCCAAGTCCGTGTTCCAGCTCAACTGACGCTTTCGCTGGAATCCTAGAGGAAGCGGTCCAGCAGGCTGGCTTCGGCCATGCGGCTCAGGCCTTCGCGGACGGTGCGTGCGCGTTGGTCGCCGATGCCGTCAACAGTCATGAGGTCGTCGATGGTGGCCGCCATCAGGAACTGCAGGCCGCCGAAGTGGTCCACCAGGCGGTCGGCAACAGCCTTGGGGACTGCCTTGAGGCCGGACAGCAGCCGGTAACCGCGGGGCTGCACCACGGCGTCGAGGTTGGCCTCGCCGCCGGCAAAACCGACGATCCCGGAGATCTTGCCCAGGTCGATCAGCTCCGTGGGGCCAAGGTTCACCAGCGCGCTGACGGCCCGTTCGATGTCCTCGGCGGACGCGTCCGGTCCGCCGTAGTCGCGGATGATGACGTCGCTGCCCGGGCCGCGGCCCACCGTGAGCTCATCGAGCTGGAGGGACAGCAGCCGGCCGTCCTCGCCAAGTTCCAGGACATACTGCGAGATTTCCTCGGAGATCCGGCGGACCATTTCCTGGCGCTGCAGGGTGACCGCGACGTCGCGGACCGTCACCATGGCCTCGATCTCCAGTGCGGACAGGGAACTGGTCACCTGGTCCAGCCGCGAACGGTACCGTTCCAGCGTGGCGAGGGCCTGGTTGGCGCGGGCCAGGACCTTTTCGGATCCTTCCAGCACGTGCCGGAGCCCGTTCACGTACAGCGCGATGATCTGCATGGACTGGCTGACGGAAATCACGGGAACACCGGTCTGAATGGCCACGCGCTCCGCTGTGCGGTGCCGGGTGCCGGATTCCTGCGTTTCGATGCTTGAGTCCGGAACCAGCTGGACCGCGGCCCGGAGAATGTTGCCGGCGTCCTTGTCGCAGATGATGGCGCCGTCCATCTTGGCCAGTTCGCGGAGCCTTGTGGGGGAGAAATCGATGCCGATGTCGAAGCCGCCGGAGCAGATGGAATCGATGGTCCGGTCCGAGCCCAGCACGATCAGCGCACCGGTCCGCCCCCGTAGGATGCGTTCCAGGCCATCGCGCAACGGCGTGCCTGGAGCCACTCTGCCCAGAGTCGCCTTGAGCGATTCTTCGGGGCTCCGAGCCATAGGTGTTCCCTTCAAAGGTGCAGACTGCCGCCCGCAGGTACGCCGGTTTTACACTCAGCCGGCAGGATCAAAAGTACTCAGTTTCCCGCAAGCTCAATGATAGAGGTAAGAAGCGGCAACAACCGCACGGACAAGCCCCAAAGTGCCTCGTTAGGGGGTGCCGCCAAGTGCCTCGGGAACGCGTTCGACGGCGGCTGTCCGGGAGGCGTTTCGCGCACCGTCCAGGTGGCAGGGAGGTGATCCAGAGCGGCTGCTTCCCGCGCTGCGATAAACTTGGAACTTGGCTGTCCCAGAGCCATGCTTCCCCTTGAGGCCTGCCGAGCGCCTTGGGGTAACCCCATCGCAGCGAAAGTAGCACCGTGTCCCAAGATGTCCTTAGCCCCGCCCGGGTCAACGAGATTCACAAACAGGCGGCCCGGCGTCGGACCTTTGCTGTCATTTCGCACCCCGACGCCGGCAAGTCCACCCTCACCGAGGCCTTGGCCCTGCACGCGAAGGTGATCGGGACCGCCGGCGCCTCCAGCGGCAAGGCCAACCGCAAGGAAACGGTCTCGGACTGGATGCAGATGGAGAAGGACCGCGGCATCTCCATCAGCTCCGCCGCCCTGCAGTTCTCCTACCGGGACACCGTCATCAACCTGCTGGACACCCCCGGCCACGCGGACTTCTCCGAGGACACCTACCGGGTCCTGGCCGCCGTCGACTGCGCAGTGATGCTCGTGGACGCCGCCAAGGGCCTGGAAACGCAGACCATGAAGCTTTTTGAGGTCTGCAAGCAGCGCAACCTGCCCATCATCACCGTGATCAACAAGTGGGACCGGCCCGGCCTGGACGCGCTGGCGCTGATGGACGAGCTCACGGAGCGCACCGGCCTGCAGCCCATGCCGCTGACCTGGGCCGTGGGCATCTCCGGCGACTTCCGCGGTGTCTGGGACCTCCGCCAGGACCGCTTCGCCCGCTTCCAGCGCAACAATTCCGGCGCCAACATCGCGCTGACCGAGTACTTCACACCTGAAGAGGCCGCGGAGACGCAGGGCAGCAACTGGACCGACGCCGTCGACGAGGCCGGCCTGGTCATCGAGTCCAACCTCGAATTCGACGTCGAAGCCTTCCATGCAGGCACCGCCACCCCCATCCTGTTCAGCTCCGCCGCCCTGAACTTCGGCGTGAAGGAACTGCTGGACGCGCTGGTCGACTTCGCACCGCACGCCGCACCGCGCCCCGACGTTGAGGGCAGCCCGCGCCCCGTTGAGTCGTCCTTCTCCGGCTTTGTCTTCAAGGTCCAGGCCGGCATGAACAAAGCCCACCGCGACCACGTCGCCTTCATTCGCGTCTGTTCCGGGGTCTTTGAACGCGGCATGGTGGTCACCCAGACCCGCACCGGAAAGTCCTTCGCCACCAAGTACGCCCAGCAGGTCTTCGGCCGCGAACGCGAGGTCATCGATGAGGCGTACCCCGGCGATGTGGTGGGCCTGGTGAACGCCTCCACGCTGCGCGTCGGCGACAGCCTCTTCCTCGAAGGCCCGGTGGAATACCCGGCCATCCCGCTGTTCGCCCCGGAACACTTCCAAGTGGCCCGGTCAAAGGACCCCAGCAAGTTCAAGCAGTTCCGCCGCGGCATCGAGCAGCTCGAGCACGAGGGCGTCATCCAGGTGCTCCGCTCCGACGTCCGCGGCGACCAGGCGCCGGTGCTTGCCGCCGTCGGCCCCATGCAGTTCGAAGTGGTGGAGGACCGCATGGCGCATGACTTCAGCGCGCCCATGCGGCTGGAACGCCTGCCGTACTCCATGGCCAGGATTTCGACGGCGGACGCCATGCCAGCGCTGGCCAACGTGCCCGGCGCTGAGGTGCTGTTGCGGTCCGACGGCGAATACCTCGCCTTGTTCAACGACGTCTGGGCCCTGCGCCGGATCGAGAAGAACCACCCCGATCTGACCCTCGTGCCTATCGGCACCCACAACCCCGCAAAGTAGCGTCCCATGTCTGCAGACCACCCCCGCGCGCTGATCACAGGCGTCGGCACTATCAACCCGCTCGGATCCACGGTGGCGGAGACCTGGACCGGCCTGCTGGCGGGACAGTCCGGCATCGCAGCGCTGGATCAGGACTGGGCGGAGCAGCTGCCCGTGCGCATCGCCGGACAGGTCACCGCGGATCTTTCGGTGCACCTCACCACGCGCGAGCTGAAGCGGATGGACCGGTGCGGGCAACTGGCGCTGGTGGCTGCCCGCGAAGCCTGGCAGCACGCGGGGGCGCCCGACGTCGACCCCGAACGGTTCGCCGTCGTGATCGGCTCCGCCTATGGCGGCCTCGGCTCCACCCTCGAACAGGACCGTGCGCTCGCCAGCGGCGGCCCGCGCCGGGTCTCGCCGCACACCCTCACCCGCCTTATGGTCAACGGCCCCGCGGCCTGGGTCTCCATTGACCTCGGCGCCCGCGGCGGAGCCCGGACCCCGGTCAGCGCCTGCGCGTCCGGCGCGGAAGCAATTGTCCAAGGTGCCGAAATGATCCGCTCCGGAGCGGCCGACGTCGTAATCGCCGGCGGCGTGGACGCTTCTGTGCTCGACCTGGTCATCACCGGGTTTTCCCAGATCCGGGCACTCTCCACTCGCAACGGCGAACCGCAGCGCGCCTCGCGCCCGTTCGACGGCGGCCGCGACGGCTTTGTCCTCGCGGAAGGCGCCGGCATTGTGGTGCTTGAGAGTGAGGCCCACGCCCGGGCGCGCGGCGCCGCCGTCCTCGGCGCAGTGGCCGGCGGGGCGGTCACCTCCGATGCCAACGACATCGTCGCCGCCGACCCGGCCATGCAGCGGCGGGTCATGCAGAAGGCCCTGGCCTCGGCCGGAATGCAGGCTTCGGAGATCGGCTTCGTCCACGCCCACGCCACCTCCACCCCGGTAGGGGACCGGCTGGAAGCCCAGGCCATCAACGCCATTTTCGGTGCCGACGTGCCCGTGACCTCCACCAAAGGCCACACCGGCCACCTGTTGGGCGGCGCCGGCGCGCTCGCTGCCGTCGTGGTGGTCCAGGCCTTGCAAACCGGACAGCTCCCCGGGACGGCGAACGTCGAGGCGCTGGACCCCGAGGTGAGCCTGAACATCGTCACGGAAAAAGCCCACACGCTGGCGCCCGGCTCCGCCCCCGCCGGCCTGGTGAACGCTTTTGGCTTCGGCGGACACAGCGTTGCCCTGGTGATCACGGCCAGCTGACATCGCCCCGGCCGGCAACGGGTCCTACCCGATCAGCAGGCTCAACGCTTCCGTAAGGTGCTCCACTTCTCGGACCGAGAAGCCTGCCGGCACGGGTCCCGGCCCGTTGTGGCTGGCCGGGACCACGGCGTGCGTGAACCCCAGCCGGTGTGCTTCCTGGATGCGCTGGTTGATGCCGGGCACGGGCCGGACCTCGCCGGCCAGGCCCACTTCGCCGAACGCGATTAGCCGGATGGGCAGGGGTTTGCGGGCCTTCGCGGACGCGACGGCCAAGGCAATAGCGAGGTCCGTTGCGGGTTCGCTAAGCTTCACGCCGCCCACCGTGGCCACGTAGGAATCGTCCTTGTGCAGGAGGCAGCCGGCACGCTGCTGCAGCACCGCCAGGAGCATGGACACCCGTGAGCTGTCCAGTCCACTGGTGGCGCGGCGCGGCTGGGAGTTGGCGCTTTCGGCGAGCAGTGACTGCACTTCGGCCAGCAACGGCCGCCGCCCTTCCATGGTCACGGTGATGCACGTGCCGGAGACGGGCTCCTTGGTGCGGCTGACGAACAGCCCGCTGGGGTCCGTGAGCCCTTCGATGCCGTTCTCGTTCAGGTCAAAACAGCCGACGTCGTCCGTGGGCCCGTACCGGTTCTTCACGGCGCGCAGCATCCGGAGCCGGGAATGCCGCTCGCCTTCGAACTGGCACACCACATCCACCAGGTGTTCGAGCAGCCGCGGCCCCGCGATGGACCCGTCCTTCGTCACGTGCCCCACCAGCAAAGTGGTCATGTTGCGGCGCTTGGCCGCCGCGATGATGGACGCCGCAACCTCACGCACCTGCGAGACGCCGCCGGCGCTGCCGTCCACGTCAGCGCTGCTGAGGGTCTGGACCGAGTCCACAATCAGCAGCCGCGGCTCGATCTTCTCCACCTGCCCCAGTGCCTGCCCCAGATCCGTTTCGGCGGACAGATACAGGGAATCCGCGACGGCGTCGATCCGTTCGGCGCGCAGCTTCACCTGCGCGGCGGACTCCTCGCCCGTGACATACAGGACATCCTGGGCGGTGCGGGCGAATTTTGCCGCGACGTCCAGCAGGAGGGTGGACTTGCCCACGCCGGGTTCTCCGGCCAGCAGGATGACCGCGCCCGGGACCAGTCCGCCGCCCAGCACGCGGTCCAGCTCGTCCACGCCGGTAGGCAGGAAAGCCGCCGTGGTGGCATCCACCTCGGCAATCCGGCGGGCCGGCTCCAGAACTGTGGTTGCCGCCGTCGTACGCGCTACAGCGGCGCCGGTTTCCTCAACCGTGCCCCACGCCTGGCACTCGCCGCAGCGCCCCACCCACTTGACCGTGGTCCAGCCGCATTCGGCGCACTTGTAAGCCGGCGCTTTGGACGCCCGGGAAGTCTTTGTTGCCATGGGTTCAAGGTTAGTCGCGGGGACCGACAGTATTGGCCCGCGAGGGGGCAGCACGCACCAATGTCAGGCCTCGGGACTATTGAAATGCCATCTCGGCGGGTTCATTCCCGGCGGTGCTCTTGGCGGAATCTGCTGGGCGAGTACCCCGTCTTCCTGGCGAAGAGGCGGCTGAAGTACGCGGGATCGCCGTAGCCGGTCAGCGTAGAGATGCGTTGGACTGGCAGGTCCGTATCCGCCAGCAGCGATTGAGCTTGCGAAAGCCGGAGCTGAAGGACGAACTCCTTCGGCCCAAGGCCAGTGGCAGCCTGAATGCAGCGCCGCAATTCGGCGTCCGAGACCTTCAATGTTGCGGCGAGGTCAGAAAGGCGCAGCGGTTCATAGGCGCTGTCGCGTAGCACCGCCAAGAGGCGTTCGTGAGGTGCGTTGGGTTCGTCCGGGTTCTTCCGGTGGTGCTCCCGGCTGTCCACCAGGACTCTTTGAGTGAGCACAGAAGCCTCCACCTCGCCGCGGGTTCCAGTGCCGGACAGCGCAGCCCTAAGGGCTGGGAAAAGTCCAAGCGTGGCCCGCAGCTCCGGCCAGGACGCAGTGTCGAATTGCACCACGGGGTGCTCTCGGGCGAAGCATCCCATTTCTTCAAAAGCCCTGGCGGTGGGCCCGGTAAAGAGAATCCAGTGTTCCTTCCAGCCCCTTGGGCCCGGCCCGTACCCATGGCTCACCCCGGGGAACAGCCAGATGACAGACGGGGCGTTGACCTCAAAGACCTTTCCCCTGACACGAAAAGTGCCCGATCCTTCGGACACGATCACCATGCCATGAGTGCTCAATGTTCTGCCGGAGAACGACGGCAACTGGCCACTTTGTTCGCCGGCACCCAGGCACGCAAGGCCCATGTCCCGCAGGCGCGGCGACGGGAGCCGGTAGCTTGACCAATTGTCCATGACCACCCATGCTGCTCCCGACTGAGTCTTAGCGCAAGCCGGACAGAAAGCCGAAGAAAAGTCCAAGCAGGGGTGCATGAGAATCCATTCACTTCGTTGTCCGGGGATGCCAATCTGGGGAGCATGTTGACGTCGAATGGATATGTTTTGGACGAATCTGCGGCCCGGTGGGGTGACTTGGAACCCGTGCCGCCTTCCGAGCGCCACGATCGTGAGGCCCTATGGTTGAGGCTCCGGCGGGGACTTTTCGACGTCGTGGTTCCGGGACCGGAGTACCAGGCTCTCTGCACCGCTAAAGAGATTGCTGATTGGTTTGCCTGGTTCTTGGAGGACGATGTCCACCTGCACCGGCGCAAGATTATTCGGCCCACGAAGCCAGGGGAGGCCGGCATCGGAACCGCCACGCAGGCACACTATGATCTCGTTTACCTGCGGCAGGGCAGCGATCGTGTCCTGTCCATGTGGATTCCGTTGGGGGACTGTCCCAGGCAGCGCGGGGGGTTGACCTATTTGGAGGGCAGCCACCACTGGGTGATGGCCGGGGAACGCGCAGGAACGCTCAAGAAGCCCGCGGCGTCAATCACTGCTGACCTACCCGGCTTGGCCGAAGAACGCGATGCGCGGTGGCTCGTGACCGACTATGAGGTTGGTGACGTCGTGGTCCACTCAGCGCACATCGTCCATGCGGCACTCGATAACGTGGAGCGCGACGGAACCATGCGCCTGTCCACTGACATCCGTTACCAGCGGCTTAGCGAGCCGATCGATTGGCGCTGGCAGGAACACTGGAACTACAAGGACGGGCTCTGACCCCGCGAGATGACAGCACATGCCGATGTCAGGCATCGGGACTGGCGCGAAGTGCCATCTGGGCGAATGCTACAACGCAGGCAGCACGTCCCGGGCCTCGCGCGCATCCATGCCGGTGGCCTCCAGGAGGTCCACCATGAGCGGCCGGAACAGCATTACCACCGTCTCACCCTCAAGCCGCTCGACCTCCAGCAGCTTGGGGTGCAGCCGCAGCGCGATCTCGCTGAAATCCTGCCGAGCCGTGCGCAGATGGGCGCGGCGCACGCCGTCATGAATCTCCGCCAGGCCGAGCGACAGTTCATCAATCGCGGCCGCGGTTTCCTGGAGCACGTCGGCAATGTTCTCGGTGGCGTTGTCTGACAGCGCGGCGTGGTTGATGGCGCTGGTCAGCCGGCGCGCAAAGACGCGGCTGTTCCTGAGCGCCAGGTCGATGAAGTCAAGGGAACTCTCAAGCCGGTCCAGCTCGTCGCGGTGCCGGCGGTGGGCCGGCGCGAGCATGGCCACCTCGCCGGAAGCGCGCAGGGAATGGCGCATCGCGTCCACCAGCGGCTGGCAGTTCCGGCCTCGGATCAGCGCATGCCAGGCCTGCGTGGAGTCGCTGTTGCTCAGGGCGGTGGCACATTCCCGCAGCACCTCGGCAAGCTCGTGCAGCAATTTGCGGACATCCTTGCGGGGCTCCCGGCGTGGATCCTTGGGAATCAGGACCGTCACCAGGAGGGCGAAAAGGCCACCCACCACGGCGTCAATGCTGCGGGTGAACGGCCCGCCATCGGGCGCCGGCAGCAGCACCACGAGCAAGGATTGCAGCCCCAGCTGCGTGGTGAAGATGTTGCCGCTGTCCAGGAAGCGGGCCAGCAGGATGGAGAACAGAAGAACGACGGCGGCCTGCCAGATTCCGCTGCCAAGCCAGTGCAGCAGCAGATCACCGACGGCGATCCCGATGGTGCAGCCGAGGCCCACTTCCATCACCCTGCGCAGCCGCGGGTCGCGCGAGAAGCCCAGGGCGATCAGTGACGATGTGGCGGCAAAGAGGGGCCCGGAGTGCCCCAGGACGTATTCGGCGAAGGCGTATGCCCCCACCGCGCATGCGGTCATCTGGACGGCGGGGACAAGTGAGTTCCGGCTCCGGACCAGGCCGGTGCGGATGCGTCCGCGCAGGAAACGCCTGCTTGCTGAGAGTCCTGCTGCTGCGGCCATGCCCTCCAGTCTATTTGCCGCCCGCGCACCTAAGACCGAAAGTGTGACGTGCGCAATGGTGACGCTGCAGTTGTAAGCCAATATGCCGCCGTCGTTAATCTTCTGTTCACCTGTGGCCGCCCATCCCGTTACCTGCGGCCCATACCTTCATTAAAGGTACAAAACGTACGCATCGCGCTGCAGGGCTTCTCCGGCCCTGCCCGCTACTGAATATCCCTGGAAGGGGTACATCTAGTGAAGGCACTCCGTTTCGGCCGCCACGCGGCTATCGCTGTAATCGCCGCCGGCGCACTCGCGCTCACCGCGTGCGGTTCAGACAACGCCACGGGCAATACGCCTGCAGGCAACCAGACTTCTGCCGGCCCCAAGGTCACCGGCACGCTGACCGGCATCGGAGCATCCTCCACCGGCGCAGCCATGGACGCCTGGAAGGCCGGCTTCGCAACCGCCAACTCCGGCGCCACCGTGCAGTACTCCCCGGACGGTTCCGGCGCAGGCCGCAAGGCAATCATCGATGGATCGGCCCAGTTCGCCGGCTCCGACGCGTACCTCAAGGATGAAGAGCTGGCCAGCTCCAAGACCCAGTGCGGCCCCGACGGCGCCATCAACATCCCGGTCTACATCTCCCCGATCGCGGTGGCGTTCAACGTCCCCGGCATCACCGAGCTGAAGCTTGACGCCGCCACCGTGGCCAAGATCTTCCGCGGCCAGGTCGCCAACTGGAACGACCCCGCCATCGCCGCCCTGAACCCGGGCGTCACCTTGCCGGACCTGAAGGTCACCCCGGTGAACCGCTCTGACGATTCCGGTACCACCACCAACTTCACCGAGTACCTGGCCGCGGCTGCTGCCGATGTCTGGACCGACAAGGCTGCCGGCATCTGGCCCGCAGCCCTCCAGGGCGAGAACGCCAAGGGAACCTCCGGCGTCGTAAAGACCGTTACGGACACCCCGGGCGCCGTGACCTACGCGGATGACTCCGCTGTGGGCGGCAAGCTGGGCACCGCCTCCATCAAGGTTGGCGAGGAGTTCGTCAAGATCTCCGCCGACGCCGCTGCCAAGGCTGTTGAAGCCGGCAAGCCCGTCGAAGGCCGCTCCGCCACCGACGTCGCCATCAAGCTGGACCGTAAGACCACCGCTAAGGGTGTCTACCCGATCGTCCTGGTTTCCTACCACGTTGTCTGCACCACTTACGACAAGCAGCAAACCGTTGATCTGGTCAAGGCCTTCGAAAGCTACGTAGTCTCAGACGCAGGCCAGAAGGCAGCTGCTGACTCCGCGAAGTCCGCACCGCTCTCCTCGGCTCTCGCCGAGAAGGCCGTCAAGGCCATCGAATCCATCAAGGTCAAGTCCTAGTACCTGTCCCTGAACCAAGTTCCCCGCCACGCCGAAAGGCGGGGCGGGGACTTGGCTTTGTAAGCTAGCTTTTGTGCACCACCACAACCGAAGGGTCTGGAATGACCGCCACCCCCCTGAGCAGTTCCCAGGGCGCAGGCCGCGCCGGGGATAAGATCTTTTCCGGCGCCGCGTTGGCCGCCGGGTGCCTCATCCTCGCCGTCCTGTTTGGTGTGGCCCTGTTCCTTGTTGTCCAGGCCATTCCGGCACTCACCGCACCCGCCGCCGAGATCCAGGGCGGCGAAGGCTTCTTCGCCTACATCTGGCCGATCGTTATTGGCACCCTCATTGCAGCCGTCATCGCACTGGTGATTGCAACACCCGTCGCCATCGGCGTTGCCCTGTTCATCTCGCACTTCGCGCCGCGCAGACTCGCCTCCGGGCTTGGCTACGTGGTGGACCTCCTGGCCGCCATCCCGTCAGTGGTTTATGGCGCCTGGGGCGCAGCGTTCCTCGCCAAGGAAATCTCCCCGGCCTACAACTGGCTGGCCGAGAACATGGGCTGGCTGCCCATCTTCCAGGGCCCCGCCTCCGCCACCGGCAAAACCATCCTCACCGCGGGTATAGTGCTCTCGGTGATGGTCCTGCCCATCATCACGTCCCTGAGCCGCGAAATCTTCCTGCAGACGCCCAAGCTCCACGAGGAAGCCGCACTGGCCCTCGGCGCCACGCGCTGGGAAATGATCAAAATGTCGGTCCTGCCGTTTGCCCGCCCGGGCATCATCAGCGCCGTCATGCTTGGCCTGGGCCGTGCGTTGGGCGAGACCATGGCTGTTGCCCTGGTCCTCTCCTCCGGCGCCCTGACCGCCAGCCTGATCACGTCCGGCAACCAGACCATCGCCGCGGAGATCGCCCTGAACTTCCCCGAAGCCAGCGGCCTGAAGGTCAGCACGCTGATCGCTGCCGGCCTGGTCCTTTTTGTGATCACACTGGGAGTCAACATGATCGCCCGCTGGATCATCACCCGGCATAAAGAATTCTCGGGAGCAAACTAAATGTCCTCCACTCTCACTCCCGTGCGCAGTCAGCGTTCAGGTCTGACCAAGGGCCAGTTGCCCGCCTTTGCGCCGTATATCGTCCTGGTACTCGCGCTCATCGTGGGCGCCGCAATCCTGGCACTGATCGGGTTCAACGCCTTCGGCTGGGGCATCGTCTCGGCCATCCTCTTCGCCGCCGGCCTGGTGGGCTGGAGCGCCGTGGTGGAAGGCTCCCGCAAAGCCAAGGACAAACTGGCCACCTGCCTGGTGGTGGGCTCGTTCCTGATCGCGCTGCTCCCGCTGATCTCCGTGATCTGGACGGTGCTGGTCAACGGCGTTCCCGGGCTTATCGCCCCGGGCTTCCTTACCAGCTCCATGAATGGCGTCACGGGCGTCTACGACACCAGGGCAGTCGAAGACGGCGCCCCCGTGGTCGGCGGCATCTACCACGCCCTGGTGGGCACCGTCCAGATCACCCTGGTGGCCACCGTGGTCTCCGTGCCCGTGGGCCTGCTGACCGCCATTTACCTGGTGGAGTACGGCAACGACGGCCGCCTGGCCCGCGCCATCACGTTCTTTGTGGACGTCATGACCGGCATCCCGTCCATCGTGGCCGGCCTGTTCGCCGCAGCTTTCTTCTTCGCCGTGGTTGGGCCCGGCACCAAAACCGGTGCCGTCGCCGCCGTCGCGCTTTCCGTCCTGATGATCCCCGTAGTGGTGCGTTCCAGCGAGGAAATGCTCAAGATCGTCCCCAACGAACTGCGCGAAGCGGCCTACGCCCTGGGTGTGCGCAAGTGGCGCACCATCCTCAAGGTGGTGATCCCGACGGCGATCTCCGGCATCGCGTCCGGCGTCACCTTGGCGATCGCCCGCGTGATCGGTGAGACTGCGCCCATCCTGGTCACCGCCGGGTTCGCCACCAGCATCAACAACAACGTGTTCGGCGGCTGGATGGCCTCCTTGCCCACGTTCATCTACACCCAGATCCTGAACCCCACATCTCCGGCCAACCCGGACCCGTCCTCGCAGCGGGCCTGGGGCGCAGCCCTGGTGCTGATCATCCTGGTGATGGTCCTGAACCTCGGTGCCCGGCTGATCGCCAGGATCTTTGCCCCCAAGACCGGCCGTTGAAAATTTTTCAGCAGGCCATTCCGGTCCTCGCGGCCAAACCCTAGACTTCAATCCGTACCCCAGCAAGTGAAGGAACATCATGTCTAAGCGCATCGACGTCAAAGACCTGAACGTGTACTACGGCGATTTCCTGGCCGTGGAGGATGTCAGCATCGCTATCGAGGCCAAGTCCGTGACGGCCTTCATCGGCCCCTCAGGCTGTGGCAAGTCCACGTTCCTGCGCACCCTGAACCGCATGCACGAAGTACTGCCAGGCGCCCGCGTGGAAGGTGAAGTCCTGTTGGACGGCGACAACCTCTACGGACCCGGCGTGGACCCGGTGACGGTGCGCTCGCAGATTGGCATGGTTTTCCAGCGGCCCAACCCGTTCCCCACCATGTCCATCCGCGACAACGTGCTGGCCGGCGTGAAGCTGAACAACAAGAAGATCTCCAAGGGTGAGGCCGACGTCCTGGTGGAACGGTCCCTCAAGGCCGCCAACCTCTGGAACGAGGTCAAGGACCGCCTGGAGAAGCCGGGGTCCGGCCTGTCCGGCGGCCAGCAGCAGCGCCTCTGCATCGCCCGTGCCATTGCCGTGGAGCCGCAGGTGATCCTTATGGACGAGCCATGCTCGGCGCTGGACCCGATCTCCACGCTGGCCATCGAGGACCTCATCAACGACCTCAAGGACCAGTACACCGTGGTGATCGTGACCCACAACATGCAGCAGGCGGCCCGCGTTTCGGACAAGACCGCGTTCTTCAACATCGCCGGCACCGGCAAGCCGGGCAAGCTGATCGAATACGGGAACACCCAGAACATCTTCAGCAACCCCTCTGTGAAGGCCACCGAGGACTACGTCTCCGGCCGCTTCGGATAATCCCCAGCCGCTCCCCAGGCTCGCAAGCTCGCCCGGGGACCCCAGCGGCTGTGGGCCCACCCACCGGCTCCGAGCACCGCACCTTGCAATCGATGCGGCGTTTAAGCCAAGGGTGCTGCGCAAAGCCTGCGCCGCGGGGCGCGCCAAGACTGCGAGGCTCAGGCAGCCAACGGTGACAGCGCCAGCGCCAGGACAAAAGCCCCGGCCGCGGCTGCCGCGGGGGTGAGGACCCACAGCGCCAGGATCCGCATGACTAGCTTCCGGTTGGTGACTGAGAAGTGCTGGTTCTCGCCGGCGCCCAACACGGACGCCGTCACGGTGTGGGTGGTGGAGAGGGGCCACTGAAGCGCGATCGCCCCGACAAACAGCATCGCGGCACTGAAAGTCTGCGCCACGGAGCCCCGCAACGGGTCCACCCTGGTGATCTTGTATCCGATGGTGTGGGAGATCCGCCAGCCGCCAAATAGGGTTCCGACTGTGATCATCAGGGCGGACACCAGCGCCACCCACAGGGGGATCCTCTCGCCGTCGGAATAGCCCGCCGCGAGCAGGGCAAGCAGCAGTACGGCACCCACGCGCTGGCCGTCCTGCAGGCCGTGGCCGAACGCCACGGCACCGGCTGCGATGGCCTGGCTGCGGCGGAAGCGCTGGTTGACGACACTGGGCTGGGCGTAGCGCGCCGCCCAGGTCACCGGGAAAACCAGCAGGTAAGAGCCAATGTAGGCGACGGCGGGCGAGAGCAGCAGCGGCAGGAGAACCTGGATCAGCAGGGAATGGTTAACGCCGCCTACTCCCACGCCGCCCACGGCCAGGCTGGCGAGTCCGGCCCCTGCCAGCCCGCCCACCAGGGCGTGCGTGGAGGACGCGGGGATGCCGCGCCACCACATAAGCACTCCCCAGGCGCAGGCACTGGCCAAGGCGGCCACCAGGATGCTGAGACCGCTTGCGCCATCCGGAAGGTGGATCCAGGTGTGGCTGATGGCAACTACGGCGGTGGCGCTGACCAACGCGCCGATGAAGTTGAAGAAGGCGGCCAGCAGGACGGCCACTGTGGGCGTGAGCGCCCGTGTACGGACGGCCAGCGCCACGGACGTGGAGACGTCCCTGAAGCCGTTGAGGAATGCAAACGTTGCGGTCAGCAGGACCACAACGCCAAAAATGACTGCTGTCACGTCAGGATTCCTTGACGATGATGCTGCCTACCTGGGTGGCGATGCGGCGCATGTCCTTGGTGACTTCCACCAGCTGGTTGGCGACGTCGCGGTTACGGGAATACTGCGCCCACTTCATGTCCCGGATCATGTCCGCCACCCAGACCCGGTGGGTCCGTTCCGCGCGTTTGGCGAGCCTGAGGATCTCGATCCAGTAGTCCTCGAGGTCGTCGAGGTTGTCGAGCCGGCGCATGGCGTCCACGGTGAGTTCAGCCTGCCGGCTGATGATCTCGAGCTGGTCTGCGGCCCGCTTCGGCAGGCGGTCCAGCTGATACAGGGACACAAGTTCGGCGGCACCATCCAGCTTTTCGAGGGCCTCGTTGAGATAGCGGGACAGGGCGTACATGTCTTCGCGGGGGAGCGGGTTCACAAAGCTCGTGCGCATGTGGGTGAGCAACGCAAAGTGCAGTTCGGCGGACTTGGCCTCGTGGTTGTGCATGTCGTCCACCAGCTTGGCGTGCTCAGTGGCGGGCACGCCCAGGATCTCGGCCATGGTGGCGCCGGCATGCACAATTTGCTGGGCCATCTGGGAAAGCAAGGTCAGCCCGGCGGGCTCCTGGGGGAAAAGGCGCAGCTTCACGTTGGGATACCGATCTCCGGGGATGTACTGGGGTCGGGGGCCGCCCACTTGTGACTTGACGCAGGCCAGCAGCTGTGTAGATTCTACCGGCCCGTGCCTGCCGCCTGTAAACAGGCATAAAAAATGGTGCCGAACCGGATACGCCTCTCGGCGGTAGGCCGCTCTAGGCGGCTATTTGTTGAAGCCCGGGGGTTTCGCGGCTCGACACCAGTTTCAGTGTTCTACGTTGCTTGGCCCAAGTCAACATTGACAGAACGGTACTCGTGGGTCAGTCCAGCTCGCCCAGCCGCCAGGCATTTGCCGCGTGCTCAAGGTCCTCGGCGGTCTTCACGAGCTGGTGCGAGTTGCGCGTGAGCTTGCTCGCGTGGGCCTCGTTGCCGTGCTCGGCACCGTCGGCGATCGTCGCCTGGCCGAGCGCCACCACGCGGCAGAACGCGGCGGAACGTTCCAGCGCGACGTCGAACTCGCCGTCGAACGCTCCGGAGAGAATGGCGTCAGCCATGGCCCGCATTTCCTCGGCGCCCGGCGGTTCGGCGGCGCCGGCCACCACGTGAGAGACCTGCGCGGTGTCCTTGCCCGCGCGGAAGTACACGGAGATCCGTTCGGGGTCCTGGACGGTGGCGGCGCGCAGGGCGTACAGCCGCCAGAGGGCGCCCGGCAGGGAGCGCGCCGGGCTTTCCGCCCACATCTCCGCGATGGCTTCCAGGCCCTGTTCGTCCGTCAGCTTGACCAGGCGTTCGGTGATGACGGGATCGTCGCTGTCGCGTCCGTGGCGCACCAGTGCCTGGGCGGCGAGGTGTGCGGCCTCGGAGACGCGCGCAGGATCCGGGCCGCCTGCGAACGGCTCAAAGTCGATGGGGGCGAACGGCTTGGGCTTGTGATGCCGGTTGGCTCCGCCGTTGTGACTGGGTCCTGCTTGTTCGCTCATGCCCCCACGCTACTCCTGTGCCGCGCGGGAAATCGAGTGTTGTTCGCAGTCAGGATGCACCTTGCCAGCGCCGGTGACGCCGTGCGGAATCCGGAAGGCACGACGGCGGCGCACGCCTGCGTGCCAAACCCGCCCCGTGTGTGGGGTAAAGTATTTTACGTCCAGAAATGGACTGGGCTGATCGGTCGTTTGACCGTCAGCTGGGGCCTTTAGCTCAGTTGGTAGAGCATCGGACTTTTAATCCGTGGGTCGTGGGTTCGATCCCCACAGGGCCCACCCACGCAGAAGACCAGAGACACCTCGTCTCTGGTCTTCTTTCGTTAACCGCCCCTGCGTGAATTTACGCTCCCGAGCCGCGGCTGACATCTACGTATGGACATTAAGTGCTGTACAAATGAAACACAACGGCATGAAATGTCCTGAAAGTCCATCTTTTCGACACTGGGGCACCTGAGGTGTTCGTCACTTTGCGAGGGAGCAAGCGTGGTTTTCACAGCTGTCGATCCAAGTTCCACCGACATAACCCCCCTGATCCACCACCCGATCCTTTGGGCGGCCGCCGCGGGCGTCTTCGCAGTAGTCATCCTGCAGTCGGTCATCTACTTCAAGGCCATCCGGAAAGCGGCGCCGGCCGTCGGGCTGTCACCCGCCCAGGTCAACAGCTCGGTTCGCTCCGGAGCTGTGGCGGCCATCGGGCCGTCGCTGGCCGTTGCCCTGATTGCCGTTTCGCTCCTTCCGCTGTTCGGCACGCCGGCGGTGCTTGCCCGCATCGGCCTGGTCGGATCGGCCGCGTTCGATGTCGCCGCCGCGGGCATCTCCGCCGGCACGCAGGGCGCCCAGCTCGGCGGACCCACGTACACCCAGAAGATTTTTGCCCTCGCCTTCGCCGCCATGACCATCGGCGGCCTCGCCTGGATGCTCTCCGCACTGATCCTCACGCCCATCCTGAGCAAGGGCGACGCGAAACTTCGCAAAGTTAACCCGGCGGTCATGGCAATCGTCCCGACGGCGGCGCTGCTGGGTGCCTTCTTCACCCTCGCATTCTCGGAGGTGGTCAAGTCTCCGGCGCACCTGGTCACCATGGTCGCCTCAGCGGCGGCCATGGGCCTCTGCCTCCTGCTGGCCCACAGGCTCCGGCGCCCGTGGCTTCGCGAATGGGGCCTGGGATTCTCCATCGTGGTGGCCCTCGCGGCCGCCTACTTCATGACCGCAGCCTGAAACCCCCGAAAGGAGCCATTCTGATGTCCACAACGACTTCCGCTGACACAACCGCGGGACTTGCAGCATTCGACCGCACCACTTCCATCTGGGGGCCAATAACCCTGGCGCTCGGGCTGCTCATCTCCCTGGCCGCCGCCCTGTATGCCGCCTTCGGCTCGGGCATGGGCATCACCCCGGTGGAACTGATCACCGCCGTTGTGGCCGTGCTCGCCACCTTCGGCGTCATCGCCATCATTGAGCCCATCTCCTACTTCCCCATCCTGGGCCGCTCGGCCATGTACCAGGCGTTCCTGATCGGCAACATCGCCAACAAGCTTCTTCCCGCCGCCGTCGTTGCCCAGGCCAATCTCGGCGAGCGGCCGGGCACGCGCCGGGCGGAACTCATCGCCGGCAGCGCCATCATCGGCGCGGTGCTCATCCACATCACCACACTGATCCTCTTCGTAGGTTTCCTGGGAACCTGGCTGGTGGGTATGCTCCCGGCGCCGCTCATCGCCACCGCCCGCGGCTACATCCTGCCGGCAGTTTTCGGCGCCGTGGTCCTGCAGAGTGTGATGGCTATGCGTAGCCGCCGCACCACCATCGTGGCCGTCATTGTTGCGGCCGTCATCGTGTTTGTGGTCGTTCCGCTCGTACCGGCACTGACCTACTACGCCACCGCTCTGGCCGTCGTCATCACCATCGCCGTGTCCTGGTTCGCCCGGTCCAAGACCCCGCCGTCCGGTCCCGCCGCCGTCTCTGATGAAGCGGCGCCCGGCGAAACAGCCCCGGCCGCCCGGATCTCCGAACCCACCCGCTGATAGGGAAACAAAAATGACCACCATTGCTACCGCCACCACGGGCGTCCGGCTGACCGCCGCCGTCGACGTTCCTGAATCTTTTGTGGCCGAGTACGTCGACGTCTACAAACACCTGCACGCCCACCCCGAGCTCTCAGCCCAGGAATTCGAGACCGCAACGTACATCGAATCCCGGCTGGCAGGGCTGGGGATCGAGTCCTTCCGCTGCGGCACCACGGGCGTGGTGGGCGTCGTGAAGAACGGTGCGGGACCCGTCGTCGGCTTCCGGGCCGACACTGACGGCCTGCCCATCGCCGAGCAGACCGGCCTGGACTACTCCAGCGAGGCCACGGGCACACTGCCCGACGGCGGCACGGCCCCGGTGATGCACGGCTGCGGTCACGATACGCACATCACCGCCGCGCTGGCACTCGCGTCTCTCCTCACCGAACGCCGGGACCTGTGGCAGGGGACCCTGGTCCTGATCTTCCAGCCCGGCGAGGAGACGGCGTACGGTGCCAGGGCCATGGTCGACGACGGGCTGTGGGGCCGGGCCCCAAGCCGGAGGTGGTGTTGGCACAGCATGTGATGCCGGTGGGCCAGGGCAAACTCATTGTCCGGGAAGGCCACATGACCAGTCTGGCCGACTCCTGGAAGATTACTGTCCACGGCCAGCAGGCCCACGGATCGCAGCCAGAGAAGTCGATCGACCCGATCGTTGCCGCGGCAGCCATGGTCATGCGGCTCCAGACCATCGTCTCCCGCGAACTGTCGCCGTCCACCCCGGCCGTCGTCACCGTGGGCACCTTCCATGCGGGCCTGAAGGAAAACATCATCCCCGGCTCTGCGGAGTTCACGGTCAACGTCCGGACCCCGGATGAAGGCACCCGCGCCACCGTTCTCGCCGCTATCAAACGGATCGTCTCCGCCGAGGCCGCTGCTTCGGCTGCGCCGGAACCGAGCATCGAGGAACTGAACAACTTTCCCCGCTGCTTCAACGATCCTGCGGCCACCCGCCGGGTGGTTGACGCGTTTACTGCGGATTTCGGCGCGGCTGCACTGACTGATGCCCCACTCGGAATGGGTTCTGAAGACGCCGGCTGGCTCAGCGACGCGATTGGTGTTCCCGGTGTTTTCTGGGCCTTTGGGGCCTTCGAGCAGGAACTCTTCGAGGACGGAGCAGCGCCGGCCGGAAACCACTCGCCGTTCTTTGCGCCGGACGCACGCGCCGCCGTCGTTGGTGGAACAGGGGCCGCGCTTTCCGGAGTGCTAGCCTTTCTGGGCCGGAACTGATCTTCCCCGGGGCGGCAGGCGAACTGCCGCCCCGGTTCGTTCCGGGACCGACGCCCGCTGGCGCCGGACGGTGGGCAGCGAAGCTGAAAGGACCCGGGATGGAGCAGCTTGACACGCTGGACCGGCAGATCATGGCCGCGCTCGTGCGAAATGGCCGCGCCCCCTGGAGGCTGATCGCCGAGGTCCTGGGCCAGCAGGAAAGAACTGTGGCACGCCGCGGCAATAAACTGCTCGAATCCGGCGCCGTGCGCATCAACGCCTTCATTAATCCGGCCGCAGTAAGTTTGCGCGCCGCCTTCCTGTTGCGCGTGCAGGCGGCTCCCAGGGAGCTGCGGCAGGTCTGTTCGTGGCTCGCCGACCAGGAAGAGTCCTCGTGGGTCAGCGCGCTGTCCGGATCGAACGAGGGCGTGGCGGAGATGTTCGTCGCCCCCGAGGACCTGGCCGGGTTGCTCTACCGGCGCCTCGCTGAAGTGGACGGCGTGCAGTCTTTCACCATGGTGCCGCTGCTCGAATACTTCCGGACGCCCTCCGGCTGGACGCCGGACGTCCTGGATAAAGAACAATATGCCGCATTGCACCCAGATGAGGATGGCCGTCTGGCCGGGACGGCGACCGGCCACGCACCGTTCGATGACACCAGCCGGATGCTGGCCGGTCTCCTGCACCGCAACGGCCGGGCGACAGTGGACGAACTTGCTTCCGAAGTGTCCGTGTCCAAGGCGACGGTCAGCCGCAGGCTTGAGGCCATGATGGGCTCTGGTGTCCTGTTCATCCGGGCGGTTGCGGACCTCGCGATGTTGGGATTCCCGGTCGAATCCCTGATCAGCATCACCTGTGCGCAGGCAGGGACCGCAGGTCCCGCGGAGTATCTGGCAGGTCTTTCGGTCACGCGGTGGGTCGCCGCGTCCGGCGAGCAGGTGCTGGCGCAGGTGGCGGTGGCGGCATTGGATGACCTGCGGCCGCTGCTCGCCGATCTGCAGGGACGGGGCGGCGTGGCCTCAGTCCAGTCGTCCATCTATGCCGAGATTTTCAAGCGAAGCACCGTGCGGTACCACCGCGGGATTCCGGAAGTGCCGGCAGCAGCCTGAGCCATGTCAGTGCTCGAAATGAGTATGCGGTGCACCGCCTGGCAGGTTCGCCAGGATGCCCTCAGCCACCTTGCGGAGCTTGATGTTCCGGTGGCTGGATGCCTTGGAGATGATGGCAATCGCATCGTTGTAGGAGCACCTGTTCTGCGCCATGATGACGCCGCAGGCAATGTCGATGGACGTGCGGCTTTCCAGGGCTGACTGCAGATCCGACGCCCTGGTGCTGGCCGACTGTAGCTCAAGGACCAGCCTGAGGCCGCGGGCCGCGATGTCGGTGAAGCTGCGGGCCTCGGCGATCACCTGCAGCGGGAACGCCTGGGGGCTGGCTGCGAAGAAGGCGAGGGCGGCCTCGGTTCCTTCGTCCAGGGAAAGCCGGAGGCCCAGGACACTGCTGAACCCGGCGTCCTGCAGGTACGGCCTGTAGCGTGCCCAGCGGAAGTCGGTGGCCACATGGTTCATGGCCGCGGTACCTGTGCCGGTGAGGGCTTCCGTCAGGGGGCCTTCGCCGACCTCCTGTTCCAGCCGGACCAACGTTGCGGTCGGCGTGCCGGTTCCAGCGATGGCTCTGGCGCGTTTGACCCGGCTCAGGACCAGGGCACATTCGATGGGGACACCCGAGAGCCGGCTCACCACGGCTGCCGCGAGGTGGACCAGGATCTCCAGGGAGTCAGGCAGCTCTTCCGCACCGGTGACCAAATCGGGGATGAGCCCGTCGGCGCCGACCATCCCGATGGTGACCGCTTTCGCCGCCGGCACCAGGCCCGGACGATCGCCCGGAGCCGGGTTGGGTCTGCGGTCCGGAGTTGCTGCCGGCCCCGGATGGGGGACTGCATGCTGGGTGACATGTTGGGTCTGATGAGCGGGCGCTGGCCGCCTGCCCGCCGACGCGTGTGCCTGGGAAGCCTCGGCGCGGGAAGACTTCATGCCCGTCTCCCCATGGGCCGCCGGGATCTGGCTGGTGGAGTTCGATGAATGCGAACTGTGGAGTCTAGAGGGCCGGCGACGGCTGGGGGAGAGGCCTTGGTCTCGAAGACCTCCTCGTCGCCGGCCCCGCTTACTTCCCGGACCCTTTGGGACGGGAAAATGCGGCTGCCGAGTCGTGTATTCATCCTTCTCACAACCCCCTAGTGAGACTTCCAAATCCAGTGCGATTTGCGAGTCTTTGCCCTTAGTCGAAGGTACTTCTGGCGTGGTCCCGGGCAACCGCGTAATCGGTACTTGTTTTTCAAATTAGGTAGTACTTGGTTTTTCGGACGATTACTCAAATCTGCGCGGAAGAATTCTCCTCCGCCAGACTCCTTGACTCCCACGCCGCCAGCGCCAAGAATGATTATCTACAACGTTGTAGATGCCTGGAACAAAGGACTGACCATGAGCACAGCAAAGACCGCCACCGGCAAGATCACCATCGATCCGGCGTTCACCGTGGGACCCGTCCGGCGCCGAACTTTCGGGGCCTTCGTGGAACACCTGGGACGCTGCGTCTACACCGGAATCTTCGAGCCGGAGCACCCTCAAGCGGACGGGGACGGGTTCCGCACGGACGTCCTGGAACTGACCCGCGAACTCGGCGTTTCGACGGTCCGGTACCCGGGCGGCAACTTTGTGTCCGGGTACCGCTGGGAAGACGGCGTGGGCCCGTTAGAGCAGCGCCCGGCACGGCTTGACCTCGCCTGGCACTCCACCGATCCCAACCTCATGGGCGTTGACGAGTTCGCCAAGTGGTCGGTCAAAGCGGGCGTGGAACCGATGATGGCGGTCAACCTTGGCACGCGCGGGATCCAGGCGGCGCTGGACCTGCTTGAATACTGCAATATCGACGGCGGCACGGCCTTCTCGGACCAGCGCAAGGCCAACGGAGCGGAAAACGGCTATGGCATCAAAATGTGGTGCCTAGGCAACGAGATGGACGGACCCTGGCAGATCGGGCACAAAAGCGCCCTCGAATACGGCCGGCTCGCCGCAGACACCGCCCGCGGCATGCGCATGATCGATCCCGACCTTGAGATTGTGGCCTGTGGCAGTTCGGCGCCCACCATGCCCACCTTCGGCGAGTGGGAGCGCGTGGTGCTGACTGAGACGTACGACGTCGTGGACCTGATCTCCGCCCACCAGTACTTTGAGGACACCGGTGACCTGCAGGAGACACCTGGCCGCCGGGCACAAAATGGAGTCCTTCATCCGGGACATCGTGAGCCATATCGAGCATGTGAAGTCCGTCAGGAAATCCACCAAACAGGTCAACATTTCCTTTGACGAGTGGAATGTCTGGCACATGAGCCGCGCCCAATCAAAGGCACCGACCGGCGCCGGCTGGCCCGTTGCCCCGGTGTTGCTGGAGGACAAATACACGGTGGCGGACGCCGTCGTCGTCGGGGATCTCCTGATCACCCTGCTGCGCAACACCGACCGCGTGCACGCCGCCAGCTTGGCCCAGCTGGTCAACGTCATTGCCCCCATCATGACCGAACCGGGAGGCCGGGCCTGGAAGCAGACCACCTTCCACCCCTTTGCCCTCGCCAGCCGCCACGCCGCCGGCACTGTGCTGCAGCTCGCCGTCGAATCCCCGCTGGTCAGTGGCGGCACCACAACGGACTTTTCTGCCCTGTCGGCTGTCGCAACCCTGGACGCCGCAGCGGGCGAGGCGGTCATTTTCGCCGTGAACCGCTCGGCCACAGACACCCTGACGCTGGACGCCGCCGTCGCGGGCCTCGGCCGCGTCCGCGTGGTGGAGGCGGTCACCTACGCGAACAAGGACCCGTACTGGCAGGCAACGGTGGAGGATTCGACGTCGGTCCTGCCCGCCGCCAACGTGAGCGTCAAGGCCGACGGCGGCCGGCTCACCGCAGAACTCCCGGCGGTGTCCTGGACCATGATCCGGCTGGCCCTCGATTCCTAGGCCGACCGCCGAGTTTTTGTCCAGATAATGCGCGTAAACCACCGGCAAAGTCCCAATAAGTGGACAAAAACTCCAGGTCATGACGCAAGCCGCGGGAGGTGGAAAGATGAGGGCCATGGAACTGCACATCACCGGTGACCCGGCCGCCGACCAACTGCTGACCGATGACGCGTTTGCGCTGCTGACAGGCATGCTGCTGGACCAGCAGGTAACCATGGAATCAGCCTTTGCCGGGCCGGAGAAGATCCGGTCCCGGATCGGGTCCATCGAACCGGCCGCGGTGGCCGCGTATGAACCTCAGGCCTTCGTCGAGATGTTCAAGGAACGCCCCGCGGTGCACCGGTTCCCCGGCTCGATGGCGGGGCGCGTCCAGGCGCTCGCGGAAACCGTCCAGCACGACTGGGACGGCGACGCGACGCTGATCTGGACCAAAGGCGACCCCGACGGCCCAGAGGTGCTGCGCCGGCTGCAGGCACTGCCAGGATTCGGGGAGCAGAAGGCAAAAATCTTCCTTGCGCTCCTGGGGAAGCAGCGCGGGCTGGAGGCGCCCGGCTGGCGCGAGGCCGCCGGCCATTACGGCCAGGAGGATGCCTTCCTTTCGGTTGCGGACATCGTAAGTCCTGAATCGCTCGCCAAGGTGCGGGCCAGCAAGCAGGCAGCAAAGGCGGCGGCCAAGGCTGCCAAAGGCTGACCGCGCATGGCAGTGACCATGAACGATGTTGCGCGCGCCGCCGGGGTGTCGCTGAAGACCGTGTCCAACGTGCTCAACGACTACGAGTTCATCCGGCCGGCTACGAGGCAGCGGGTACAGGACGCCATCGCCGAACTGGGCTACGAGGCGAACCTGGCGGCCCGCAGCCTGCGCTCGGGGAAGACACACATGCTGGGCCTGGTGCTGTCCGACCTCGCCGCGCCGTATTACGCGGAGCTGGCCTCCCGGGTGATGACGGCGGCACAGCGGCGCGGCTACCGGGTGTTTGTGGAACAGTCCGGCGCTTTGGAGGCCAACGAACTGGGTGCCTTGCAGGGTCCGCTGCGGCAGCTGACCGACGGCCTGCTGTTCACGCCCCTGGTGATGGGGGCCGACGCCGTCGCCTCCCACCGCGGCACCAAGCCCGTGGTGCTGCTGGGGGAGCACATTCGGGATCCCCGGCTGGATCTGGTCACCATGAGAAACCACGACGCCGCCCACGCCCTCACCGCCCACCTGCTGGCCGGAGGCCGCCGTCGTATTGCCGTACTCGGCGCCCAGCCCCGGGAGTCAGCGGGCTCTGCAGGACTGCGGCTCAACGGTTACCGGAGAGCCCTGGACGGCGCCGGCATCCCGTTTGACCCGGACCTGGTGGCACCCGGCGAATGGCGCCGCGACGGGGGAGCAGCCGCCGTCGCCGGCCTCCTGGAGCGCGGCGTTCCGTTCGACGCAGTGTTCGGCCTGAACGACGCCCTGGCCCTGGGCGCCATGCATGAACTGCTTGTCCGTGGCGTGAAAGTGCCCCAGGACGTTGCGGTGGCGGGCTTTGACGACATCAACGAGGCACAGTTCGCCTCGCCGTCGCTCACCACTGTGTCGCCCGGCATGGACGAGATTGCGGAACGGTCCGTCGCGTTGCTGATCGACCGGATTGACGGGCTGGAGGCGGGGGAAGCCGGTGTTCATGTAGAAGCTGGCTTTGCGCTTGAGATCCGGGAATCCGCACCGTAGGGTCAATCCTGAACTGGCTCGGTTCCCCTTAGACTTTCGACAGGGCCTTCGACTGTCCGCTCGACGCATTCGGACCGTGCGCCTGCACGCACAAGCCCCCAGCGGATCAACGATGATTCGCTGAGCTCTTGCAGCAAATGAATCGAGGTTCCCCGTGCAACGCCACCTTCCCCTCGTCGCCGTCCAGGCTCCGCCGCAGCTCATCGGAGCTCCCCTTGAAGCCTTTGCCGATGAGGCCGCCAGAGCCCTGGAGAGCAATCCCGGCACGAAGCTCCTGGTGTTTCCCGAGCTTCACCTCTTCGGCGACGGCTCTCCCGATCGCCACCGGACCGACGCTCTCCGCGCCGCCGCCGAGCCACTCGACGGACCCCGTATGGTGGGCCTTGCGGACCTGGCGCGGAGGCTGGGCGTCTGGCTCGTCCCGGGAAGCCTATGCGAGGCCGGGCCGCGCGGCGAGCTCTTCAACACCCAGGTTGTGCTGTCGCCCGCAGGCGAACTCGCAGGAAGCTACCGGAAGATCTTCCCCTGGCGCCCGCACGAGCCTTACGACCCCGGCGACCAGTTCGTCGTCGTCGACCTCGGCGGGGCAGGACGGGTGGGACTCAACATCTGCTACGACGCCTGGTTCCCGGAGGCTACCCGCCAGCTCGCCTGGATGGGTGCCGACGTCATCCTCAACGTTGTCAAGACGACGACGCCGGACCGTGCCCTCGAGCTGGTGCTTGCACGGGCGAACGCCATCGTGAACCAGGTTTTCGTCGTGAGCGTCAACTGCGGCGGGCCGACCGGGGAAGGCCGCAGCATCATCGTTGATCCCGAGGGCGCCGTCATCGCGGAGGCGCCCGACGCGGCTCCGGCACTGCTGGCGGCCGAGCTGGACCTGGGCGCGGTCGACCGGGTGCGGGCGGAGGGCACTGCTGGAGTGACCCGCATGTGGTCCCAGTTCCAGCCCGGAGAGCCTGCCATCGAGCTGCCCGTCTACGGTGGCCGCATCGACCCGGCAACCTGGCTGCCGGCCCCGCGTTCCTGAGCCCGGGGGCCGGGCGGGGTGCGTTCGGGCAAGCGGTAGGACAATCGATGGACAAACAGCGGGAAAGGCAAGCCGCCGGATGAGCGGGCTGAAATCGCATTGATGTGCCTCTTGTCACAGGTGTCCTAAGTCATTACTGTATACGTATGCACCTCACTTATGCAGATAAATCGCGCCTCTCCGGCGCCGTGACCGTCGTCCGCGAACCGAACCGTCCCGATGTGGCTGCGCAGTCCGATCCCAAGGTGATCTCCACCGTCTCCGCGATGCTCTCCACGATCGAGGCGAAGGGCATCGAAGCCGTGCGCGACTATGCCGAACGGCTCGATGGCTGGAAGGGCGGAACGGCGTTTGAGATTACGCCGGCCGACGCCGATAAGCTCACCGCGGATCTTCCCGCCGACCTGCGGGAAGCGCTCAACGCCGGCGCCGAGCGCACGCAGCGCTTTGCCCACATGCAGCGGGCGCGCCTGACAGACTTCGAGGACGAAGTCATCCCGGGCGTCGTTTGCGGCCAGAAATACGTCCCGGTCGGCACCGTGGGCGCCTACCTGCCGGCCGGAAGGTTCCCCCTGCTCGCAAGTGCCTTCATGACCGTTGGCGTTGCGCGGGCGGCCGGCGTGCCAAACATCGTCTCATGCACACCTCCCTCCAACAACGGCCAGGTCCACCCGGCCGTCCTCTACTCGGCGCGGATCTCCGGGGCTGAGCGCATCTTCGCCTTGGGCGGCGTGCAGGCCCTGGCCGCGATGGCCTTCGGGCTCCTCGACGCCAGCCCGGCGGACATGATCGTCGGCGCCGGCAACGCGTACGTGGCCGAGGCCAAGCGCCAGCTGTACGGAACGGTAGGGATTGACGTCCTTGCCGGCCCCTCCGAAGTGGCCGTCATTGCCGACGACACCGCCAGCGCAGCCATGGTTGCCGCGGACCTGCTCGCGCAGGCCGAGCACGGGCCGACGTCTCCCGCGTGTCTGGTAACGACGTCGCACCGCCTCGCGGCCGAGGTTGAGATCGAGATTGAAAGGCAGCTCCGGGGACTTGCTACCGGCGAAATCGCCGGTGCCGCCTGGCGCGACTGGGGCTCGATCTATGTTGCAGACTCCCCGCGGACCGCCATCGAAGTCATGGATACCCTGGCTCCCGAGCACCTCGAGATCCTGACGGCGGACCCCGACTACTACCTCGACAACCTCAGAAACTATGGATCGCTGTTCCTTGGCGAGTGGTCCACCGTTGCCTACGCCGACAAGGGCATGTCGGGCACCAACCACGTCCTGCCCACAGGCCGCGGTGCCCGCTACACCGAGGGCCTGTCGGTGGCCCGGTTCCTCAAGCAGCTCACCTACCAGCGGGCAACGCGGGAGGCCACCATGGCGCAGGCAGGGCCTGTGGTCACCATTGCCGACTTCGAGCAGATGCCGGCCCACCGCGACAGCGCCCAGCTTCGCCTCGACCTCCTCCGCGCACAGGACGCTAGTGGCGTTGTGGCAGGACCTAGGGATACATACGTATAAACAACCGGGTGGGTCAAACTTGCCCCACTCCCGCCAGCACCCCACCAGAAGAGGAAATATCATGCGATTCCACAAACACCTCCGGACAGGCGCCGCGGCGCTTGCCGTTGTGGCCAGCCTCGCCGGAGTCACGGCCTGCGGCGCAGGTTCACGCACGGGGGACCAGGCCGCCACAGCCGTAGAGTGCGACTACACGATGCCCGCCGCCGACACGACCGTGAACGTCCTCGCCTACAATTCGTCGGCGATCGATCCGTTCACCAACACGATGGTCAAGAGTTGCACGCGCGACAAGGTCACGCTCAAGCACGACCCCATCGACTTCGGCGGCCAGGTCACCAAGACGACGGCGACCCTCGCCGGCGATACGGGCAGCTACGACATCCTCGAGACCTACGGCTTCGTCGTTCCCGGCTTCGCTGCCAAGGATGACATTGAACCGCTCGATGACTACGTCGCCAAGTACGCCGACAAGTACAAGCTCAACGCCCTCAGCAAGGAGATGCGCTCGGCGATGTCATACAACGGCAAGCTCTATGGGCTCCCCATGCAGGCACAGATGTACGTACTCGCCTACCGGAAGGATGTCTTCGACTCGCTGGGACTCAAGCCGCCTACTACTTTCGCGGAGATGATTGACGCTGCGAAGGCGATCCAGGCCAAGGGCGAAATCAAGTTCCCGATCGCCCTGCCGTGGAATGCGACGGCCGACATCTCTACGAACTACCAGGCCGCGATGAACTCCAACGGAAAGGACTTCCTGGATTCATCCGGCAAGCCGCAGTTCACCTCCGAGGAGTCGCGGAAGGCGCTTGAGGGGATGAAGTCCCTGCTGCCGTACATGGATCCCCAGGTGACGACGTTTGACCAGCCGAAGGTCCAGCAGCAGATGTTCAACGGCACGGCCGCGATGGCCATCATGTTCTCAGGCCGTATGAACGACCTCACCCTCCCGGCCAACACGAAGCTCGCAGACAAGTTCGCGTTTGCTGCCCCGCCTGCCGTCGAAGGAAGTTCTCCACACCTTTACAGCCGCCTCTCGGTAGATGGCTGGTCCATCCCGAAGAACACCAAGCTGGACAAGGACCTGCTCTTCCAGATGATGGCGGCCTCGGTCAGCGAGGACGCATCGAAGGCATCCGTGCCGGCCGCCTACCCCGCGCGGGAAGGCATGGTCAGCGACGATAGCTCCAAGTACGCGGCGGCGGCGAACGCAACAATCGTCAAGACCATGCCGACGCCGGGCCACCCGTTGGGGGCTCCGGTCACCAACGCCATCCGGCCCGTCCTGGTGCAGGTCATCACCGGCCAGGTGGACATCGAAGCGGGCATGCAGCAAATGCAGAGCCTTGCGGAAAAAGCAATAGCGGGCAGTTGACGGCGGGCTGTGGCCGGCGGAGTGCTGAGGCAGTCCGCCGGCCACGGCCGCACACCGCGACATACTCGACACAATCGAGAGGAAATGAGCGATGCGAAGACGCGAGTTCTCGCTACTGATGGGCCCCAGCCTGCTCGTGATGCTGGGCCTGCTGGTGCTCCCGTTAATCCGTACCATTCAATGGAGCTTCCAAAAAGTGGAATACGGCTCCCCGGGGGACTTCATCGGGCTGTCCAACTACACCCAGGCACTGACCGACGCGCGCTTCGGCCGCGCGGTGCTGTTCACCCTGCTGCTGACGGTCATCGTGACCGCAACCATCCTGGTGCTGGGATACCTGATCGCGACGGGAATGAACGGCCTGGGCAAGCTCCGCCCGTACATTCTGGGTGCCATGCTCGTTGCCTACGTTCTGCCGAACGTTGTCGGCGCGGTTTCGTTCTCGTGGCTTTTTGACCAGAACTTCGGTGGCGCGGTGAATTACGTCATCCAGGCGCTGACGGGCCAGAACATCCTGTGGTTCACGGAAACGTGGCCCAACCGGATCATGGTGATGGCACACACGGTGTGGCACCTGCTGCCGTTCTCCATGCTCATGATTCTTGCTGGCCTGCAGGGCGTGCCCAAAGAGTTGCGCGAGGCGGCCACCATCGACGGCGCATCGCCAAGAAAGACGCACCTTTACGTCATCATCCCCACCATCCGGGGCATCCTGGGCTTCGTATGCCTGATCACGATCATGGATGTGCTGCGCACCTTTGACAACCTCATTCCACTCTCCCCGCAGGCGGACACCATCGGCAACGAGTCGATCATGCTCTACGTCTTTGACACGGCGTTCCGCGACGGGTCCGCGCAACTCGGCCTCGGCAGCGCGATCAACGTGCTCTCCACCCTCCTCATCCTGGTTTGCCTGTTCCCGTTCATCCGGGGACTCCTCAAGGAAGCGAAGGCCAAATCATGATCGCCGACACCATCAAGACCCCAGTCGGAAGCGTCATCAAATCGGCACCTACGGCACGACGACGGCCGGCCGCCAGCCGCATCTCTGCGGTCCTGCTCATCCTGACAGCCGTCATCATGCTGGCTCCGTTCATCTGGACCGCGCTGTCCGTCACCAAGCCGACCGACGTCGCATTCGCCAACCCACCCGTCCTCACCGGCTACACGCCAACGCTCAAGGCCTTCCAGGATCTGTGGGAAACAACCTATTTCGCCCAGTACCTCATCAACACGGTCGTGGTGGCCGTCATTTCGACCATCGTGGCGCTGGTCCTGGGCATCCCGGCGGCATATGCGCTGTCGCGTTTCCCGGGGTACGTTTCGGCGATCCTGCTGCTGCTGGCACTGATCTTCCGGTCCCTCCCGCGCTTCTCCGTCGTACTCCCCATGTACGAGATCAGCAGATCGCTTGGGATCTACGACACGACATTCGCGCTGGCGGCTGCCCTTGTCGCCATCAACCAGCCCTTCAGTATCTGGCTCCTCCGAAACTTCTTCGCGGAGATTCCGAAGGAGCTGGACGAGGCGGCAATGATTGATGGCTGCACCCGCCTGGGCACGCTGCGCAGGGTCATGATCCCGCTGATGAAGCCGGGGATTCTCACGGCCGGTATCTTTGTCTTCCTCTTCGCGTTCCAGGAGTACCTCACCGCGCTCGTACTGACTGACACGTCGTCGAAGACCGTGCCCGTCTTCATCACGACACAGCTCGGGCAAACCCTGCCCATGCTCCAACAGGCCGGGGCGGCGGCGATGCTGCTGACCCTGCCGGTCATCGCCATCTCCTTCGTCGCCCAGAAGTACCTGGTGGCCGGCCTGAGCGACGGCTCCGTCAAGGGCTAAGCGAGGGCTTAAGGAAGCGATGCAGTCATTAACCGCGCGTCCGCCGTCACCGACGGCGGACTTCCGCGTTCCCCTTGTCCTGCTCCCCGGCATGAACTGCACGGCCGACCTGTGGTCCGGATGCGGGCTCGAGGGGTCCATCATGCCCACCCTTGATGAACCGAGCGTGGATGAGCAGGTCCAGGCCCTGCTCGACACCCTGCCGGAGCGATTCGCACTGGCAGGGCTCTCCCTCGGCGCGATCGTTGGCATGGCGCTGTGCAGGCAGGCCCCGGAACGGGTGACGCGCCTCTGCCTGATCTCGACCAACGCAAAGGCCCCCACGGCGGTGCAGCGCCAAAGTTGGCGCGCGTGGCGGGACCGCCTGGACGACGGGGACACCGCGAGGGACCTCCAGCGCGGCATCCTTGACGCGCTCCTGAGCGGCCCGGCGCTGGAACGGGATCCTGGCCTGGCGGAACGGGTCCTGCGGATGGGCGATGACACCGGCACGGCACGGCTCGATGCCCAACTGCGCATGCAGGCCACCAGGGTCGATGAATCCGCTGCGCTCCCGGACCTGCGGATGCCCGTACTCGTCGTCTCGGGCACGGCCGACGCGATCTGCACGCCAACGTTCCATCAGGACATCGCAGCGGCTGTTCCGGGGGCGCGGCTGGCCTCCGTCGGGGCAGGCCATCTTTCACCCATGGAACGCCCTGAGGGGGTGGGCCGGCTCCTCAAGTCCTGGCTGAACGCCTAGCGACATCCACAGATCGTTGCAGCAGGGAACCAAAAGAACCGGCCACCGCGCCTCCGCCTGAAGCGGGACGGGGTGGCCGGTTCTTTCGTGGCTGGTCAGGGCGAGGGGAGTGGGCGGGGTTCCAGGAGCGCGGCAAACTGAGTCATCAGCGCCTGTGTGAGGTTGTACGCCACCATCTGTGCGCCATCGGCGTAGGCAGCGGCAGCAGCCTCCGCATCGCCCACGAGGTCCAGCCTCAGCGATCCGGCCGAGGCCAGCGCAGCGTTGACGCGCACCCGCGATTCCGGCACCGACAGGTCCCCGGGGCCGCTGGACGCGGCCAGGTCAGCGGCTCCGAGCATCAGGCCGTCGAGTCCATCGACGGCCACGATCTTGTCCACCGCGGATACCGCGAGCGGCGACTCAATCATGCCGATCACCAGGGTCTCCTCAGCCAGCCGCGCCTTGTGGTCCGGGCCGCTCACGGCTCCGTAAGACCCGGCACGCCCATAGGTCGCGAAGCCCCGGCGTCCGCGTGGGGGATAGTGCGCAGCGGCGAGGACGTCCCGCGCCTGCTCCGCGCTGTCCAGGTGCGGTACAACCACCCCTGCCGCACCGCTGTCCAGCGCCCGCAGGATCAGCGCGTCCTCGCCCTCCCCGACGCGCACCAGGACGTCCGCGCCGTGCATGGCCGCCGCAGCGATGTGCTGGCGCAGCGGCACGGCATCGGCCGGCCCGTGCTCACAGTCGATCAGGATGAAGTCGAACCCCGCCACGGCAAGCATCTCCACCAGCTCCTCCGAGGGCATACGGAGGAGCACGCCGCAGACGCGCTCGCCAGCGAGGATGCGCTTGCGCAGGGCACGCCGTTGGGTCCTCATGCGACCATCCCCGCAGAGAGGTCTACGTCGGCACCGCAGAGGCCGGGCATGCCGAGCATCGCGACCACCGCGGCGCCGACCTCTCCCTCGGTCACCATCCGGCCGAGGGCTGCGCGTGAGACAAAGATGTCCTGTGCCTGCTCGTAGCTGGCCCCGGTCCGTTCAGCTTCGAGGCGGAAGTTACGGTCCATCCGGGGCCCGTCCACTGGCCCCGGGGAGAGGGTATTGACGTTCACGCCTGCGGGTCCGACTTCGAAGGCCAGGGTTGAGCTGAGCCCGATCACGGCCATCTTGGAGGCGCAGTACGGTGTCCGGCGGATGAGGGGTCTTTTGCCGGACACTGAGGCGAGGTTGATGACGTCCCCGTTACCGCGGCTGATCATGGAAGGCAGGAAAGCCCGGCACATGAGGAACGTGCCGCGCACATTGACGTCGAACACCTCGTCCCACTCGTCCGGAGTGATATCGGTCAGCGGCGCGACAGGTCCGGCGATCCCGGCGTTGTTGACGAGGATGGACACCTCGGTCCCACGGAGGCTTTTTTCGAGCTGGTCGACCGAGGCGGGATCGGCCACATCGACGATGCGCCAGCTTGCGCCGTCTCCCAGCCCTGATGCGACTTCCTGGAGGGGCGTCTGTCGCCGACCTGCGACCACCACGTCGGCACCGGCGTCGTGAAGGGCCCGGGCAATGGCCGCGCCGAGGCCGGTGCCGCCGCCCGTGACGAGCGCCGTGCGGCCGGAGAGCGATGTCATCGAGTCGCTCCCGCGGGGGTGGTGCCCGAGAGGGCGCGGTCGATCCATTCGAACCTCTCACCGGCATGACGCCAGGCGCGCACATCGCCCGAGCGGGCATGTCCCTCGAAAAGTTCAACGCGTGCGGCCCGGCCCAGGATCCTGCCCAACTCGGCGGAAGACTCGGCATTCTCGATGGTTTGGTATGTCACGGTCTTGAGGTACTTTCCGACCCACAGGCCGCCCGTGTACCTCGCAGCTCCGAGGGTGGGGAGGACATGGTTGGTCCCGATGACCTTGTCGCCGTAGGAAACGCACGTGTTCTCGCCGAGGAAAAGGGCACCATAATTGTGCATCTTGGTCAGCGCCGCTGCGGGGTCCGCAGTGAAGACCTGCACGTGCTCTGCCGCGAACTGGTCCGCGACACTGTACGCCTCATCGAGGTCGTCGACGACGATGACCTGGCCCCAGTTCCGCCATGCAGGCTCGGCGAAGTCCTTCGTCGGCATGTCCGGCAGGATGCGTTCGATATGCTCGAGCGCCTCACGGGCCACCTTGTCGGAGGTTGTCACGAGGATCGCGGGTGAGTCCGGTCCGTGTTCGGCCTGGGAGAGGAGGTCGACGGCGACAACGAACGGGTCGGCGGCTGCGTCCGCGATGATGAGGATCTCGGTTGGCCCGGCAAAGAGGTCGATGCCGATCTCGCCGAAAAGCTGCCGCTTGGCCTCTGCGACGTAGGCGTTGCCGGGACCGGCGATCATGTCCACGCGGTTGATCGATTCAGTGCCGAGCGCCATCGAGGCGACAGCCTGGACACCGCCCAGCAGGTAGATCTCATCGGCACCCGCCAGCTTCATCGCGGCGATCGTCGCGGCCGGTATCTCACCGCGGATCGGCGGCGTGCAGGCCACGACCCGGGGGACTCCTGCGACCTTGGCGGTGATGATCGTCATGTGTGCCGAGGCGGTCAGGGGGTACTTGCCGCCGGGAATGTACGCGCCGGCGGCCTGCACCGGAATGTGCCGGTGGCCGAGGAAGACCCCCGGAAGGGTCTCGATCTCGACGTCCTGCATCGAGTCCCGCTGCGCCTGGGCAAAGGTGCGGACCTGGTTCTGGACGAAGACGATGTCATCGATGACCTGCTGGTCGAGGGTTCCCATGATCTCTTCGATCTGGGCGTCCGAGAGCCGGAACGAATCAGCGGTCTGCTTGTCGAAGAGTTCGGCGTACTTGCGGACGGCCGCGTCGCCGTCGGATCGGATTTCCGCGATGATCTGGCCGACGCGCTCGGCCACGTCCGCGTGGCTCGTGTCTGCGAAGGACTTGGACGGTGCTTGCTTCAGGTACTTAACCACAATTACTCCTCGTTGTTGCATACGTATGTCTATAATAGGAACGGGCCAACACTGAGGTCAATAGTCTGATTCGATAGAACCTTGCGGCGTCCGTGACGCCGAAGACCGTAGGGAGAACTAGATGACTGTCACCAGCCGTGATGTCGCGCAGCTCGCAGGCGTTTCACAGCCGACCGTGTCCCGCGCACTGCGGGACGATCCACGTGTCTCCGAAGCAACGAAAGTGCGTGTCCGCAAGGCTGCCGAGCGGCTGGGCTACGTCCCCAGCGACGCCGGGCGGGCCCTGTCCAGCGGGCGGACCCGGCGCATCGGCCTCCTGCTTACGGACCTTGAGAACCAGTTCTATCCGCATATCATTGCGCCCGCGTTCCACCAGCTGGAGTCGCGGGGCTATCAGCTCATGCTGCACACGGAGGCGGCGGATAACGACGTTGTCGCGGAGCGGCTCATTTCCAACGGGCTCGACGGCGTGCTCCTGGCGACCTCCACGATCGACTCCGTGGTGCCGCTCAGGCTGCGCGACCGCGGACTTCCCTTCGTGTATTTCAACCGGACATCCGCCGCCGTCCGGGCCGATTCGGCCGTGGTGGATCCCGCTCAGGGCATGGGCGAGGCCGCCCAAGTCCTCTTCGAGCGGGGCCACCGCCGGATAGCTGCAATCCTCGGTCCGGCCAACACGAGTACCGCCGTCAACCGCGAAATTGCACTGCGCGAGGCACTGGCCCAGCTTGGCATCTCGATCCCCGCGCATTATGTCCATCGAGGTCCGTTCGACACGGCCACCGGCCAGGCCGGCACGGAGCGATTCCTGAACATGCCCGAGCCGCCCACGGCCATCGTCTGCGGCAACGACGTGGTGGCGTTCGGTGCGCTCAATGCCGCACGCAGCGCGGGCGCAGACGTTCCCGGCGATGTATCGATCGTCGGGTTCGACGACCTTCCCTCCGCCTCCTGGCCCATCATCCGGCTGACCTCCATCGCCTACGATTTGGACGCCATGGTGCGGCGGGCCGTCGACCTGCTCGTCGAGCGGATCGAGAGCCCTGGCCGGCCTGTCGAGGAGTCCGCCTTCCAGTCCCGGTTGGTCATGCGTGACACGTTGGGGCGTATTCGCTGACCCGTCGCTGACGGAGAAGTTCAGCGAAAAGGGGTTGCCAGCACGTTGTGCATACGCATACACTCGCTGTTGTACCCACCTAACTGAGTTCCTGAAAGCGAGTGAAAGCGTGTCTCTCGACCCCGCTGCCTACAAGCCCTACAACGATCCTGACGACTTCATCCGGGAGGTCACCGACTACATCTGGGTTGAGCGCCAGATCGGCTTCATCCGCGACAACTACGAGCCCGACTCCATCGTTCATGGCTCCTACGGCACGTCCCTCACGCGCCAGGAAGTCATCGAAGGATGCCTAATGCGCATCTCGAAGGCACCGGACCACATCGGCCAGGCCGGCGACGTGATCTGGGAGGCCCGCGGCGACGACGCCTTCCTCAGCTCCCACCTCGTTCTCTCCGGCGAGGCCGGTTTCAAGGTGGTTGGCCGCACCATCGCGAACTGCCTGTACCGCCGGGGCCGGATGGTCGAGGAATGGGTGGTCCGCGATGAACTCGCCCATGCACTGGCCCAGGGCCTCGATCCCGATGAGCTTGCGCGGACAAAGGCGTTCCGGGGCTACACCGGATCGTTCACCGAATCCGCACCGGCAGACGTCATCGCCGTAGGCGATTCCGGTCCCCGGCCGGACGACTACCGCAGCGACGTCGAGAATGTCCTGGCCATGATCCAGCAGGTGTGGAACGACCGTGACCTCAAGAAGGTCGATGAATTCTTCGTCCGGGACCTGACACTCCACACGGTCGGCAACGACCTCATCATCCGCCCCGAAGGCTACCGCCGGCAGCTGCTGCGGTTCCTGGACGCCTTCCCCGGCGGCCAGTTCGAGGTCCGCGACATCCAGACCCACAACCACCCGCGTTATGGCGGCCTTCGGATCGCCGTGACATGGAAGTTCACGGGCGACTACATCGGCCAGGCCCGCTACGGCGCCGTCACCGGCAAACCGGTGGACGTCCTGGGCATCTCGCAATTCCTCGTCCAGGACGGCCGGATCGTCAACGAAGTCAAACTGTGGGACGACATCGCCATCCGGGCGCAGATCAACGCCACCCGCGGCGACGGCCCAGAGCCGGGCGCCAACATCTACTGACCCCCGATCTACCGATCGACATCCCCGAAGGAGGGATCATCATGACCAGCACCATTGATTCAGAGCAGAACATCGACAGCGGTGAGATCCAGCGAAGGACTATCCGTCGCACAGATTGGGTCGCATGCAACGCGGCGTTCATCGACTGCCGGACCCCGGGATCGGACAAGAAGGAGAACTACGCCTTCGTCGGCCCCGGCGTGTCCCAGAACCCCAACCAGTACGTCAACCTGACCGAGCCGCACGGCTTCAACACAGGCGCGGCCGGGATGCCCAATGGCATCAGCAACAACCTGCACCTGCACTTCACCGCCGAAGTGTTCATCAACCTCGGCGGGGAGTTCCGTCTCCGCTGGGGTGCAGATGGCAAGCAAGGAGAGTACGTCGCCAAGGACGGCGACATCATCTCCGTCCCAACGTGGATCTTCCGTGGCTTCACTAACGAGGGGCCCGACGAGGGGCTTCTTTACACAGTCCTCGGCAGGGACGATACCGGTGGCATCATCTGGGGGCCGTCCGTCCTCCGGGAGGCCGAGTCCTACGGGCTGCACCTCACCGCAGACAACCGCCTCATCGACACGGTTGCCGGCGACGAACTCCCCGAGGACGTCGCGCTCATCAAACCAATGCAACAGCACTTCATCGATGAGCTCACCAGCTACACACCCGAGCAGATGCGTTCCCGCGTCATCCAGCCCGGTGACCGCACCTATAGCCGGCACGCACTCCTATGCAACGCGCTGCCGGGCGGCGGCGCGGAACTGAGCACCGTGATCGGCTACGGCATGTCCGAGGACCGCCGTCAGGTCCCGCCGATCCACGAGCCGCACAGCTTCAACCTTGCCTGGTTGCGGGCACAACAGGGCGAAGGCGTGCTTCAGCACCGCCACGACCGGCCGCAGGTGGTACTCGTCAAATCCGGACGCTGGGCCATCACCCTCAACGCGGACGCAGGCACCACACTGGAACTCGGCCCCTCCGATTCATTCTCCGTTCCGGCCAACAGCTGGCGGGAATTCCGATGCCTTGAAGGAAGCGACACCGCCCCGGCCCCCCGCACCGGTGAGCTCCTGGTGATCAACCCGGGCGATGACCGCGTACGCCTTGACTGGGCACCCGACGTGGCAGCCGCAGCCCACGACGCCGGCTGGGTCATCGACCCCAACGGCTACCTCGCACCCACAGCCGTCATGGAAGGCGCCGCAGAGGACGACTGACGCAGTATCGGCCAAGGGCGGCCGCGGTGACTACAGCGGCCGCCCACGCCTCGCCGTTCGTCCTGCAATAATCGGAACCAACAGATTGCGCGGGGGCAGTGTGCTCCCGTGTGGCAGGTAAGTTCGGGTCACACAGACGAGGCGGACATTCATGAAGGCTCCAGACCAGCAGTACGCTCAGTTCTCCGGAGCGCCGGTTCCTCCTGGCGACGGTGATGCGGCCGGTCATGAGCCCGTGGACCGCCATCTTCTCCAGCGGTTGGCGGACGCCCACGGCGTTGGCACGTCGTTCCACGGCTGGGATGGGCTTCCGCACAGCGTCGCGGCGGAGACTCTGATCAAGGTCCTGGCGGCGCTGGGCGTCCCGGCACACACGAATCAGGTGATCGAAAGTGCCCTGGCCGAGGCGGAACTGGCGCCGTGGCGGCGGATGCTGCCGCCCGCCGTCGTGATTCAACAGGGCGAACCCGCGCTGGTTCCCGTCCACGTCCGGGACGGTTCCACAGCCCGCCTGACAGTTGTGCTCGAGGCCGGCGCAGGTATGCCTGTGGACGCCGTCCAGCAGGACGTCTGGGTGCCGCCCCAGGATGTGGATGGCGTGCCCACCGGCCGGGCCACCTTCGCCGTGCCGGAGGGGTTACCGCTGGGCTGGCACACACTGCGGGCAGAGTCCGACGGCGTCACAGCCGAGGGCGCGCTGGTGGTGGTTCCGGCGCGGCTCACCACCGCCGATTCCTTGGTGGAGCGTCGGGGGTGGGGCCTGGCCACGCAGCTCTATTCCGTGCGGTCCAAACGGTCCTGGGGGATCGGCGACTTCGCCGACCTCGCGGACCTCGCCACGATAAGCGGCGCCCGTGGCGCAGACTATGTCCTGGTCAATCCGCTGCACGCCGCGGAACCTGTCCCGCCGGTCCAGCCCTCGCCGTACTCGCCGTCCACACGGCGCTTCTTCAACCCGCTGTACATCCGGGTGGAGGCCATCCCGGAAATCGCCTACCTGAAGCCGCGTAAGCGCGCAACTGTGGACAGGCTGCAGGAGCAGGTCCAGGTCCTGAACAAGGACGGCGAACGGCTGGACCGCAACGCCGTGTACGCCGCCAAGCTCCAGGCCCTGGAACTGCTGTATCACGCCCGGCGCTCGCCGGCACGGCAGGCAGCGTTCGACGAATTCTGCCGGATCTCCGGTGCCGGGTTGGATGACTTCGCCCTGTGGTCTGCCATCCGGGAAGACCTGGCACCGGACCATCCGCTGTGGACCGATCCGGACTGCGCGTTGGGATCCGCTGAAGCGGAGTCGCTGCGCCGGAAGCTTGCGGACAGGATTGGGTTCCACCGCTGGCTGCAGTGGATCTGTGACGAACAGCTTGAGAATGCGCAGCAGGCGGCGCGCCGGGCAGGGATGCGGCTGGGTGTGGTGCACGATCTTGCCGTGGGCGTTGACCTGAGCAGCGCCGATGCCTGGACCCTCCACGATGTCCTGGCGCCCGGGATCAGCGTGGGGGCGCCGCCGGACATGTATAACCAGCTGGGCCAGGACTGGAACCAGCCGCCGTGGCATCCGGCCCGCCTGGCGGAGGTCGGCTACGCGCCGTTCCGCAACATGCTCTCCACGGTGCTCCGGCACGCCGGTGGCATCCGGGTGGACCACGTACTGGGCCTGTTCCGCCTCTGGTGGGTGCCGGCCGGCAACTCCCCGCGCGACGGCGCCTACGTCACGTACGATCACGAAGCACTGATCGGCATCCTGGCGCTGGAGGCACAGCGCGCCGGCGCCGTGGTGATCGGCGAGGACCTGGGAACCTTCGAGCCGTGGGTGCGTGACTACCTCGCTGCCCGCGGCATCCTGGGCACGTCCATCCTTTGGTTCGAGAACGACGGCGATTCCCCGCTGCCGCCGGAGCGGTACCGGACGCAGGCCCTCGCCAGCGTCAACACCCACGACCTGCCGCCCACCGCCGGCTACCTGGCGGGCGACCATGTGGCCCTCCGCAGCAGGCTGGGCCTGCTGGAACGCTCCGAGGCCGAAGAGCGGGCGGAGCACACGGCCACGCTGGAAAAGATGATGGGGCTGCTGCGGGAACGCGGGTTGCTGCCTGAGGACGGCGCCGGCGTTGGCGGCCCTGGTCCCGACGGCGACGGCGGCCCCGGCAGCGAGGAGCGCACCATAGAGGCGCTGCACCGCCTGCTGGCCCAGACGCCGTCGGTCCTTCTCGGGGTGGCACTGGTGGATGCGGTGGGGGAGCGGCGGGTGCAGAACCAGCCCGGCACCACCGAGGCGCTGTACCCGAACTGGCAGGTCCCTCTCGGCGGTCCGGACGGAAAGCCGGTGTTCATCGATGACCTTCCTGCCAACCCGCGGTTCAACGCTTTGCTGGGTGCATTGTCGGAGGCGCTGGGGGAATAATGCTGGTGGGCCGCAGCGCGTCGGGGTGACAATGTGAACAGGCAGCCGGACGTGGTGTGCGTGCCTTCAAGGAGGATCCCAAATGACCGACGGGCCCGTTCTCGTAGTGGGAGGCACCGGCATGCTGGGCAGCCAGGTTGCCACGGAGCTCCTCAAACGCGGTAAGCAAGTGCGCGCTCTGGTGCGGCCAGGCTCGGCTGCCTCCGTGCTCGAAGCTGCCGGGGTGGAGATCGCGCGCGGCGACATGATGGATCCCTGGTCGTTGCTGCGCGCGATGGAGGGCGTCGACGCCGTGATCACCTCGGCGGCGGGCTATACCAGGCACCGCAAGGGTGACACCCCCAAGACTGACACGGTGGGCAACATCAACCTCGTGGAGGCGGCCAGCCGCTCGGGCGTCCGGCGGTTTGTCCTCACCAGCATCCTCACCTGCGACCAGACCCCGCAGGTTCCGCACTTCTGGCATAAGAAGCTGACCGAAGACCGACTGGAGGAACTCGGTGTCCCGTTCGTGGCGCTTCGGCCGGGCGCGTTCCTGGACCAGGTCACCCGGTTCGGTGGCGACCCGTTCAGAAAAGGGCGGCTCAGCTGGATCGGATCACCGCGGATCCCGTTGACCTTTGTGCTCACCTCCGACCTTGCCGGCTATCTTGCGGAGGCGGTTGACCTTCCGGGCCTGGAAGGCCGGCGCATCGACATCGGCTGGGACCGGCCAGTGGGCATGCAGGACGTCGCGGACACCGCGGGGCGGCTCACCGGCCGGCCCCTTCGCGTCCGGTCCGTCCCCACCGGTATTGTGCGGGCCGCGGGGACACTGCTGGCGCCCGTCAACCCCATGGCCAAGGATCTGGCTGCCATGATCGCGTGGTTCCAGACAGGCCGGTACGTCGCGGACACCACTCTTCAGCGGCAGTTCTTTGGCGAGCCGCCCACTGCCGAGCTGGCCATCCGTCGGTTCGTCACGGGCCTGGGGCAAACGGTACGCACCCAGGCCCGCGACAAGCCCTAGCCCGTGACATTGGTAGCCCGGCGAGCCCTAGCCCGTCGTGAGCAGGTGGGTGGCGTGGTCGTACCGGAAGGTGACCGCCCCGCCGTCGTGCGTGTGGGAGATGTTGGCCCCGTTGGCCACGCCGTCAGCCCCATAGTTCACGTCCCAGCTGCGGTTCAGCGCCGCCTTGAACTCGTACGTGCCGGCCCGCAGGTCCGGCACGGACAGCTTCCACACCAGCGTTGCCGGGTCCAGCGTCAACTGGGCCTGGTGGCAGGTGGGCTCCCAGTCGGCGGCGCACCCGAGTTCGTTGTCCAGGCTTCCCGCGATGGCAACAGCACCCGGCTGTTGTGAGGCGTACCCGGCGCTGAGGACGTGCGTGCCGTTGTCGTAGCGGAACGTGACGGCCCCGCCGGGGTGGTCCAACACGATGTCGCTGCCGTCAAGGACTCCGCCGGCACCATAGTTCACATCCCAGTTGCCGTTGAGCGCTGCCTTGTGCGTGTACCGCCCGGCGGGCAGGTCTACCGTGAGCCGCCAGATGTTGTCCGCCGGGTCCAGGGTCATGAACGCCGCTGGGCAGGCTTCGTCCCAATCTTTCGGACAGCCCATCTCCGCGTTGAACGACCCGGCAACGGTCACCGAATCCGGCTGCGGTGCGTCGCCAACGGTTACAGTCCGCGGCTCGCTGACCACGCTGAAGCCTGGTCCGGTCATCGTGGCGCGGTACTGCACCTTCGTGCCGTCCGCGAGACCCACGGATGCCAGGTCATCGGTGACCGAGTACACCGGTGAGGAGTCATCGGATCCTGCGGCCGTCCATTCGCCGCCGGCCACGCTGCGCTCGAAGGACACAACGTGGCTGGACTTTTCCGGATCGGCTGTTGCGCTGAGTTCAACGGCCCCCTTCACGCTGCTTCCTTCGAGCGGCTTCTGCATAGTCAGGGCCGGCGCCGGAACTGCGGTTGCCCGGGACTGGCTGGTGGCTCTGTGGCCCCCGTTGTCCAGCGCTGTGGCGCGGTATTCGAGAACGGTGCCTGCATCCAAGGCAGCGACATCGTGGAACACCTGGTACGGCGCAGTGTCGTCGGTGCCGATCGGCGCCCAGCCACCGCCTGCCGTCCTGGCCTCAAAGGTGACCTCGTAGAACGAAGCACCGCCGACGTCGGCCGTCACGTTGATCCGGCCGTTATCCGCCGGTGCCGCGGCAGGTTCCTGAAGCGCGACGGCGGGAGCCGCCTTGGAGTGCGGAATGCGGCCCGATGACTGGTAGACCACGGCCGACAGCGGCGGGACGGTGACCGTCAGCTTTCCGTCCGCTGCGGTCTTCACTTCATCCGCGCCCGCGCCGTAAATCCGTGTGTAGCCGCGCTTGCCGATATAGGTGGGCACGTCAGCCGTCTGCTGCTGTTCGCTGTTGTTCAGGGCTACGACATACTCACGCTGGTCCTCCGCGTCAGTGCGGGAGAAGGCGTAGATCCCGGGCCCGTCGGAGGCGTAGCGGTGCTGGTGGGCGCCGTCGCGCAGGGCCGGGTGTTCCTTGGTCAGGGCGGCGAGCTGGCTGATCTTGGAGTACAGCGGGTGGCCGGCGTTGAAGTTGTCGGTGGCGTGCGTGGCATCGGTGCCCAGCAGGTCGTCGTCGAGGTACTCCGGCACCTGGCTGGCGAAGAGCGTCTGCCGCGCGTCCTGGTCGCCGCCGGGCCCGGTGAAGCCCTGCTCGTCGCCGTAATAGACCACCGGGTTGCCGCGAGAGAAGTACATCAGCTCGTGCGCCAGCTGGTCCCGGGCCACCTGCTCCGTGTCGGCCGACCCCGGGTTGTCGGCCGCGATGAAGCTGCCGATGCGGCCCATGTCGTGGTTGCCCAGGAAAGTGGGCAGTTGGTAGACGTTGGAATCGGCGTCGGTGTACCAGTCGTCGCCAGCGAAGAAGGTCTCCAGCGAGCGGGTGTCCTGGCTCTTGGAGGCGAAGTTCCGGGCGGCCTCCTGGAAGGGGAAGTCCAGCACGGCCTGCATCTGGTTGCGGGTGGTGAACTGCGAGGTGAAGGACTTGGACGTGTCGAAGACTTCGCCGAACATAAAGAACTCGTCCTTGCCCTGTGCCTTGGCGTAGCTGAGCACCTCCGGGCCGAAGTCCTGCCAGAACTCGTTGTTGACGTGCTTCATGGTGTCTATCCGGAAGCCGTCCACCCCGAAATCGCCGATCCAGGTCTTGTAGATCTGCGCCATGCCGTCCACCACTTTGGGGTTCTCGGTGAAGAGGTCATCCAGGCCGAAGAAGTCGCCGTAGTACGAGTCCTCGCCGGTAAAGGTGGTGTCGCCGCGGTTGTGGTACAGCGTGGGATCGTTCAGCCAGGCGGGAACCTTCAGGTTTTGTTCTGACGGGTCCAGAACGGGAACGTAGGGGAAGGACGCCTTGACATCAAGCTCCGGGAAAGCCTCCGTCCCTGCGAAGTCGCGGTCGTCGAACTCGTCGCCGGCAGCCGACTTGTACGGCTCGGCGTCCTTGGAAACGTAGGTCTTGCGGGCGCCCTCTTCGTAGCCGATCACGTCCGCGGTGTGGTTGGTGATGATGTCGAAGTACACCTTCATGCCGCGCGAGTGGGCTTCATCGATGAGGGCCGTCAAGTCGTCGTTGGAGCCCAGATGGGGGTCGATCTGGGTGAAATCGGTGATCCAGTAGCCGTGATAGCCGGCCGACTTGTCCTCGGGCTGCACCGCCTTGTTCTTGAAGCTGGGGGTGAGCCAGACGGACGTGGTCCCCAGGCCCTGGATGTAGTCGATCTTGTCCAGCAGCCCCACCAGGTCGCCGCCGTTGTAGAAGCCCTTTTTCGTGGGGTCGTAGCCGGACACCATAGGGTCGGCGCCTAGCCCGCCGTCGTCGTTGGCTGCGTTTCCGTTGCTGAAGCGGTCGGCCATCACAAAGTAGAAATTCTCGTCCGTCACCGGGGCGCGGAGTGAGTGAAGGGCCGACGATGACCCCGGGTCCTTCGGGCCCGGCGCCGCGTGCGCAGGGAGGACGGAAGTCGACACGAGCATGGCTGTGCTGAGCAGTCCCAGCCATGATGTCGTCGGGTAGTTGAGGCGTTGGATGGAGCCTCTGCGGGTGCGTGTGTTCACGTCAGGAGACCTTCCTGGTAGCGGCGATGCTGTACAGGGTGCTGGGGAGATGTGAGTGTGGGCGTCAGTTGGCGGTCAGATGTGCGGTTCGCGCGGCAATCACGGAACGATCGCCATGTGAACCACCGCACACTGTAAGCGCTTGCACTGAATAAATCCAGTCTTTTTAGACATGCCGCCGGAGGCTACCTTCGCGTACATTCAGAGGCGGGCGACGGTGCTCGGAGCCCATCAGTTCGGGGAAGGTGTACCCATGTCAGCCACTGAAATTCATGTTGAGTCCCTTTTGGGGATCGCTGAGCGGCTTCGCTCGGCCGGGTGCGTCTTTGCGGAGGAGGAAGCCCGGCTTCTCCTGACCGCAGTGTCCGGCCCGGCCCAGATCGCTTCGGCGGTGGAGAAGCGCGTTGCCGGGTATCCGCTGGAGCACATCCTCGGCTGGGCAGAGTTCTGCGGACTCCGGATCGAGCTCGATGTCGGGGTTTTTGTCCCGCGCCGCCGCACCGGGCTCTTGGTGAAGGAGGCCGTAGCACTGCTCTTGGCGGACCCGATGCGCGAGCGCCAGGATGGCTCGGAGCCCGCCGTCGTTGTGGACCTTTGTTGCGGGTCCGGTGCTGTGGGTGCTGCCATCGCCTCCCGGATTGCGGGGCTGGAGCTCCATGCGGCGGACATTGACCCGGCCGCGGTGGCTTGCGCCCGCCGGAACATTGACCGTGTGGGTGGTGAAGTCCACCAGGGTGACCTGTTCGAGGCACTGCCGGCGGCCATCAAGGGACGGGTCCTTGTGCTGGCTGTCAACGCCCCCTATGTACCCACCGGCGCTATTGTTTCCATGCCGCACGAGGCACGTGAGCACGAACCGTTGTGGTCGCTCGACGGCGGCCCTGACGGACTCGAATTCCACCGCCGCATTGCCGCCGAGGCCAAGGAATGGCTGCGGCCCGGCGGGAATCTCATCATCGAAACCAGCGAGCGGCAGGCCGCAGGGACGGCCTGGATCCTGGCGAGGGCGGGCTTCGTGGTCAGGACTGTCCGCTCGGAAGGACTGGACGGCACCGTTGTAGTCGGACGGTCCCGACTTTAGGAGAGCTGCCCATTTCGCGCTGCTCTCACCTATTCGCGCAGGGCGGTGGTGGTGGTGGTGGTTTGAAGTAGTGGTTTTGTTGGGGTTTTTGGGTGGGGTCGATGTGGCGTGGGGGTGTGTACCAGGGGACGCCGTTGCGGGTGTGGATGGTCCATTGTTCTTTGAGGATGAGGTGGTGGTGATGGGAGCAGAGCAGGGCTCCGTTGCCAACGTTGGTGGGGCCGTGGTGTGACCAGTAGGTGATGTGGTGGGCTTCGCACCAGGGCGCTGGGATGGTGCAGTTGGGGAAGGTGCAGCCTTGGTCGCGGGCGGTCAGGGCGAGGCGTTGGGCGGGGGTGAAGAGCCGGGTTTTGCGGCCGAGGTCCAGGATTTCGCCGCTGGTGCCGAGCAGGACGGGGATGATGTCGGCGTCGCAGGCGAGTTTGCGGAGGGTGGTTGCCGCGACGGGCCCGGTGAACGTGAAGCTGCCCGTGCCCGTGGTTGTGCTTGCGCCAATGCCGGCGTCCGTGTCTAAGCCATTGGCTGTGGTCTGGTGGGGGAGGAGGTCGTGGTAGCTGATGGTGGCGAGGATTTGGGGGCGGTTCCCGCCGGTAGTGGGCAGCAGGTTGGTGCTCAGGGCGGCTTTGAGGGCGCCGACGATGCCGTCGAGTTGTTTCTGGGAGCGGGTGCGCCGGTCCAGGTCGAGGTCGTTGTCCTGCCAGACGTTGTTGCCCTGCCCGGTGTCGGGAGTTCCGGTCCCGGACCCGGCTTCCGCGCCCGTGGCGGTGGTCCCCGTCGTGGTCCCCGTGCCGGTTTCTGTGCCCGTGGTGGTGCGGGGGTTGGTGGCGGCGTTCATGACGGTGGCGAGGTGTTCGAATTGGTCGGTGGTGGCGAAGATTTCCAGGTGGTGGAGGCCGTGGCGGGGTTTGCGGATGAAGGCGCCTTGGGTGTGGCGGAGTGCTTCTTCGGTGGGTTCGGTGCCGTCGGTGTCGAGGGTGTCGGCCCAGCGGCGGGCGACGCGGGCGAGGAAGTCGGGGTCCGCGGTGGCGGCGGTGTGGATGAGGTCGTGTTCGATCCGGTCCAGGTTCTCCGGGGTGGTGTGGTGGCTGAGGCGGTCCAGGGTGGCGCTGATGATGGTCCCGGCCCGGGAGGAGACCACGGGCCCGGACCCTGCCACGGCCTGAACCGGGGTTATGGCGTCTGCGTCGGCGCTGGTGTCTGCCGTGCTCGGTGTGGGGGAGAGGGCTGCGGCGAGGTGTTCCCTGAGTGGGGGAACGGGGTCTCCGGTGAGCGTGGTGGCGGGCAGGATGGTGTGGGCGCGGCGGTGGGCTTCGCTGCGCCCGATCCGCAGCCGGAGGCGCAGGAATTCGGCGGTGTTCTTGCAGCCGTCATCGGCCGGTGACCCCACAGTTGATGCCCGAACGGACGGCACGGACTGTGCTGCCTGCCCACAGCGATCGAAGCCGGTGCGGGAGGGCCAGGCGGCATCGGTTTCGTGGATGGTTTCGACGCTGTTGTCCCAGCCGGTGATCCATGGCCGGGTGGTGCGGGTTGTTGCCGCGGCAGTGATGGCCTGGGTGCGAGTGCGGTCCACGGCGCCCGCGGCGAGGATCTGGAGGTAGTCCACGGTCCGGGAGAGGTCCTCAACGAGGCCGGCGAAGTCGGCGGCTTCGACGTAGCCGGCCATCGCCAGCGTCCCGGGAGCGGACGCGGCAGCAGCGTTCGCCGAGGCCATCGCCGCAGCCATGCCGGCGTCTGCCGTCAGAACGGCAGTAACACCGCTGTTCCCCGCAAACTGATCCCCGAAAGCTTCCATAGGAATACTCTGCCAACGGGGTACGACATTTAAGCCGCCGTCGAATAGTGCAGCATTGAAAGCGCCGCCGACACGCGAACCGGCAGGCGTCAGAATGGCGGTAGTGCCGCCGTCGCCGTCGTTCCCCGCAAGCTGATCCCCGAAAGCCTCCATAGGAATACTCTGCCAAGGGGGTACGACATTTAGGCCCGTGCTGCGGCCGTCGCCGCAAAGGCCGCGGACCCGGTTACGGCGGGTCCGTTGCACCGGTCATCGGATACGCGGACGATGAGTCCATGAGCGGAAAGCAAAGTCCAAACCGGCGCCGGACCTGGATCATCGCTGCGGCGGCCTTTGCAGCGGTAGGACTGGTGGTCGGGCTTCTGCTGTTCAAGCCCTGGCTCCTTTTTGTGGACGTGAAGGTGGATGAACAGCTCCCCATCGTGGCCAGCGGTCCCGCGCAAGGACAACCGGTCACGCCCACACCCCTTGCGCCGAGTCCGACGCCGGCACCCATACCTGCGGGTCCGGTGCAGCTCGCAGTGGGTACTCTGATCAGCCATGAACATGCGACCACGGGAACTGTCCGGATCGTCCAGCAGCCTGACGGGGCCAGGCTCGTCACGCTCGAAAACCTGGATACGTCCAATGGTCCGGATGTGCACGTCTGGCTAAGTGCCGCGCACGTGATGGAAGGGACGGCCGGGTGGTTCACCGCCGGCTCCGCTGATTACTACGACCTCGGCCTGATCAAGGGAAACCAGGGCAATCAGGTTTACCAGATTCCCGCCGACGTTGATCTGTCCAAGTACCCGTCAGTAGACCTGTGGTGCGTTCAGTTCAGCGTGTCGTTCGGTGCCGCCGAGCTGGTCAGCTGAGCCGGCATGTGGCCATGGCGTGAGACGCTGCTGGCCGCCGCGTCCCCCAAGGAGCGCGGCGGCCAGCAACGACCATTTTTAGCACAATTTTAACGTGGCTTCCGTGTCACACGACGAATCCCGCGTAACGTCCCGGCAACGATCCCGGATCATTCCCGTCGGGGATCAATGTTCGTTGCTGCGCCGGCAGCAGTGGCGCCGCCTTCGCCGGACCAGTCCTGGCCCGGGGTGTCATTAAGGGCGGGGTCCGATTCAACGTCCGATGTCCCCAGGTTCACCGTTTCCGGGTGCGTGCTGTGGGCGGGAACGTGGTCCCCAAGCGCAGCAGTACCGGCCGCAGCAGGACCAGCTGCAGCGGTGCCGGAGGCACCCACCGAAGCGCCGGCGTCGGACGTTTTGGACTTGCTGTTGCCCGATGCGGCGTCGTGGTGGACGGCCGAGCTGATGACAGTGCCCGCCCGGCGCGCGGCCTCACCCAGCTGTTCCGCCACATCGGGAGCCTTCTCCTTGATGGCCTCAGTGGCGGCACTGACCTTGTCCTGGACCGGCTTGCTGTCCCAGATGCTCGCCGCCCTGGCCTTGAGCTTGTCATACGCTGCCCGGCCGGACCGAGATCCAAGGACGTAACCTGCCGCGATGCCAATACCCAAAAGAAGTTTAGATTTCATAGTGAACTCCTGCTCTCTGAGAAGGTGTCAGTCCCCGATCCGCTTGGCCGGGGAAAGAAAACCGGCCCCGGACTTGTTGTCCCGGGGCCGGTTCTATGCCGGTGACGAAGCTAGCTGCGGACGCTCCGCTTCGTGACCATGCTGTAAACCAGCAGCACGATAATCGAGCCGGCGATCGCGAGCAGCCAGGTCTGCAGCGAGAAGAACTCCTGCAGCGGCGCATTGAAAAGCAGTCCGCCGAGCCAGCCGCCGAGGAATGCCCCGACAACGCCCAGAATGAGGGTGATGATCCAGCCGCCACCCTGCTTGCCTGGAAGGATCGCCTTAGCGATCGCACCGGCAATAAGGCCAAGAATCAAAAATGCAAAGAAACCCATTTTGTCGTTCCTTCTTCCTACATCAGGGAGGTCCCCGGATCCCGGGTACGCTTCATCCCTCTGCCCTAATACTAATCATGCTTAGTTTATTTTCGCCACTCCGAATCCCCATGGAAAGTCTGACCGGGACCCTCCCGGCACCTCTTAATGCCCTGTTGCGTCCGAATCGTTGCCAGCGCCGGGCCCATCGTCCAGGATGGCAAGTTCCGCGAGATCCTGCCGATCCAGGGCGAAGTCGAAGATGTCCAGGTTTTCCTGCATCCGCTCGGGATTTCCCGATTTAGGAATGACGACAAGTCCCTTCTCAATATGCCAGCGCAGCACGAGTTGAGCCGGGGTCTTGTCGTATTTTTCGCCCAGCTGCCCAAGGAGGGGAGCGGTCAGCAGGCTGGCCCCTGACCCGCCCAGAGGGCTGTACGATTCGGTGACAATTCCGTGCCCGGCATTGAACTCCCGTTCCGCCTCGCGGGTAATCGCCGGGCTCAGCTGGATCTGGTTCACTGCCGGCACAACGTCCGTTTCGGCCAGCAACCGTTCCAGGTGTGCCGGCTTGAAGTTGGAGACGCCGATGGACCGCACTTTGCCCTCCGCCTGCAGCCGCTCGAACGTTTTCCACGTCGAGACGAAATCATCACGCGCAGGGAGCGGCCAGTGGATCAGCAGCAGGTCCACGTAGTCCAGCCCCAGGCGGGCCAGTGACCCTTCCAGCCCCGCCACGGCGCGGTCCTCGCCTTGGAACTGGCCGTCCAGCTTGGTGGTGACGAAGATTTCGCTTCGGTCCACCCCGCCAGCGCGGATGCCGTTCCCTACGCCTTCCTCATTGCCGTATTTCACTGCCGTGTCGATGTGCCGGTACCCGGCTTCCAGGGCATGTACGACGGCGGCAGCCACCTGTTCGTCGTCCAGCGGCCAGGTGCCGAGCCCCAGCTGCGGGATGCTGTGGCCGTCATTGAGCGTGATGAGCGGTGAGAGTGTCATTTCAACAGTCTGCCGTGGTTTCGCCGTCCTAGCCTTCGAATGCCCGGAGAATATTTCCGGCCTGGTGGTGGAGTACTGTCCGTGCCGCGTCCGATACCTGATCGGGCTTCTTTTGCTGGCCCAGGAACTTCACGAAGCGCTGGATGGCCTGCGCCGCCTGGGAGGAATCGCCGTCGTCCACTGCCTTTGCCGCCTGCTGCGCACTCGCTGCCAGCTGCTTGGCCACCGGGCCCGCGACGTCGCCGGACTCAACCAGGTCCTCCAAAGTTTGCTGGAGGGCCTTCACGCTGCCCGGGAGCCAGGCCGCGCGGAGGGGCACATTCCCGAAGTCCATGTCTGAGGCCAGATAGAAGTCCGTGTAGGACGGCTGGTTGTAGGTGGTGTTCTGCCGGGCCACCTCCGCCCGGTACTGCGGGTCGTGCATGAGTGTGTAGAGCTTGTGGTTGGTCACTTCGGTGCTCATGTACATGCGGAGCGCCGAGCTGTCGGCCGTCCGGACCAGCATTTCCTCGCGCCAGTCACCCACTACGTCTGCAACCAGGCTCGGTGTGCCTTTGGTGCCGTTGTTGGTCCGGGTGTCCGTGGCCGTGAGCAGCCTGCCGTGCTTCCAGTCGTCAATGGTGGGGGTCTGGTCGCCGGAGCCGTTGATGATCTGGGTTGTCATGTCGGCAGCCCATTTGATGCTCATGTTCGTGCCCGGCGTGGTGGTGGCGGAAAGCTTGTCACCGTCAGCCGACTGCATGCCAATTGCCCAGTTCTCGATGCCAGGCACGGCCGGATCCACGTCGCCGATCATGCCGCGGCCCGTGTCCTTCCCGGAGTAGGCGCCAAACAGCACCTCGCCGGTGGCGGCGTCGCGCATGGCGTAGCCGTACGGGGCGTAGGTGCCGCCTTCATGCACCGTGAAGATCTTCTTGCCGGGGTGGGCCGGATCGATGTCCGTGACGTGCATGGCGTCGCCGTGACCCAGCCGGGCCTCCTCTCCCGGGGTGGCGCTGGCGGGCGGCATGGTGTCGGACGAGCTGTACAGCAGCGAGCCGTCGTCGTCGATGGTGGCCGAGCCGTACACAATTTCCTGCTTGCCGTCACCGTCCACGTCGGAGGCGCTGAGGGAGTGGAAGCCCTGCGTGGTGAGCGTGCCGAACCCGGGGTCCGTGCCGTCCCGGCCGTGCGGGCTGTCGTTGAAGGGGTTGGTCATGGGCGTCCAGCCGGAGTCCACGTTCCAGACCGGGGAAAGGTTGGCGCCGTCCCAGGTGTAGGCGGCAAGTGTGCTGCGGGTGTAATAGCCCCGGGCGAAAATGGCGGCCGGCTTCTTGCCGTTCAAATACGCGACGCCGGCCAGGAACCTGTCCACGCGGTTGCCGGGTTCGATCCGGGCCATGGCGTAGTCGCCCCACATCAGGCCGTCGTCGTGCCTGCCGGGCTCATACGCTATCGTCTTCAGTTCCTTGCCCGTGGCGCCCTCAAAGACGGTGAGGTATTCCGGGCCGGAAACGATGAAGCCCTCAAAGGCCCGCAGGGTGTTCCGGGCGCTCCGGGCCGGCGCGTAGACATCCATGAAGTAGTCCGTCACCGCTTCGGCATCTGTCCGGGACAGCGGGTACTGGTACTGCGGGGCGATGCCGAACGCTTCTTCCAGGGTGGCGGGCCAGTTGCCGGTCTTCACCTCAGGGTGGTCGCTCCAGCCCATGAACGTGTCCACCATGTGCTGGTAGTAGTCGGCGGCGCTCATCCGGTAGTCGTCGGAGTTGGCGTACCCGGCGTCGAGGTCCTTCCGCAGCAGCGAGATGAAGGACTCTGCGGCCACGGATCCGTCCGGATTGTAGGAGATGGTCTTGGTTCCCGGGGCTGTCTTGAACATCATTTCCGAGCGTCCGTCGCCGTCGAAGTCGTTCACCAGCATCTGGGTGTAGTGGGCGCCGGACCGGATGTTGACGCCCAGGTCGATCCGGTGGAGCAGCGTGCCGTCGGCTTTGTAGGTGTCCACGTAGGTGTTCCCCGTATAGCCCACCTGGGAGACGTCCTTGGAATTATTGGGATCCCACTTGACCACAAACTCGTACTGGCCATCGCCGTCGACGTCTCCGACCGAAGCATCGTTGGCCGAGTAGGTGTACGCCTGGCCGGCGGGCGTCACGCCGTCGGCCGGCTTCTTCAGCGGGATGTCCTTGAAGTTGCCGCCCCAGGAGGTGGCGGTGGCGCTCCGGTCGATTTCAACGCCGCCGACGACGGCACGCACGTCATATGCCGACCGCGCGGTTCCGCCGGCGTCAAGGTAGTTCGTGCTGTCCGTGACCGTTACCAGCTTCTGGCCGTCGCGGTACACGTTGAAGTCGGTGCCGGTGAGGCCCGTGGCGGACGAGCCGGTTGCTTCATGGCCCAGGAGACGCCAGCTGAGGAAGACGCCCTCGGATGTGCCGGCAGCAACCAGCCCGCGGTCCAGATAGTCCAGCTGTACGCCTGCCGTAGCAGGCTTCGTGGAAGGCTCGACGGCGGCTGCCGGGGTGGTCAGACACCCCACGGTCAGGGCAAGGCCCGCAGCTGTGGCCACCGAAAAGCGGCGCGCGGATTTCCTGCTCGGATTCATCAGTGAATCCTTTCAATTTTGGATTGGGAAAACGCTTCCCCAGTAACTTAGTGGTGGTGTGGGCCACAAATCAAGCCTTGCGCCCGGCGGGAATCCCGAGTATTTAGAACGTTGTAAATGCCACGGCTGAGCAGATTCCGGGATGGCGTGTTCGGGGTGGTTGACGGCCTCGGGTCTGCCCCCAGTCAGGCCGTCGCGTCGTCCTCTTCCGCAGGCTCCCAGCGGAGCAGGTCCCCGGGCTGGCAGTCGAGGACATCGCACAGCGCCTCAAGCGTGGTGAAGCGCACGGCCTTGGCGCGGCCGTTCTTGAGGACTGCAAGGTTGGCCGTGGTGATTCCGATCCGGTCCGCCAGTTCACCCACGGGCATTTTGCGCCTGGCCAGCATCACATCGATGTCAACAACGATCGGCATCAGATCACCTCGCCCAGCTCGGCGCGCAGGTGGTTCGCCTCGGCGTCGCGGGCCACCGCCTGGGCCAGTAGCGCCCGGAGTACCAGAACGATCAGGGCCACTCCCGCAATCAGCAGGGACACCCCGCAGATCAGCAGCACAACGCCGGGAGCCGCGTCACCCGGCGCGAGCATCACGGCAAGCGCGAACACCAATACTGCCGCCGCCGCGACGGCCCAGAAGATGACGTCCACGTACCGGAAGGCGGCGTGGGAGAGTACTGTTCCGTGCCGCACCATCGTCAGCAGGCGACAAACGCACACCAGGGTGACCTGTACGGCGGCAATGCCCAGCACCACAATCACGAGGGCCAGAATGCGCACGCCCGCGTCCGTGCCCGACTCCTCCAGGTCGGTGGACAGCAGCGGCACCATCCAGACCTGGACAAACAATGAGCCGGCGAGTGCAAGCGCCAGCACGGCGCGCAGGGCGAGGGTGGAGCAGCTTTCCCATTGGGTCTCCTAGGGTATCGAATAACAATGCAAAGCTATCGATATTCGATGTATCCGGCAAGGGCCCGCAAGGAGGCGCGGGTCGCGTGTGCGGACCCTGCGTGCGCTCCCGCCCGGTTGCTCCGGTCCGAGGCGGGCAACCAGGCCGTGCCACGGCAGGTCGGCAGGTTGGCCGCCAGCAACTGGGCAGGAGCGCGCAGTCCTTGCCGGGAGAGGAGCCGCAGGCCGTGGTGCATGTCGGATTTCAGGAGCACAATGCAAGGGTTAGCGGTCCCTATATCGTCGAGGAATCAGGACAACACCGTGGTTGAAGCAAACGCTAATGAAGACGTGGTCAACCGGCTGATCGCCTGCATCAACGACCGCCGTATTGAGGTCATGGACGAGCTGTTTCACGAGGACGCGGTGATGCACTGGCCGCAATCCGGGGAGCTTGTGCGCGGCGCGGAAAACCGGCGGGGAATCTACAACGCCTTCCCGCAGCTGCCCACTATTACGCCACGCCGGATGCTGAGCGGCGGGAACCTGGTGGTGGCCGAAGCCCTGCTGGACTACAACGGGCCGCAGTACGAAACGGTGTTCATCTTCGAATTCCGGGACGGCAGGATCTCCAAGGAGACGGCTTACTGGAGCGAAACCTTCGAGGCACCCGAATGGCGGGCCCAGTGGGTTGAAAAGGCCTAGCACCGCGGCACCACAGGCCTAACGCCGCGGCGCCGCCGGAGGCTCCCCAACCGGGTTGCCGCGGGCGCCGCGGCCGCGCTGTCATCCCGCCGTCAGTCAGCCGCCCTTCGCGCCCACCTGATCAGCCGATCACTCAGATCCATGAACGATTGGTCCACCACCTGCAGCTCGGGGTGGCTGTCGTGCCAGTCAACGATCTCCTGGGTCCCGTCCGCGAAGGGGATGGTGGCAGCAAAGCCGGGCACCAGGGCTTTGATCTTGGCGTTGTCGAAAACGACGGAGTGGGCGCGGTCGCCGAGGAGGCTTGGCCCGAGGTGGGGACTGTGCCCGGCGCCGTGCGCGGCGATGGTTTCCGAGGGCACATGGACCAGTTCGGGATCGGCAACCCCTGCCGCCCGGGCAAACAGGCCGTAAATCTAATTCCAGGGCAGGTATTCGTCGGAGGTGATGGTGTAGCTCTCGCCCACTGCCTGCGGCCGGCCAAGCAGTCCCACGAAGGCCTTCGCAAAGTCCAGGGCATGCGTCACCGTCCAGAGGGAAGTGCCATCACCATGCACCATGACGGGCTGGCCGGTGCGCATCCGGTGGATGTCTGTCCAGCCACCCACCAGGCCCACTCTGGTGCGGTCGTACGTATGCGAGGGACGCACCACGGTGACGGGGAACTCGTCCGAACGGTAGGCCTCGAACAACAGGTCCTCGCACGCGATTTTGTCCCGTGAATATTGCCAGAACGGGTTTTTCAGCGGCGTGGATTCCAGGATCGGGAGCCGGGTGGGCGGCTTCTGGTAGGCCGACGCCGTGCTGATGAACACGTACTGGCCGGTCCGGCCCCGGAACAGTTCCATACTGGACCGCGCCTGGTCCGGAGTGAAGGCGATAAAGTCCGCGACGGCGTCGAACTCCCTGCCCTGCAGCACCGCCCGCACAGCGTCCTGGTCGCGGATGTCCGCGTGCAGGACCTCCGCGCCATCCGGTACCGGCTTGCTGGATTGGCCGCGGTTGAGGATGGTCACCCGGTGTCCCAGTACGACGGCGCGTTCCGCCGCTGCGGCGCTGATCACCCCGGTGCCGCCCAGGAAGAGGATGCTCCGTGGTGCCACCGTGTCGGCCGCGGGATCCAAGAGATTCACCATGCGTAGTCCTCCGGTGCGGTGCGGTGGCCCGGGAAGATGTCGTCGAGCCGCTTGAGCGCGTCGGCGTCAAGCGTGACCTCCAGAGCCCGGATGCCGGCGTCGAGCTGTTCCTGCGTGCGCGGTCCCACGATCGGTGCCGTGACCGCAGGCTGGTGCAGCAGCCACGCGAGCGCGATGTCACCGGGTTCATTCCCCAGGACGTCCGCGAAATCCTCAAACTGCTGGATCTGGTCCCGGTGCTTCGTGAGCGTTTCGGCAGCACGCCCTTCGGCGCGCCGGACGCCCGCGCGTTCCTTCTTCAGGACGCCACCCAGCAGCCCGCCCTGGAGCGGGGACCACGGGATCAGGCCCAGGCCGTACTGCTGTGCCGCGGGGATGACCTCGAGCTCCACTTCGCGGCGGAACAGGTTGTAGATGGACTGCTCGCTGACCAGCCCGGTGTAGTTCCGGCGGCGGGCGGCTTCCTGTGCCTGGGCGATGTGCCAGCCGGCGAAGTTGCTGCTGCCCGAGTAGAGGATCTTGCCCTGCTGGACGGCCACTTCGATGGCCTGCCAGATCTCGTCCCAGGGCGTGTCCCGGTCGATGTGATGGAACTGGTATATATCGATGTAGTCCGTCCGGAGGCGCTTCAAGCTGGCGTCCAGGGCGCGCCGGATGTTCAGCGCGGACAGCTTGGACTCGTTGGGGCGGTCGGTCATGGTGCCGTACAGCTTGGTGGCCAGGACGGTCCGTTCGCGGCGCTCGCCGCCCTTCGCGAACCAGCGGCCGATGATTTCCTCGGTCCAGCCCCGGTGCCCGCTGCCGCCGTAGACGTTGGCGGTGTCGAAGAAGTTGATGCCGGCGTCCAGGGCGGAATCCATGATGTTGTGCGCGTCAGCTTCGTCGGTGTGCGGGCCGAAGTTCATGGTGCCCAGGCATAGGCGGGAGACTTTCAGGCCCGAGCGGCCCAGGTGCGTGTACTGCATGGGGAGGGATCCTTCGTTGGTGGTTGGACCTATCGGAACCCGGTGACCGAGCTGGCCGGAATTGGTGCCGGCAGGCCCGGTCAGCGGTGGCTACAGCTGCGTGAAAGCGGCGACGGCGGGATCGGAACCGATGCGCGCGCCCCGCTCGAGGGCGGTGATCGACGCGAGCTCGTCGTCGGTCAACGTCAGGGACGCGGCCGCGAAGTTTTCGCGTATACGGGACGGGTTAACCGACTTGGGAATGACGATGGTGCCCGCGGCAAGGTGCCAGGCAAGGACCACCTGTGCGGTGGTGGCGTCGTGCGCCTGCGCAACAGCGGTGACGGCGTTTCCGTTGAGGTCGCCACCCTGGCCCAGCGGGCTGTAGGCCTCCACCGCAATCCCGAGAGCGCGGCTCTTGGCGGCAAGTTCGGCCTGCTGGTAGCTGGGGTGCAGCTCGATCTGGTTCACGGCAGGTACTACGTCCGTGGATTCGAGCAGGGTGTCCAGGTGGTCCGAGAGGAAGTTCGAGACGCCGATGGCGCGGATCTCCTTGGCGGCATACAGGTTCTCCAGCTCCTTCCATGCCTGGACATAGAGCCCCTGCGACGGAATCGGCCAGTGGATGAGGTAGAGGTCCACGAAGTCGAGACCCAGCGCCTCGCGGGTGTCCTGGAATGCGTCCCGGGCCCGGCCCTGGTCGCCGTTGCGGAGCTTGGTGGTCACGAAGATTTCCTCGCGCGGGATGCCCGAGGCTGCGATGGCAGCGCCCACGCCTGCTTCGTTGCGGTACCCGGCGGCCGTGTCGATGTGGCGGTAGCCGGCTGCCAGGGCATCCTCAACAATCCGCTGGGTGTCTTCCGGCGGAACCTGGAAAACGCCGAAGCCGAGCTGGGGGATGGTGACGCCGTTGTTCAGCGGGATTTCTGACATGGGGGACTCCTCATAGTGCTGAAGGGGTGGTTCCCGGCGCGGGATGGCCGGCCGGAAACCGCTTTCGGGAATTGCTCCAATACGAGCCTATGTACTTTCGCGCTGATAGTCAGTCCCTGACCGTGTCCCTGTTTTTCCTAGGACCGGCAGTCCTACCTTCGTTGTAGGAAGTGCCTGCCAGGGCGTGCAGAATAGGGGCATGGGTCAGAGCGCCGAGTTCGGAAAATTCCTGAAGGCCATGCGGTCCCGGCTGAGCCCGGACGATGCGGGGGCGGAAGCCACCTCCGGCGCGCGCCGGGTTCCCGGCCTCCGGCGCGAGGAAGTGGCACGGCTTGCAGGTGTCAGCACGGACTACTACATCCGCCTGGAGCAGGGCAGGAACATCCACCCCTCGCGCTCTGTGCTGGATTCCGTGTCCCGCGCCCTCCGGCTGGACGCGGGCCAACACGCGCACATGATGGACCTCCTGGAAAACTGTGCGGCCAGCACACGTTCACCCGGACCGGTTCAGGCAGTACGGCCGGCACTGCGGCAGCTCCTGGAAGCGGTGGGGGACATCCCGGCCGTGGTGCTGGGCCGCCGGACCGACGTGTTGGCGGGGAACCGGATGGCCTACCTGTTGTTCACGGATTTTCGGGACCTGCCGGCGCACGAACGCAACCTCACCAGGTGGCTGGTCCTCGATCCCGGTGCCCGGGAACTCTTCCGCGAATGGAAAACCGTGGCTGCAGAAGCGGCCGGTGCCCTCCGCGTGGATGTCGGCCGGCATCCCAACGACCCGCAGTCCAACCAGTTGGTCGGCGAGCTCGCTGTCCACAGCGAGCATTTCCGCCAATGGTGGGCAGGGCACCGCGTGGCCACGCGGTCCGCCGGCAGCGTACGGCTCCATCATCCCGCCGTCGGAGACCTGGAACTGAACTTTGAGAACCTGGTCCTTCCGGACGATCCGGACCAGACGCTGAGGGTGTATTCCGCAAAACCAGGCTCGCCGTCGTCGGACGCACTGGCGCTGCTGAGCCTTGGCGAGGAGGCCGATGCGGAGTCGGCGCAGCAGCGGCGGACTGTAGCGGGGGCAGCGCCCGCTGTCCCTGAAAACCGGGAGTAACTGGCGGCCGCCCGTGGCCTGCGCTGTACATTTGGCCAGCACAACAGGAGGATTCTGGCCAGGAGCCCATTGGGATCGGATCGCATCGTTCCTAGGCTGGAGTAACAAACTTTTTCTCCACCAAGGATGGTCTCAACGATGAAACGCATCGCCCTGCTCAACGAACGCCAGGCCACTGCCGCCAGCCGCAGCCAGGCCGCCACCGGTTCGCACTGCCCGGCTTCCGGCCTCTGGAGCCCGGCAACCGACCCCCAAACGGTCCTTTCGTTTTTCGAGGGCCATGTTTTCCCCGCGTTCGACGGCGCACCCACCGTCTGGCTCCGACGCACCGCAGGCGTTGCCTCGTCCAACTGAAGCTAAAAAGTGATGGCCGCGCCCAAAGGACGCGGCCATCACTCCGAAAACTCAGGCAGGGTCAGCCTTCGTGTCGGAAACCGAGCTTGACCCGCACCTGCCAGTCGGCAACCTTGCCATCTTCGAGATGGCCGCGGATTTCCTTCACTTCGAACCAGTCAAGGTTGCGCAGGGTCTTGGAGGCCTCGGCGATCCCATTCCGGACTGCCGCGTCCACGCCTTCTTCGGAGGTGCCGACAATTTCAGTAATGCTGTACGTGTGGTTGGACAACTTCGCTCCTCGTGATCGCCTTCGATTCCCGGTTGCGGGCCGTCCTTGAACACTAGTGGCACTTCTCGGGCGTGGCCAGACCCAATACTTCGGAGTGGATGCTGGTCAGGGAGCTTCGAGGACCAGGTTCTTGAGGTCATCCAGGGTCTGCTGCATGTGCAGGTCCATGGCTTCCCGCGACCGGCTTGGGTTGCGTGATTCCAGCGCCTCGGCAATGTTCTGGTGGTGGCCGATTGCGTGCTCCTGGATGGTGGGCACGGCCGAAGTTTCGGCTCGGCGCTTTTCCAGCACCTGGTGCAGCGGCGCGAAAAGGACCGCCACAAAAACGTTCTCCGAGGCGCGCAGGATCAGGTCATGGAATGCCAGATCAGCCTCCACAAAGGCGGCCACCTCATTGACCTCATGGGCGGCCCGCATTGCCGCTACATGGCCGAACAGCGTCTGGATGTCGGTGTCGCTGATCCGGGCGGCCGCGAGCTCACACGCCCCGGTTTCCAGCATTCGGCGCAGTTCAATGAGCTGCACGGAGGCGGCGGCTTCGTTCTGGCCCTCCGACGCGGCGCGCAGGACAGCTTCCAGCGAAGCCCAGCGGTTCAGCGGGTTAACGAACGTCCCGCGGCCGCGTTCCACGCTGAGGATCCGCTGCGCTTCCAGGGTTTTCATGGCCTCGCGCACCGTCATCCGGCTCACCTCGTGCCTGGCGCTGAGTTCAAGCTCGCCGGGCACGCTGGATCCGGGTGGAAAGTCCCCGGCAATGATCCGGTCCAGGAGTTCGTCTGCAACAACGCCCGCCAGTGATTTCCGTGCCATATGTCCCCCTTGCCGCCGTCGCCAGATATGTCTGACAAGTCTACTTGCGCGTTTCTATGTCCTGTGCCACACTGATTTGAAATGTTAGATGTCAGACATCTTACAGTTACCTTAATTCATAGATTTCCACACAACGGAGTGCACTGTGACGCTTGAAGCAGACATCCTGGCCGCCTTCCCGGCCGAAGTCCGGATTCCCGCCCGCCTTGTTGCCGACGCCGTCGCCGCGTCCAGCGCGGAGACCCCCCGGATGCTCGTAGTGCTCGACGACGACCCCACCGGAACGCAGTCCGTTGCGGACCTGCCCGTGCTCACCCGCTGGGAGGTCGAGGACTTCATCTGGGCCTTTGGCCAGGCGAAGCCCGCCGTCTACGTGCTGACCAACACCCGGAGCCTGGACCCCGCTGAAGCTGCAGCCCGCAACGAGGAAGTGGTCCGCAACGCGCTGGCCGCCGCGGGGGCCGCAGACACCAAAGCCGGTTCGAGCCTGAAGCTGGGTTTCGTGAGCCGCAGCGACTCCACGCTCCGCGGCCACTACCCGCTGGAGCCCGACGTCATCGCCGCCACCGTTGCTGACGTCAGCGGAGAAGCCACCGACGGCGTTGTGCTGGTGCCGGCGTTCCCCGACGCTGGCCGCGTGACCATCGGCGGCGTGCACTACATGCGCGGCACCGGGGACGACGCCGGCAAGCTCACCCCCGTGGCCGAGACCGAATTCGCCAAGGACGCCAGCTTCGGCTTCTCAAACTCGGACATGACCAAATACGTGGAAGAGAAGTCGCAGGGCCGCTTCGCTGCGGAATCCGTGATCGTCCTTGACCTGAACATCATCCGCGCTGGAGCCTCCAGTGACGGTACCGACGGCGATCCGCAGATCACCGCCAAGGCCATCGCTGATGCCATTGAGCCCGCCACCAACTCCACGCCGATCGTCGCCGACATCGTCACCGAAAACGATCTCCGCGCCCTGTCCCTGGGCCTGGAAGAAGCCGAACGCCGCGGCAAGAACCTCCTGTACCGCGTGGGGCCACCGTTTGTACGTGCCCGGATCGGCCAGGAAATCCGCACCGAGCTCACCGGCGCCGAAGCCTACTCCGGCAACACCCCGTCAGAGGCGGGCGGCCTGATCGTGGTGGGCTCCCACGTGGGCGTCACCACCCGCCAGCTCAAGGCCCTGACCGAGCAGCACCGCGCCGCGCGGATTGTGGAGATCGACGCCGAGAAACTACTCGCCGCCGAAACCGAAACAGGCGCCGCGGACTCCTACCTGGACCAGACAGTGGACACCGTCGTGGAGGCGCTCCACGGGGGAGATGTGATCGTCCACACCAGCCGCCTGCTGATCAGGACTGACAACCCCGCCGAAAGCCTGCGGATCGCGCGCACCGTGTCCGCCGCCGTCGTCGCTGTGGTGAACCGGACGCTCAAGACGTTCCCGCCGCGGTTCGTCATCGCCAAGGGCGGGATCACGTCCTCCGACGTCGCCGCCCACGGCCTGGAAATCCGTCACGCCATTGTCCGCGGTCCCATGCTGCCGGGCATCGTCTCGCTCTGGGAGCCGGTGGACGGCCCCGCCAAGGGCATCCCGTACATCGTGTTCGCCGGCAACGTGGGCGACGACCAGTCCCTCGCCGACGTCACCCGCAAGCTCAGCAACACCTTCTAATCCCCACCTGCCCCCTAGCCTCGCAAGCTCGGCCAGGGAACCCGGCAGGCGTGGGCCCACCACCCGCCAGTATTCAGAGGAGAACACCATGACCAGCAACTACACCATCACCGTCCTGGGCCTCGGCGCCATGGGCCTGCCCATGGCCACCCGCCTGGCCAGCGAGCTCACCGTCCACGGCTTCGACATCGCGGAGTCGCGCCTGAAGCTCGCCGAAGAAGCCGGCATCCGCACCTTCGCCTCCGCCCGGGAAGCCTCCAAGGGCGCCGACGCCCTGCTCCTGGCGGTCCGCAACGGCGAGCAGCTCAACGATGTCCTCTTCGGCGAGAACGGCGTGGCCTCCGTCCTGGAGCCGGGCGCAGTCGTCATCCTCGGCAGCACCGTGGGCACGGAAGCCATCCCCGCGACGGTAGAAAAGCTTGCCGAATACGGTGTTGAGCTCGTGGACGCGCCGCTGTCCGGCGGCCCCAAGCGCGCCGGCGAAGGCGACCTGCTGATCGTGGTGGGTGCGTCCCGGGAAGCCCAGGAGAAGGCCCGCCCGGTCCTCGAGCTGCTGGCCTCCACGCTGACTGTGGTGGGCGACAAGCCCGGCGATGGCCAGGCCCTCAAGACCGTCAACCAGCTCCTCTGCGGCATCCACATCGCGGCGGCCGCCGAGGCCATGGCCCTCGCCGACGCCCTCGGCCTGGACCAGGCCAAGACCCTCGCAGCCCTCGAGGCGGGCGCGGCAGGTTCGTTTATGCTCTCCAACCGTGGCCCGCGCATCCTTGAGGCCTACACCGAGGACGGTGCCGAGGTCCTGTCCCGCCTGGACATCTTCGTCAAGGACATGGGCATCGTGGGCAAGGCCACCCGCGCCGCCGGCCTGGCAGCCCCCGTTGCCGCCGCCGCCGAGCAGCTTTACCTCCTGGGCCAGGCCCAGGGCCTCGCCGCCGCAGACGATTCGGCAGTCATCAAGGTTGTGGCCCCCACCAAACGCACCGCCTAAGCGCCACGGCTAAAGCACCTCCTAAAAACGTGCGACGACGGCGGTCCCCCCTCCGCCGTCGTCGTACCTCCCAGCGTTCCCCTGCAAGAGCGTTCCCCGACAGAAATAGCTAGCGCCTGATTGCCCGTCTTCTGGAAGACTGGCTCGTCAAAGGAGACACCGTCATGAACCACCTGATGAACCCCCTGATAGTGCGGGCGGCCGACGCCCCCGCTATCAAACCCGCAGTAGAACTTGGCACTCCGCTGCTGCTCACCATCGCGGCGATCGGCATCGCCGTCCTGCTGGTGATGATCATCCGCTTCAGGATCCAGGCCTTTGTGGCCCTACTGACCGTGAGCATCGCCGTGGCCGTTGCCTCGCAGATCCCGCTCAAGGACGTCTTCACCGTCGTCGCCAACGGTGTGGGCGGAACCATGGGCAAGGTGGCCCTGCTGATCGCGCTCGGCGCGGTCCTTGGCCGGATGATCGAGGTTTCCGGCGGCGTCCAGTCGCTCGCCGCGCACTTCACCGAGAAGCTCGGCGCCAAGCGCGTCGCGGTGGCGCTCACCGCCGTCGGCTTCCTGGTGGCCATTCCCGTGTTCTTCGAGGTGGGCATCATTGTGCTCGTCCCGATCGTCTACGCCTTCGCGAAGATCGCCAACGTGCACCCGGTCAAGTTCGGCCTGCCGATGGCCGGGATTATGCTCTCCATCCACGTCGCCGTGCCGCCCCACCCGGGCATTGTGGCCGGCGCCGGTGTGTTCGGCGCCGACATCGGGCTCATCACGCTGATTTCACTGCTCATCTGCATCCCGCTCGGATTCCTGTCCTACTGGGTTGCCAGCATCATGAACCGCAAAGAGTACGAGCTCCTCCCCGGCGTCAAGGCGCAGGTGGACGAATTCGGCTCCGACTCGCTGGTCAAGGTTGGCCACGAAGGCCCCGGCGCCGTCGGCATCGCCCCGCCGCGTCCGGCCCTGATCATCTTCCTCATCGCCGCGCCGATCGTGCAGATCCTCATCGGCACCCTGGGCACACTCACCATCCCCAAGGACAACTCCTGGTACGGCCTGGCTGCCTTCATCGGCAATCCGTTCTTCGCCCTCCTTGTGGCCGTTGCGCTGTCCTTCTTCCTGCTGGCGGTCCGCCGCAACTGGTCGCTGAAGGAAACCGGCGAGATTTTCGAAGGCGCGCTGCCTCCCATCGCCTCCATCCTGATGGTTGTCGCGGCCGGCGGCGTGTTCGGTGAGGTCCTGCGGACCTCCGGCATCGGTGCCGCGCTGTCCCAGACGCTGGACCACCTGGGCCTGCCGGTCATTGTGCTCGGCTTCGTCATCTCCCTGGCCCTTCGTGCAGCCCAGGGTTCGGCAACCGTCGCCATCGTCACCACCACCGGCCTGCTGACTTCAGCCGTGATGGAAGGCGGCTACTCGCCGGCACAGATCGCCGTCATCGTGATCGCCATCGGCTTCGGCGCGCTCGGCCTGTCCCACGTGACCGACGCCGGCTTCTGGACCGTGGTGCGCTATTACGGCCTCACCGTTTCCGACGGCCTGAAGACCTGGACCGTCCTCACCACCATCCTTGGCGTGGCCGGCTTCGCTTTGACCTACGTGGCCTGGATCCTGGTGGGCGGCTTGAGCGTCTGATGCGCACCCGTCTCGACCACCTGGTCACCACAGCCCTCCAGCAGGGCTCGGCCGTTCCCGCCTTCACCTGCTACGACTTCACCACGGCGCTCGCCGTTGTGGGCGCGGCCGAGGACGCGGGCCACGGGGTCATCCTGCTGGTGGCCCCCAAAACGGCCGCCACGTCCAACGGCCTGCGCCTGATCGCCGCGCTCCGCGGACTGGCAGACGCCGCGTCCGTTCCGGTGGCGGTCCAGCTGGACCACGCGACAGACTTGCAGGTGATGGCCGACGCCGTCGCCGCGGGGGCGGATTCGGTCCTCGCGGACGGTTCCTCCCTCCCGTACGAGGACAACATTGCGCTGGTCCGTGAGGCGCGCGCTGTGCTGGGTGCCGGCGTCGTGCTTGAAGCGGAACTCGGCGGCCTGGCCGGTGACGAGGACCGGGCCTTCGGCGCGGACGAGTCCGGGGTGGCAGTGGCTGGCCTGACTGATTCCGCCCAGGTGGAGGACTTTGTGGCCCGGACTGGGGCGCAACTGCTGGCTGTTGCGGTGGGCAACGTCCACGGCAAGTACAAAGGCGAGCCGCAGCTCCGCTGGGACGTCCTGCAGGACATTGCCGTGCGGACGCATATCCCGCTGGTGCTCCACGGCGCGTCCGGCATTCCGGCGGGCGAGCTCGTCAAGGCCGCCGCGATGAACGTGGGCAAGGTGAACTTCAATACCGAGCTCCGTACGGGCGTGCTGTCCAGGCTCCAGGACCAGCTTCCGGTGCACCGGGCCGACGGCGAGAACCTTCAGGGCCTGCTGGGCCACTGGGACACCTCGGCAAGGGAATTCGCCACGTCGGCGTTAGGCATGCTCACCCGCTGAGAGTTTTTGTCCAGATAAGCGACTTCGCCGGCGCGCAACCCGCATTATCTGGACCAAAACTCCGGGGTGCGGGGGAGTGGGGAGGCTAGGATCAGCACATGATCCTGGTCTCCCTCCTTTTTGCGTTTATCGCCGCCGCGCTCCACGTGTATATCTTCACCATGGAGTCCCTCACGTGGACCAGGCCGGTCACCTGGAAACGCTTCGGCCTCGCCTCCCAGGCCGACGCCGAGACCACCAAACCCCTCGCCTACAACCAGGGCTTCTACAACCTGTTCCTGGCCATCGGCGCGTTCATCGGCGTGGGCTGCGTGGCGTTTGCCCCGCAAGGTTCCGTTCAGCCAGTGGTCGGCTGGACCCTGATCTTCAGCTGCTGCGGCTCCATGCTGCTCGCCGCTGCCGTGCTGGCGCTCAGCGGGAAAAAGTACCTCCGCGCCGCGGTGACGCAAGGCGCGACGCCATTGCTCGCCGTCGTGCTTGGGTTGCTGGCCGTTACTGGCTGACTGACACTGCTGACTGACATTACTGAGGCCACCACTGCTGAGGCAACGCGGTGCCCGTTTTTGGCCGGGAACACGCTTTTCTCGCCGGGAGCGCATCGCGGGCGGACAATTGAGTCAACAACAGCATCGGCGCTTGTAGGGACTGCACGTGAGTGGTGTGAAGGAAGAGGGTTCAACCGCGCGGCACGGGCCGGCCAGACGGTCTATGCCTGCCCTGCAGGGTGAGCAGGCGGTCCCGCGCGACCTGGCCATCGACCTGCTCCGGTTCGTTTGCCTGGCCCTGGTGGTGGTGGGCCACTGCATGATGGTCAGCCCCGTCCTGCACGCGGACGGCACCGTGACCACCGTAAATACGCTGGGCGATCAGCCCTGGTTCGTGCCGGTCATCTGGATCCTTATGGTGATGCCGCTGTTCTTCGTGACCGGCGGCACTACTGGCCTGCAGTCATGGCAGCGGCTGAAAGCCCGCGGCGGCACCGGCTTCGAGTTTGCCCAGGCCAGGCTCTTGCGGCTGATCCGCCCGGCGGCGGCACTCCTGGCGATGATGTTCCTGGGCCTGTCGGCGGCGCTCCTGCTTGGCGTGGACTCCCAAGTGGTCCACTTGATGGCCACCGGGGCCGGCATGCCCCTGTGGTTCCTCGCCGCCTACCTTGCCGCCCAGCTCAACATCCCGCTCCTGGCCCGGTTCCATCACCGCGCGCCCTGGCTGACCGTTGCCGTCCTGGCCGCCCTCGTGGTGGCCGTCGACTGCTTCCGCGGAGCCCTCCCGATGCTCGCCTACGCAAACCTTGTCTTCCTGTGGTGCGCCGTGCAGCAGCTCGGCTTCCTGATGGCCGACGGTCACCTCGCCAGGTTCACGCGCTCCGGCCTGGTGGGGATCATCGTGGCGGCCAACCTGCTGCTCGGGCTGGTCACCGGCCTTGGCCTCTACCCCGGAAACATGCTGGTCAACCTCAACCCGCCCAACCTCTGCCTGCTGCTCCTGGGCGTGTCCCAGGCTGCCGCGCTTCAGCTTTTCCGGCCGGGGCTCGGCTGGGTTTCCGGGGTGCGCTGGGTCCGGGCGGTGGTTATGGTCGCCGGCCGACGCTCCATGACCGTGTACCTCTGGCACCTGCCGTTGCTGGTGGCCATGTCCGGGCTCCTGCTCCTCACCGACTTCCCCAAGCCCGCGGCAGGCACCCCTGAATGGTGGTGGGCCCGTCCGCTCGTCCTCCTGGGGGTTGTAGGCCTCCTGCTCCCGGTGCTGGCCGCGTTCGGCCGCCTTGAGGAACGTCCGACGGCGTCTGTCCACACCCGCGGCAGGCCCGCCGCCGCGGTGGTGACGGCCGCCGTCGTCGTCTTCATTCCGGTGGCGGACGCTGCCCTCAACGGCCTGACGCTGGGCCTGCTCGGAGGTGGTGCAGCATGCTTTGTGTTGGCCGTGCTGCTGCTGGGCAGGATGCCGGAACGCGTCCCCGGCGATGTCCGTGCCGAACGGGTCGGCCACGATGGCAGCCAGCCTGACGGGCCATTGCCAGCGGGGCCAAGTAGTGCCAATGTCGAACCATGACTGAGAACATGATTTCCACAGAGGACAAGTTCAGCCCTGACGTCTCACTGTCCAGGGATGACGAGCATCACCGCTACGAGCTGCGGGTGGGCGGGAAGATCGCCGTCCAGTCCTTCTTCCGGGACCTGCCCGGACATGTGGATTTCCTCCATACCGACACCGCCGAAGACTTCAAGGGCCAGGGCCTGGGCAAGGTGTTGGCTCACTTCGCGCTCGACGACGTGGTGGCCTCGGGTAAGCGGATCATCCCGCATTGCCCGTTCATATCCGGCTACCTTCGCAACCACAAGGGCTACGAACAGCACATCGACTGGCCGGACAACTAGCGCCTCACAGTCACTTAAGCCCCGGAAACTCCCTCCGGAGGGCAGCAAGTGTCCGTTCGCGCGGAGTATTTTGCACCCGATTAGCGATCGGGGCCAGTCAATGACGCGCTCCCGCCCGCAGAACACCCGTATTCCCACGGCTTAAGATAAATAAGTCACTAAAGTTTGACGAAAAGGTTCACCTAAGTAAGGCTTACCTTGCTAAAGACCCCCAACGTCGAACTAAGGATGACCACTGTGCCGCTGCTGCCCCGTGTTGATGAGATGTACGTGGATGAAAATCGGGTGAGCCAAACCCTGCCTGGGCAGGATTTCGGCTCCCGCGTGGAGCTGGCCCTCGCTGCCACCAACCATCTGTTCAACACCAGGAACTCCACCCGGTACGTGGCGCAGGTGCTGCAGGGCGTCAACGCCGTGGCCACCAAGCTGGACCGCACCACCCGGCCGTTCACCGGCGTCGGGCCTGCCGAAATGAAGGCGCGCATCGGCGCCGTGGACCTGGACCAGCCGCTCCCGGACACTGCCGCGGCCCTGGAGGAACTTGAGACCGTCTACCTCCGGGACGCCATCTACTTCCACGATGCCAAATACGCGGCCCACCTGAACTGCCCGGTGGTGATCCCGGCGCTGGTGGGGGAGGCCATCCTGTCCGCGGTGAACTCCTCGATGGACACCTGGGACCAGAGCGCCGGGGCCACCATGATCGAGCGCCGGCTCATCGACTGGACCGCCGAACGGCTGCAACTGGGGGCTGCAGCCGACGGCGTGTTCACCTCCGGCGGCAGCCAGTCCAACCTGCAGGCGCTGCTGATCGCGCGCAACCACGCCGTTGCCGGACTGCGGCAGGAGCCAGCCAACGCCGGACTCCGGCTGCCCGCGCTGCTGGAAAAGCTGCGGATTTTCACGTCAGCGGACAGCCACTTCAGCATCCAGAAGTCCGCGTCCATGCTGGGCATGGGCTTCGACGCCGTCATCTCCGTCCCGTGCGCCGCGGACCACAAGATGGACCCGGCCGCGCTCGCGGAGGCCATGGCGGAAACGCACGACGCCGGGCTGGTACCGATGGCGGTTGTGGCCACCGCCGGGACCACCGACTTCGGTGCCGTGGACCCGCTCGCGGACCTCGCCGCTCTGGCCCGCGCCTACGGTGCCTGGTTCCACATTGACGCGGCCTATGGCGGCGGGCTGATGGTTTCCGGCCGCTACCGCCACCTGCTGGACGGGACCCGCCTGGCCGATTCCGTCACCGTGGACTTCCACAAAACGTTCTTCCAGCCCGTCAGCTCCAGTGCACTGCTGGTCCGCGACCGCGCCATGCTGCAGCACGTCGCCTACTACGCGGACTACCTGAACCCGGAAAGCGCCGCCCTGGCCGAGATCCCCAACCAGGTGGACAAGAGCATCCAGACCACCCGGCGCTTTGACGCGCTCAAGCTGTGGTTGACCCTGCGCATCATGGGCGCGGATGCGATCGGCGCCCTGTTTGATGAAGCGATCGATCTCGCCGCCCGTGTGGGATCAGTGCTTGTGGCCGACGACGACTTTGAACTCGCCGCCGCTCCGCAGCTCAGCACGCTGGTCTTCCGGTACCGGCCGCGGGTGACCGGCGCTGTGTCCGGCGCTGGTGCGCTTGCCGGCGCCGGTCTCACTGACGCTCACGGCCGGCTTTCCGAGGAGGCGGCCGACACCCTCAACCCGGCCATCCGCGCGGCGGTCTTCGCGTCCGGGCAGGCCGTAGTGGCAGGCACCAAGGTGGCCGGCAGGCACTACCTGAAGTTCACCCTCCTCAACGCCGAAGCAACCCTGGAGGACATCAGCGCGATCATCGAGCTGCTGCGCCGCACCGGCGCGCAGCTGCTGGCCAATGCCAGCACCAGCGAGGTGTCCGCATGAGCACCTCCACCGCACCGCGCATTTTCGACTTCGCCGGGATCGGCGTCGGGCCCTTCAACCTGGGACTCGCAGCACTCAGCGCGCCGGTGGACGGGCTGGACGGCGTCTTCCTGGAACAACGGGAATCCTTCGACTGGCACCCCGGCATGATGCTGGAGCCGGCCCACCTCCAGGTGCCGTTTATGGCGGACCTGGTGACACTTGCCGACCCCACCTCGCCGTATTCGTTCCTGAATTTCCTCAAGCAGACCGGGCGCCTCTACCGCTTCTACATCCGCGAAAACTTCTATCCGCTGCGCGCCGAGTACAACCAGTACTGCCAGTGGGTGGCCGGCCAGCTGCGCTCCGTACGTTTTAGAACAGCTGTGCTGGATATAACGTACGACGCCGGCGTGTACCGCCTTTCGGTGGAAGGTCCGGACGGGCCCGAGGTGTTGCTGGCCCGGCGGCTGGTGCTGGGCACCGGCACCTTGCCGTACGTACCGGCGTCCTGTGACGGAATAGTCGAGGCGGCCGCGAACGGCGTCGGTGGACTTGTCCTTCACAACGCCGACTACCTGTCGAGGAAGAGTGAGCTGCAGGCCAAGCGGAGCATCACCATCGTGGGCAGCGGCCAGAGCGCCGCGGAAATCTACTACGAGCTCCTGCAGGACATGGACACCTACCGCTACCAGCTGAACTGGGTCACCCGGTCCGGGCGTTTCTTCCCGCTGGAGTACACCAAGCTCACGCTGGAGATGACCTCGCCGGAGTACGTGGATTACTTCCATGGGCTGCCTCAGGACCAGCGCGACGGCCTCATCAAGAGCCAGAAGAACCTGTACAAGGGCATCAACTCCGAGCTGATCGACGCCATCTACGACCTCCTGTACACCAAGAGCCTCTCCGGCATGGTGGACACCCAGCTCCTGACCCATTCGTCGCTCACCGGCGCCGCGTGGGACCCCGCCGCCGGCTCCCACACCCTGCAGCTCCGGCACGAGGAACAGGGCGCCGATTACGTACTGGACAGCGAAGCAGTGGTCCTCGCCACCGGCTACACGTACCGGGAGCCGGACTTCCTGGCCGGCATCCAGGACCGGATTGCCAGGGACACCGCCGGCCGGTTCGCCGTGGCACGCAACTACAGCACCGGCGTCGAACCCGGCGAAATTTTCGTCCAGAACGCCGAGCTGCACACGCACGGCTTCGTCACCCCGGACCTCGGCATGGCTGCCTACCGCAACTCGTGCATCCTGCGCGAGATCACCGGCCGCGAGGTCTATCCCGTGGAGCGCGGCATCGCGTTCCAGCAGTTCGGCGCGCCGGCAAGCGTGCCCGGCAGTCCTGCGGCTGTGGCCGGTGCCCTTCCCAACGCGGAACAGATTCCTACCCAGACAGTGGACGTGTCCGCATGAGCTTCACGTTCCGCTGCGTTGACGCCGTTGCCGACGCACCCCTCCTCCACAGCTGGGTGACCCAGCCGTACGCGTCGTTCTGGGGGATGCTGTCCTCCACCGTTGACGGCGTAGTGGAGGAATACTCGAAAATCCAGGCAACGGGGCATCACCATGCCTTGCTGGGGATCAACGACGACGGCGTCCTCGCCTTCCTGATGGAGGAATACCTGCCGGCCGCCTCGCCGCTGGCCGCGGTCTATGCCGTGCAGGAGGGCGACATCGGCATGCACCTGCTGGTGGCGCCGCCGTCGGGAGATCCCAAACCGGGGTACACGGCCGCGGTGATGGACGCCGTGCTGGAGCGGCTGTTCGAAAAACCAGGCGTGGAACGCGTGGTAGTGGAACCGGACGCCAGAAACTCCAAGATCCATGTGCTCAACGAGCGGCTGGGCTTCCAGCCGGCGGGGGTGGTCAACCTGCCGGACAAGGAAGCGCTGCTCAGCTTCTGCACACGCCAGGACTACCTCGCCGCCCGCGCAGCCCTGAGCCACCCTCAAGACCATTCCCAAGATCTTTTCCATGACCTTTCCGCCCCGATCCACCAGGAAGCATCACTGTGACCACCATCGAACTGGACCCCGCCGTTGTGCGAAAGTCCGCCGCTGACATTGACTCCGCCGACATTGACACCGCCGCCGACCGGCCGGACAGCACCGCCAACACCGTTCCCCACCTGGCGCCCGAGCGCTGGGCTGCAGCCAACCGCCACCTGGTCCGCAAGGCACTCGCCGAATTCCTGCACGAACGCATCCTGGCGCCGCAGCGCCTGGGCTCCGGCGGGGGTGCCACAGGTCCGGAGGAGCCCGCCGTGTACGTGGTCCGCAGCGACGACGGCCTCACGGCATATTCGTTCACGGCCCGCGTTCTTGAGCTGGAGCACTGGTCGGTGGACGCCGCATCCATCCACTGCACGCGCAGCGGCGAGGATGCCGCCCCCGATGCGCTGCGCTTCATCACCGAGTTCAAGGACACCTTGGGGATCCGCGAGGAGATGCTCCCGGTGTACCTTGAGGAGATCAGCAGCACGCTGGCTGGCCACTCCTACAAGCAATGGCTGGGACAGCCGTCCGCCGAGGAACTCGTGGCAGGGGTCACGTGCGGCACCGACCCCGCGGCCGACTTCCAGGCCATCGAACGCAGCATGACTGAGGGCCATCCGTGCTTCGTGGCCAACAACGGCAGGCTGGGCTTCGGCATCAGCGACTACCGGGCGTTCGCGCCGGAAACCGGAGCCCCAGTCCGCCTCGAGTGGATCGGGGTCCACCGCAGCAAGGCTGTCTTCACTGCCAGCGCCGGGCTGGACTACCGCGCCCACCTGGAGGCCGAGCTCGGCGCCGCTGCGCTGCAGTCGTTTGACACCGAATTCGCGGCCCAGGGCGTGGACCCCGCACAGTACTTCCTGATGCCGGTGCATCCCTGGCAGTGGGAGAACAAGCTCACCATCACGTTCGCTGCCGAAATCGCCCAGCAGCACATCATCCACCTGGGGACCGGCGCAGACAGCTATCAGGCCCAGCAGTCCATCCGCACGTTCTTCAACACGGCCGCACCCGCCAAGAGTTACGTCAAGACGGCGATGTCCGTCCTGAACATGGGCTTTATGCGCGGACTCTCGCCCCAGTACATGAAGGCAACCCCCGCCATCAATGACTGGCTGCAGGACCTGATCCGGTCAGACGCAGCCCTGCAGAAGCGCGGCCTGGCCATGATCAGCGAGATCGCGGCGATCGGCTACCACAACAGCTACTACGAGGCCGCGTCCGCCAAAGGCTCGCCCTACCAGAAGATGCTGTCGGCGCTGTGGAGGGAAAGTCCGCTCCCGCTGCTCGAGGACGGCCAGCAGCTTGCCACCATGGCGTCCCTGCTGCACGTCGATGCGGCCGGCAAGCCGATGGTGTCTGCCCTGATCGAGCGCTCCGGACTGGAACCCGCCGAATGGCTGCGCCGCTACTTCGAGGCCTACCTCGTCCCGCTGGTCCACTGCCTCTACCGGTACGAACTCGCCTTTATGCCGCATGGCGAGAACGTGATCCTGGTGCTTGAGGATGGCGTGCCCGAGCGGGCGGTTATGAAGGACATCGCCGAGGAAATCGTGGTGATGGGGAACCGCTTGGACCTGCCCGCGGAGGTATCACGGATCCAGGTGGACATTCCCGACGCCGAAAAGGTGCTGGCCATCTTCACGGATGTGTTCGACTGCATCTTCCGCTTCCTCGGTGCCCTGCTGGTGGAGGACGGGAAACTCAGCGAGGAGGAGTTCTGGGGCACGGCCGCCCGGGTCATCCGGGACTACCAGGCTGAGAACCCGGAGCTGGCGGACCAGTTCGCCCGCCATGACCTGTTCGCCGCGGACTTTGAACTGTCGTGCCTGAACCGGCTGCAGCTGCGGAACAACCAGGAGATGCTTGACCTCACGGACCCGTCCGGCGGGCTGCAGATGGCCGGCCGGCTCGCCAACCCGCTCGCCAGGTTCGCGTAGCGTCGGATTCTGCTCCATCATTCGCGGGTTTCGGCCAGGTGGGCCCGTGATTCCGGGCCCGGTCCCGGGGCATACCGGAATGATGGAGCAGAATCCGGCAGCGGCCCGCTGCGAGTGCCGGACCGTGGACCCAGCGGGCGGGGTCAGGCGAGCTCGTTCGCCTTGCGCTGAAGCACCGCGCGCTCGGCGGCGTTCCCGCACAGCGCAACGGCGTGCAGGAGCGCGGACCGTGCGTCGTCACGGCGGCCGAGCCGGGTGAGCATCTCGCCACGGACCGCGGGGAGCAGGTGTGAGCCCGCCAGTTCGCCGCGCGAGGCGATCGCCTCCACCAGCTCCAGTCCGTGCGCCGGGCCGGATGCCATCGCGACGGCGACCGCACGGTTGAGTTCGATGACCGGGGACGGGGCGAGCCGTCCGAGGGCTTCGTAGAGGATGACGATCCGCTGCCAGTCTGTTTCGGCAACCGACTGAGCCACGGCATGGCACTCGGCGATGGATGCCTGGAGACCGTAGGCGCCCAGCCCGCGTCCGGATCCCGCTGCCCTGGCCAGCGCTGCACGTCCGCGCCGGACCGCGGACTGGTCCCACCGCAGTCGGTCCTGGTCTTCCAGAAGCACCGGGCGCCCGGACGCGTCGATTCGGGCAGGGAACCGCGCAGCGGTGAGTTCCATCAGTGCGAGCAGCCCGAACACCTCGGGTTCTGGCGCGATCCGCACCAGCACCCGGGCCAGGCGGCGGGCCTCGCCGGCCAGGCCGGCGCGGATCCATTCCTCGCCACCCGACGCGAAGGAGCCCTCCGTGAAGATCAGGTAGATGACGTGAAGCACCGAGCCGAGCCGTTCAGCCCGCTCGTGCGGTTCGGGGACCGCGAACGCTACCTGGGCCGCGGCCAGCGTCTTCTTGGCGCGGGTGATGCGCGCCTGGATTGTCGCCACGGGCACGAGGAAGGCCTTGGCGATCTCCTCGCTGCCCAGCCCGCCCACCACGCGCAGCGTCAAGGCGATCCGGGCCTCCCTGGACAACACCGGATGGCACGAGATGAACATCAGGGCAAGCACGTCGTCGTCGATCGCGGCGGGGTCGAACAACGCATCCGTTCCGGGTTCCTCCGCCGAGAGGTCGCGGGCCAGCAACGCGTACTTTCCGTCCCGTGCGGCCCGCCGTCTGAACGTGTCAATGGCACGACGGCGGCCGGCAGTGAGCAGCCATCCGGCGGGTTCGGCGGGTACCCCGTTGACGGACCAGGAGACGAGAGCCTCGGCGAGTGCTTCCTGCGCGAGATCCTCGGCCAGCGGGAAATCGCCCGCATAGCGGGCCAGGGCGCCGACGATGCGGGCAGACTCCATCCGCCACACCGCCTCGACGGCGCCCCGCGCCTCTGCTGCGCTCACTGTCGGTCAGAGCTGTCGAGAGAGAACTGCCGGATCAGAGCTGGCCGGTTTGCTCGCGCCAGGCGCGCTCCTTCTGGATCCATTCGTTGTCCTGCGGGAACTCATCGATGGTGGGCACCCGGCGGATTTCGGTCTTGGTGCCGGCCGTCATCGGTGCCCGCTTGGCCCACTCGATGGCTTCCTCCTTCGACGCCACATCGAGGATGTAGAAGCCGCCGAACAGTTCCTTGGTCTCCCCGTAAGGGCCGTCGGTGACCACCGGTGTTTCGCCGGTGAAGTCCACCACGACCCCCTCTTTCGGATCCTCCAGGCCCTCGGCCGCCAGCAGGACACCGGCACGGATCAGTTCGTCGTTGAACTTGCCCATGGCGTTCATGGCCTCGGTGAAGTCGACGTCCGTGAACTTCGCGAGGGACACGTCGGTTGCCCGCATGATCAGCATGTACTTGGCCATCTCAATCATCTCCTTGGTTGTGGAAGGTCGCCCTTCGACCCTCTCACCCATAGGTCGAACGGCGCGAGGCCGGATCGACAATGAATCGAAGAATTTTTCCTGAACTTCTGAGCGTGCGTCGAGATGGCACTTCGCGGCAGTCGCGGCGCCCAACATTGCCGCAAACTGCCACCTCGGTGAGGACAAATACGGCTAGTCTGGGCGCATGGAGACACCCACCACCGCGCTCGTCACCGGCGCAACAGCAGGGCTCGGCGCGGAGTTCGCCCGACAGCTCGCGCAGGAAGGCCACCACATGGTGCTGGTGGCCCGCGACGCCGTCCGGCTCCAGCAGATCGCTGATGAACTCGAGCGTGATTACAGCGTTTCCGCTGAGGTGCTGCCCGCCGACCTGACGGACGACGCCGGGGTGGCTGCCGTCGTCGGGCGCCTCACGGACGCCGCGCGGCCGGTGGAAATCCTGGTGAACAATGCGGGGATCGGACTGCTGCACTCCTTCGAAAGCAATTCCTTGGAGGACGAGAAAAGGCACCTCCGCCTGCACGTGCAGACCCCCATGGAGCTTTGCCATGCCGCGCTGCAGGGGATGCTGGAACGGCATTCCGGCCGGATCATCAACGTGGCCAGCGTGGCGGCTTTCGCCAACCGCGGCAGCTACTCGGCTGCAAAAGCCTGGCAGGTCAGCTTCAGCCGCTGGGCCAACCTGGCCTACGGACCGCGAGGCGTGCACGTCACGGCACTGTGCCCCGGATTCACACACACCGAATTCCACGAGCGCATGGGCATGGACAAAACGGTCGCCCCGCACTGGATGTGGCTGCGGGCGGACTGGGTGGTCCGGGACGGCCTGGCCGACAACGCCCGCGGGAAGGGCGTTTCGATCCCCACGAAGCGCTACAAACTCGTGGCTTCCATCTCGCGCGTTCTGCCGGCGCGGCTTACCTCCGGGCCGCCTCGACGCCCGAAGCAGTAGCCTTCCGCGGTGCGCGGATGGCAACCACCGCGGCGATGCCGATCACGGCGCCCACAAAGGTCTCCACCGCGCGTTCGGTGACCAGGAGGCCCGGGTCCATGGGCGAGGCAAGCTGCGTCATGAGCAGGATCACCGGGGTGAAGAAGACCATGGCCCAGCCGTAGTGCCGCGCCATGAACAGCTCGGTGGGGAACTGGAACGCGATCACCAGCAGCGCCAGCACGGCGGCGGTGTGGCCGGGGAAATACTGCAGCGGGGACAGCGGCCCCGGGAAGAGTACAACGGCGACCAGCGCCAACCCGACGAACGTCCCCACGATGCGGTGGATCCCGCGGTGGACGCGGCTGGGCAGGTCGGCTCCGGCGAGGGGGACGGCGGCCGCGGCCATCGCCCAGTGCGGGTGTCCGCTGCCGCTGAGCACTCCGATGGTTCCGGCGGCACCAACGGCCAGGACATAGCGGGCGGCGTGCACCAGCGCTGCCTGCCGGAGTTCACCGCTGAGGCGCGGAACATCCCGCACGGCGCCCGCCTGCCAGGCCCGGACCCGCAGCCAGCCGGCGAAGCCCACCAGGATCGAGAACCCGGCCGAAGCTGCACCGATCAGCACGGCCGTCAGGAACGGCACACTCGTTGGGACCGAGGCGCAGGCGCCCAGTGCCAGGACGCCGAAGAACGGTCCGTTCGGCTTGAGCCGGACCTTGTCGGAGAACAGGGAGCCAACACCGGCCAGCAAACCCTCCACCAAGACCAGCCACCAGGAGTGGATGTGGTTGACGGACAGGAATACGCCCACCGCAATGCCGCTGACCAGGACCACTGCCGCCTGCGACTGGTGCTTGAGGCGAAGCTGATGGGATTCCGAGCGTCCGTACATGCCGGTCAAGGCACCGAACACTGCGTACATGGTGAGCTCGGGGCGGCCAATGGCAAGGAGTACCAGGGAGGGCACTGCCACGCTGAGGGCAACCCGTACGGCCGAGAGCCGGTCGTTGTTCGCCGGGCCCAGCGCATGCAGCGTGCGGGCATGGGCCATGACTCTGCGCACAGCCAACACCACCTATCCTTCAGACCCTTGTTCGAAAATTAGCAGAAGCCCGGAATGGTGACCATTAGCTGGGTCACAGGGCGTCGCGTGGGCCGTGGCCACCGCAGGCGGGGCACGGCCGGGCCGGGCACGGCTAAGGCCCGACCTGCGTGCTTCCCCCAAGGAAAACGCGCGGGACGGGCCTTTGAGCGCGGGCTACAAGACGGCCCGGACAGGCCGGTTTTCTGTTTCGGTTTGTTGCCTAGACTCCGGCCGGAACCTTAGCGGCCGCGGCATCGGTGACGTCCTGGGATTCGAACGGCATGTCGGCCAGGTCGATCAGCGGGTTCTCGTCCTGAGTTGCAACGAGCTCGCGCGCCTCAGCCTGGGTGTCCACGCTGGGCATGGAGCCAGGCAGCGGACGCTTGGCTGATTCCTTCAGGAAATAGATGGCCACAGCTCCGATGGCTGAGGTCACCATGAGGTAGTAGGCCGGCATCATGTCATCGCCGGTGGCCTTGATCAGCGCAGCAACGATGAACGGGGTGGTTCCACCGAAGATGGCAACGGCGAAGTTGTAGGCGATACCCATGGCGCTGTACCTGTTGGCTGTCGGGAACTGTGCCGGCAATGCCGAGGCAAGGTTCGCCACATAGAACGTCACGGGGAAGGCGATCAGGGCAAGTCCCGCCAGCGTGGACCAGACGTCGCCGACGCCGATCAGCAGGAACGCTGGGGTTGCCAGCACCACGGTGCTGATGGCGCCGATCCACAGGACTGGCCGGCGGCCGATGCGGTCGGACAACTTGCCTGTCAGCGGGATGCACAAGGCCATGATCACCAGCACGGGAATGGTCAGCAGCGTGCCGTGGACCGGATCGTAGCCCTTGGATTCAGTGAGGTACGTGGGCATGTATGACGTCAAGGCGTAGCCGGCGGTGTTGGCAGCGGCAACAAGGACCATCGCCACAATGAGCGAGCGCCAATATGCTTTGACGATTCCGACCGGGCTCTTGGCGGCGTCCACGTCAGCTGCTGCGGCAGCTTGCCCGATGGATTCCTGGGCATCCAGGGTGGCCTGAAACTGAGGGGATTCCTCGATTTTGTTCCGGAAGTAGATGGCGATGAGGCCCAGCGGACCTGCAACCAGGAAGGGAATGCGCCAGCCCCATTCCTCCATGGCTGTCTGGCCAAGGGTCAGCTGCAGGACTGAAACCAGCGCCGCACCCAGGGCAAAGCCGAGGTAGCTGCCCATGTCCAGGAAGCTTGCAAAGAATCCACGGCGCTTATCCGGGGCGTATTCGCTCACGAAGGTGGTTGCGCCGGCGTATTCACCGCCGGTGGAGAAGCCCTGTACCAGCTTCAGGATCACCAGCAGCGCAGCGGCCCAGATGCCGATCTGCGCGTATCCGGGCAGCAGCCCGACGGCGAACGTGCTCGCAGCCATAATCATCAGTGTTGCGGCGAGTACCTTTTGCCGCCCGATCTTGTCGCCGAGCCAGCCGAACACAACGCCGCCGAGTGGACGGGCAATGAAAGTGGCAGCGAACGTTCCAAGCAGGAACAGCGTCTGGACGGACTTGTCGGCCTCTGGAAGGAAGACGGGTCCCATGGTGGTGATCAGGTAGCCGAATACGCCGACGTCGAACCACTCCATGGTGTTACCCACGATGGTTCCGCCGAGCGCTTTTTTCAGCATGGGCTGGTTGACAACATTCACGTCGGACTCTTTGAGTCGGCGACGTGCAAGGATCTTAGGTTTCCGCGCACTTGTTGGCGCGGTAGGTCGTGCGTTGTTGGGTGCTGCATCGTTGGGTCGGCTGGCGCTGTTCACACCTGCTGAAGAGTCGGTCGTGCTTCGGTCTGTGGGCATTTGGGCGACTCCTATGGAGGTCATTTGCTTGCGACTTGTAGCTGCCCCGCTCTGGGCAGGCCTTCAATTTTACGCGGATTCCATGGCAAATGAGAGTTATATACCGTAAAGTGCCCTCCTTAGAGAGGGTTTCCACCGGTTTTCAGGGATTTCTTTTGGCTGCTCTCGCCCCGTCATCATTGGGATTAGGGCGGTTCGGGCCCATCGTTACGGAATCTTTTTGTTCACGACCCATTTTTGGTGCCATTTTTCCCCTGATTTGCGCGGGAAAGTGACGGCCGCCACGGCCATCCGGGCACCAGTCCAGAGCTCCTTGCAGACCGCCACGCGGCCCTACATACGGGCCGGAAACCGGGGGTTCACAACCGGGCCTGAAACTGCCTATTGTTGAGCCATGGGAACACTGATTTTTGAGTAGGCGGACGCCTGCGGCCTGGTACCACCGGCCCCGTCCAGCTGATCTCGTCAGACACACTGGTTCTCCTCAGAAAGGTTCCACCAAATGACTGAAAACAACACTCCCAGCCAGCCCGAATCCGCGCCGGACGACGCCGAAGCCAAGGGCATCCGGGCCGGGCTGACCGAAGCACAGCGGGCCATGCTCGCCAGCAAATCCCGTGGCGGCGACGCCGGGCTGCAGAGCGTCGGCAAGAGCCACAAGCCCACGCACGTCAGCGGCAAGCAGGGACCGGCCGAAAAGAAGGTCCGCTGGTAATTCCAGCGCCCGGACAGCAGGCCAGACCTACTATTGGTAACCACTTCATTTCATTGCGGAAGGAAGAAAAAATGGCTGAGAAACATGCTGGAGCAAAGATTGAACCGGAGGTCGCGGGCCATCTCGCGGCAGCCATGGACACCCCGGCCATGCCGGACCCGGCCACCATTGCGGTGACCACGGCGATGGCCGGCGAACACCAGTGGCCGGACGGCAACGGCAAGCACCGGCACCCCAAGGAGCAGGGTTCAGACCATGGCCGGGCGGGCCACGAGGCTGCAGTCACGGCCGTGCACCGCACCGGCCGCCCGCAGATGCCGCACTCGTCCTAGGAAGCCGCGCTGACGACGCGCATCTGACCTGACGACACAGAAAAGGTCTGGCGACACCCGAATTCGGGCGTCGCCAGACCTTTTCTGTGTCCCAGGAGATTTTGCGAGTCCTGGAGGAATTTGCGCGTCGGCAGCTCAGCAGCACCAGGCCGCGGCGCTAAGCCTCCGGCACCACTTCGTCGGCGGTTTTGTCCAGCCGCCATCCCCGCCACACCGGATGCCTGAGCTTCCCGCTGCCTGTCCATTCCCCGAAAGTCACCTCGCCGACCAGCCGGGGCGTCACCCAATGGGCGTCCGAGGCATCCTCAACGGGAACGTCCTCGAACGGTGACGTCTTGCGCGCCAGATCGTCCACTTTCTGCCGGAGTTCCTGCAGTTCGCGCATGCTGAACCCGCTGCCCACCCGGCCTACGTAGCGCAGCCTGTTGCCGTCGGGGATGCCCACCAGCAGCGAACCCACCGAACTCTGCCGCCCGCCCTTGCCCGGCCGCCAGCCACCCACCACCACTTCCTGGGTCTGTTCCAGCTTGATCTTGATCCACGTCCGGGTGCGCTGCCCGCTGACGTAGCGGCTGTCGGCCCGCTTGGCCATCACACCCTCCAGCCCCAGCTCCTGTGCGCTGTCCAGGATGTGCTCGATCCTCTCGTCCAGGACGGCGGACAGCTCCACGGGGCACTCCGACGGGTGATGGAACTCCTCCAGCCGCTGCCGCCGCTTCGCGAAAGGCAGCCGGCGAAGGTCCTCGCCGTCGTCGGACAGGAGGTCAAAAAGCATCAGCCGGACAGGGATTGCTGCGCGGGCCTTTGCGACGTCGACGGGCCGGGTCAGTTTCATGCGTCCCTGGAGCAGCCCGAAGTCGGGTCTGCCGGAAGGCCCGACGGCGATGATCTCACCGTCGGCGACGAACGCCTGCTCCGGCCAGCAGGTCCGGTCCGTCAGTTCGGGGTAGGTTGCGGTGACGTCGATGCCGTTGCGGCTGAAGATGCGGACCTTCTTTTCGTCCGCGACCAGCAGGGCTCGCACGCCGTCCCATTTCAGCTCAAACTCCCAGTCGCTGCCGTGAAGGTCGGCGGCGGTGCCGGACGTTGCCATCATGGGACTGAAATCTTCAGCACGAAGCGGGGAAGGCGCGGCAGGGGCCGGCGAACCCTCGACGGCAGGCTTCTTCGCGGAAGTGTCGTTCTCCGCCGAAGCCTCCGCCAGGTCACCATCCGAACCGTCCTCCGCCGGTTCATCCTCCGCCGGTTCGTCCTCCGCCGGGTCCCGCCGCGGATGGAATGTGTGGTGGTCCTTGTCCATCAGGTGGATGAGCCATTGCCCCTCAGTATCTTTGCCTTGCCCGCGGCCGGTGTGGATGAGGGCGAACTTCCTGGTTCCGCCCAGGCCGCCACCCTCGGCACCCGTCAGCGTGGCGATGACCTCCCGGCCGTTGATCCATTTCTCCAGTTCATACGTGCCGTGGTCCCAGATGGTGACCTCGCCGGCGCCGTACTGGCCTTTGGGAATGGTGCCCTCAAAAGTGGCGTAGTCCAAGGGGTGGTCCTCGGTCTGGACCGCCAGGTGGTTCTTCTCGCCGGATTCCGGGACGCCCTTCGGCAGGGCCCACGACACCAGCACACCCTCGTGCTCCAGCCGGAAATCGAAGTGCAGCCTGCTCGCGTGGTGTTCCTGGATCACAAACGTGTCCCCGGTCCCTGAGGCGCCGGAGAACGAGGCGCCGGAGAACGGCTCCGGCGTCGCCTCCGGGTCGCGCATCGACCGGTACCGCTCCAGGCGGACGTGCGCGCCGCCGTCGTCCGTCTTCCAATCCGGGGTTCCGCGGGCGACGGCGGCGAACGGGTCCTTGCCCGCCTTCACCCGGCGCAGCACGGCCTTGTAGTCGAGGTGCTGGAGCTTGGGGGAGTCGATCTCCTGCCAGGTCCGCGGGGCGGCCACCGTGGGGGTGAGGCGGCCGCGCAGTGAGTACGGCACGATGGTGGTTTTGGCGGCGCTGTTCTGGCTCCAGTCCACCAGGACCTTGCCTTTGCGCAGCGTCTTTTTCATGTAGCTGACTGCGAGATCCGGGTGGTCCGCCTCCAGTGCGCGGGCCAGTTCGTGGGCAAAGTCCGAGATCTGATCAGAGGTCTGAGTTCCGTCAAGGCCCGCGTAGAGGTGGATGCCCTTGCTGCCGCTGGTCACCGGCACCGGCTCCAGGCCCACGTCCTGCAGGATGGCGCGTGCCAGCCTGGCAACCTCGGCGCATTCCTCAAGCCCTGCACCGTCGCCGGGATCGAGGTCCAGGACCAGGCGGTCCGGGTTCAGTTGCTTGCCGTGGGAGTCCACCTGCCACTGGGGCACATGGATTTCCAGCGAATTGATCTGGCCGAACCAGGTGAGCGTGGCGGGGTCGTTCACCATCGGGTAGTAGATGGTCCGGTCCTTGTGCTTGATGGCGGCGCGGGGGAGCCAGCCGGGTGCGGAGTCCTCCAGGTTCTTCTGGAAGAACACCTCGCCGGGCTGCCCGGCGGTGCCCACCCCGTTGACCCACCGCTTGCGGGTGGCGGGCCGGTTGGCTGCCGCGGGAATCAGGACATGGGCCACGGCGGCGTAGTAGGCCAGGACATCGGCCTTGGTGGTGCGGGTCTCCGGGTAGATGATTTTGTCCAGGTTGGTGAGAGTCAGTTCCCGCCCCGCCACCCGGACGCGCTCTTTAGGGCCGGCCATGGGTCTTCACCTCCGGCCGCGCGTGATGTTCACTTGAGGGATGAGAGCCATCTGGAAAGGTGCCATCGCGTTTGGCCTGGTCAACGTGCCCGTGAAGGTCTACAGCGCCACCGAAGACCACGACATCAGCCTCCACCAGGTCCACAATGCCGACGGCGGCCGGATCCGGTACCAGCGCCGCTGCGAGGTGTGCAGCAAAATCATCGACTATTCGGACATCGACAAGGCGTTTGAGGACGATGGCCGGACGGTGGTCCTGTCCAAGGATGAGCTCAAGTCCATCCCGGCGGAGAACAGCCACGAGATCGAGGTCGTCCAGTTTGTTCCGTCGGAGCAGCTGGAACCGATGATGTTCGAGAAGAGCTACTACCTGGAGCCGGATTCCAAGTCGCCCAAGGCCTACGTCCTGCTGCGCCGCGCGCTCGAGGATACGGACCGCGTGGCCATCGTCCAGTTCGCCTTGCGTGAGAAGACCCGGCTGGGGGCGCTGCGCATCAAGGACGACGTTCTGGTGCTGCAGTCCCTGCTGTGGCCCGACGAGGTCCGGGAGGCCAGCTTCCCGGCCCTGGACACGTCCATCCGGATTTCCGCCCAGGAACGCGAGATGTCCGCCGCCCTCGTGGAGTCCATGGCCGCCGATTTTGAACCCGAGCACTTCACCGATGACTACCAGGTGCAGCTCCGGAAGCTCATCGAGGCCAAACTGGAGAAGGGCGATTCGCTCGATACCGACGAAACGTTCGGCGCAGAAGCGGGTGATGGCGGCAACGGCGAGGTCATCGACCTGATGGAGGCGCTGAAGCGCAGCCTGGAGCGGAAGCGCGGCGGCACGAAGCCTGCCGCCTCTGAGGACGCGGCCTCCGGGGACGTGGACGACGCCGATACGGAAGAGAGTGCCGGCAGTTCCGGCAGGAAGGCTCCCGCCAGAGCCGGTGGAAAGGCCGCGGGAACCAAAGCAACGAGTGCCAAGCCGGCTGCGGCGAAGTCCTCCGGGACCAAGACCGCCACCACGTCCACCGCGGCCAGCAAGTCCGCGGCTGCAAAGCCTGCTGCGAAGGCCACCACCACGCGGGCGCGGAAGGGTGCTTGAGGCGGTCCGCGAACGGGCGGTCCGGGAGCTGCCTGCGGTGGGGGAGATGGCCGCCGCCTAGGAGTTCCGCAGGGCGGAGATAAGCTCGCTCTTCTTTTTGGCTGAGTAGCCGGTGAGGCCTGTTTCCTTCGCTTTGGCCTTGAGTTGCTGGACGGTCCAGTCGTCGTAAGCGCCGGATTTCCCGCCCTTGCGGCCCACCGCCGAGCGACCCTTTTTGGCGGCCGCGTTTGAGATGCGGGCGGCCTTCTGCTTGGACGCGCCGTCCTCGCGCAGTTCCTCGTAGAGTTCAGGATCTTTCAGGCTCGGGTTCTTTTTGCCGGGCATGCAGTCCTCCTTCAACCGGGACCAGGATTTCGACATCCTGGACGCCGTAGCACCGTCTTCGCTGGTCAGGCTTCCACGCTAATTCCGGGACTGCAGAAACACAAGGAAACGCTAAGGCAGCTTGCCTTCATGGTGAGCCCGAAGCTCCAGACGCTTTACAGCCCGCGCCGCTGCGGCCACAATGGGTCGCATCACAGCCCTGTGCAACAGCGTGCTGTCACTCGAAGCCTGTCAAAAGGAAAAGCCTGTCAAAAGGAAAAGCCTGTCAAAGGAGAGGGGCGCCACCATGAATGACAAAGCGGACGCAGACGAGGCAGACCGGGCACTGAAACAAAAGCATCGGGCCATGTGGGCCTCGGGGGATTACCCGGCACTGGCCAGTGAACTGGTGCAGGATCTCGGGGCCATTCTGGTTGATGCCTGTGGAATCAAGCCAAAGCAGCACGTTTTGGACGTGGCCGCCGGCGCCGGTAACGCGGCCATCCCTGCGGCCATGATGGGTGCCCATGTGGTGGCCAGCGATCTCACCCCGGAGTTGTTCGACGCCGGGCGCCGGCAGGCTGCCGATCGCGGCGTTGGGCTTGAATGGGTGGAAGCGGACGCCGAGGCGCTGCCGTTCGAGGACGACGCATTTGACGTGGTCACGTCCTGTCTGGGCGTCATGTTCGCTCCGCACCATCAGGCCGGAGCGGACGAAATTGTGCGGGTCTGCAAACCCGGCGGCACCATCGGCCTGCTCAGCTGGACGCCCGAAGGCTTCATTGGAAGGATGTTTGCCACCATGAAGCCGTTCGCGCCGCCGCCTCCGCCCGGAGCCCAGCCGCCGCCGCTGTGGGGCAGCGAGGACCACGTGCGGGAACTCTTCGGCGACAGGATCACCGACATCCAGGCGCAAAAGCGCACGTTGGCTATCCGGAGTTTCCACCAGCCGGAGGACTTCCTGCGGTACTTCAAGTCCCACTACGGTCCTACCATCTCGGTCTACAAGTTCATTGGCGAGGACCAGGGCAAGGCGCAGGCCCTGGACAAGGCCCTTACCGAACTGGCTGATTCCTTTGGCGAAGCCCACGGTGATGCCGTATGGCAAATGGGATGGGAATATCTGCTGTTCACCGCCAAGGAGGTCAAGTAATGCCAGGGAACTTTGTGGCAACATCCGCCATCACCATTGATGCTCCGGCGGACCGCGTCTGGAAGGTCATCACCGATCCGGCCGCCGTGAAGGAATTTATGTTCGGCGCGGACCTGGAAACGGACTGGACGGTGGGCGGGCCCATCGCCTGGCGTGGCGAGTGGGAGGGCAAACCCTACGAAGATAAGGGCGAGATCCTCGAGGTGGATCCCGGCCGCAAGCTGGTCCACACGCACTTCAGTCCGCTGGGCGGCGAGGAAGACAACCCGGAAAATTACCACACCCTCACCTGGACTCTCGAGGACCAGGATGGTGCAACAACGCTCACGCTCTCGCAGGACAACAACGCCAACGAAGACGCGGCAGGGCACTCCAAGGGCATGTGGGACATGCTCGTGGCGGACGTCAAGAAGATCGCCGAACGCGGCTAAGCAGCCCAAGTGAGTAGCAGTACGTGTCGTTATGAGCGTCGTTATGAGCGTCCATAACGACACCTACTGCGACCTAGTTGGGGCCGGGGCCAGACGCTTAAAAACCAGCGGCCGCCGTCGTACCTTCCCCAAAGCGGGGGACAGGCGCGACGGCGGCCGCTGGGGCAGAGCCGCTACTCGGCGTCGTGATCCGTTTCCAGGATCTGGACCAGACGGTCCAACGCATCATCCGCGCCGGTACCTTCGGCGCGGAGCACCACAACGTCGCCGTGGGAGGCACCCAGGCTCATGAGGGACAGGATGCTCGCGGCGTCCATTGCCTCATCGACCGGCTCGCTTTGGCGGGCGATGGTGATGTCCAGGTCAAACTCGCCGGCGGCCTCGGCAAAGATGGCGGCGGGGCGGGCGTGCAGGCCTACTCGGCTGGCGACGGTTGCGGTGCGTTCTGACATTCTTGCTCCTTTTGTCTTTCGGCGCCTTGTTCGTTCAGCGCCGTGGATCTGTGGTGGGTAAGGCCGGGGGTCAGACCGTTACGGGAACGGACTCCACGGTAGCAGCGGGCTTGGCTGCAGCCCACCGTTTGAGGGCGATGACTGCCAGCGCGCTGACCACGGTTCCGGCCAGGATGGCGACGACGAACATCACCAGGTTACCGATGGCGAAGAACACGAAGATACCGCCGTGGGGTGCCTGCGAGGTGACGCCGGTGGCCATGCAGAGAGCGCCGGTGACGGCGCCGCCCACCATGCTGGCGGGGATGACGCGCAGCGGATCGGCCGCGGCGAACGGGATGGCGCCTTCGGAGATGAAGGACGCGCCCAGCAGCCAGGCCGCCTTGCCGTTTTCGCGCTCGGCCAGGCTGAAGAGCTTCTTGTCCAGCGTGGTGGCCAGGGCCATTGCCAGCGGCGGCACCATGCCCGCAGCCATGACGGTTGCCATGATCTGCCACGGCGCCTGGTTGGTGGCGCTGCCGGCGCTGAGGCCGGCAACAGCAAACGCGTACGCAACCTTGTTGACCGGGCCGCCGAGGTCAAAGCACATCATGAGGCCAAGGATGATTCCGAGAACGACGGCGGACGCGCCGGTCATGCCCGACAGCCAGGAATTCAGTGCCGCGGTGAGGCCCGCGATCGGACCGCCCAGGACCAGGAACATCAGGCCGGAGGCAAAGATGGAAGCCAGCAGCGGGATGATCACCACGGGCATCAGGCCGCGCAGCCAGCGCGGTACCTGCCAGGTCCCAATCAGGTGCGCCATGTAGCCGGCCAGCAGGCCGCCGACGATGCCGCCGAGGAAGCCCGCACCCATAAATCCTGCGACGGCGCCGGCAACAAAACCCGGTGCGATGCCGGGACGGTCGGCGATCGCGTACGCGATGTAACCGGCCAGTGCGGGAACCAGGAAGCCCATGGACAGGGCGCCGATCTTGAACATGACCGCGCCGAGGTAGATGGCGAGGCCGCCTTCAGGAAGGTTGCCGAAGTTGTTCTGCACCACCACTTTGTCCGCGACGGCCGTGATGTCGTAGCCGCCCAGGAGGAAGCCCAAGGCGATCAGCAGACCGCCGCCGGCCACGAACGGAATCATGTAGCTGACACCGGTGAGCAGTGCCTTCTTCAGCTTCTGGCCGATGTGCTCACCCTTTTCTGTGGCCTCGTTCTCAGCCTGTTCCTCCGCCCCGAAGTGGGGGACGCGGCGCGCATTCGGATTCTCAGCGGCAGCGAGTGCTTCCTGGACCATCTTGGCGGGCTCGTCGATGCCGCGCTTGACGGGGGCGTTGATGACGGGCTTGCCGGCGAAGCGCTCCTTGCCGCGGACGTCCACGTCCACCGCGAAGATCACGGCTTCGGCGGCGGCAATGACGGCAGGGTCAAGCGGCTTCGCGCCGGAGGAACCTTGGGTTTCCACCTGCAGGTCCACGCCCATTTCCTGGGCTGCGGCCACGAGGGAATCGGCGGCCATGTACGTGTGGGCAATGCCGGTGGGACACGCGGTCACAGCCACGAGCCGCCTGGGACCTGCGGTGGCGCCGGTGGATGAGCCTGTCGAAACCGCGTCTGTCGAAACGGCAGCGGGCGCCGTTTCAGCGGGCACGGCCGCCGCGTGGGATGCCGGCTTGTCCGCCAGGGCGCCGTCCACCAGTTCCACGATTTCCTCGCGGGAAGACGCCGCACGCAACGCCGCGGTGAAGTCCTTTTTGATCAGGGACCGGGCCAGCTTGGACAGGAGCTTGAGGTGCTCCTGGTCCGCGCCGTCGGGCGCAGCGATGAAGAAGATCAGGTCCGCGGGTCCGTCCTTGGCGCCGAAGTCCACCTTGGGGTTGAGCCGGGCCATGGCCAGCGTGGGTTCGATGACCGCAGCCGAGCGGCAGTGCGGGATGGCGATGCCGCCGGGGATGCCGGTGGCTGTCTTCTGTTCGCGGGCGAAGGCGTCGGCGAAGAGGCCTTCAACTTCTGACGCGCGGCCGGTGGCAGCTACTTTGCTGGCCAGGTGCCGGATCACGTCCTCGGGCGAGGCGCCCAGGTTCTGGTCGAGCTCGACCAGTTCGGTGGTGATGAGCTGAGTCACTGTCAATCCTTTCGAAGGGCCGTGATGGTTACGGCATCCGGGGTGGTTTGGTGGACTGCCGGGACAGTGGAACCCGGCAGGGAGGCGGCGGCGGCACCGTGTGCCACTGCCTGACGGAGGCAATCGGCCGGGGCGGCGCCCTGGCCGTGGGCGAGCAGATAGCCAGCCAGCGATGAATCGCCCGCGCCGACAGTACTGACCGCGGCGACCGGAGGATGCGTGGCCAGCCACGCGCCGTCGGCCGTTACCAGGACAGCTCCCTTGGATCCGAGAGTTGCCAGCACAGCACCCACACCGGAACGTACGACGGCGGCGGCGGCCGCTGCGGCGGCCTCCGGATCCGCTTCGAGTTCGTCCGCGGTGGACGCCGTGGCGAATCCGGCTGCAGCAGCCAGTTCCGCCAGTTCCTCGGCGTTGGGTTTGAGGAGGTCCGGTTTCCCGGACACGCCGGCCTGTGAAGTGCCATCCGGCGAGGGGCCGGAGACGGCGGCGACGAGCGGGCCGCCGGACGAGTCGACGGCGACGAGCGGTGTGCCGTCACCCGCTGCAGTCCGCAACCGCCGGGTGACCGTGGCGTAGAAGTCGTCCGGGAAGCCGGGCGGCAGGGAACCGGCCAGGACCACCCAGCTGGCGCCGCGGGCGCGTTCCAGCAGCAGGCCGATCAGGGCTTCCTGCTGGTCTGCATCCATGATGGGTCCGGGCTCGTTGATCTTGGTGGTCACGCCGCCCGGCTCGGTGAGTGCCACGTTGGTGCGAAGCGGCTCGTCGATGGGAAGGGCGGCGAACGGCACGCCATCGTGGAGCAGCCCGGCGAGGACGGGATCACTCTCGGCGCCCGGAAGCACTGCGATTGTGTCCAGGCCGGAGGCGACCAGGGCGCGGGAGACGTTGACGCCCTTGCCGCCGGATTCCTGGCTGACCGAGACCGCGCGCTGGACTTCGCCGCGTTCCAGGGGTCCGGGCAGGGCCACCGTGCGGTCCAGGCTGGGGTTGGCCGTGAAGGTGACGATCATGCGATCACCACGTCAACGCCGGCCTCGGTCAGGGCTGCCGCCAGTTCGGGGCCGGGCTCGCTGTCTGTGATCAAGGTGTCCAGATCTTTCAGGGAGGCGAACTGGACCAGGGTTTCTGCGTCCAGCTTGGAGGAATCGGCCAGCACCACGATGCGGCGCGCCGAATGGACGAAGGCTGCCTTCACGGCGGCTTCTTCAGGATCGGGAGTGCTGAGGCCAAAGCTGGGGTGGATGCCATTGGTGCCGATGAAGGCAATGTCCGGGCGCATCCGCTGCGCCGCCTCCACGGTTGACTGCCCCACCGCGGCCTGGGTGAGACCCCGCACCCGGCCGCCCAGGATCTGGAGGGCGATACCGGGAGCGGTGGACAGCTTCGCTGCAATGGGCACGGCGTGGGTGATGACCACGAGTTCGGCGCCGGGTTCGGTAGCGGAAGGTACGACGGCGGCGCGTCGGGAGAGGAGGTCGGCCAACGCTTCGGTGGTGGAACCGGCGTCGAGCAGGATGCTGCCGGACGTTGCCTGGGGGATCAGGGCCAGGGCCGCCTGGGCGATGCGCACCTTCTGATCCGGGCGCTGGATGGTCCGTTCGTTGATGCTTTCCTCGGTGGTGCTGAAGCGGTCGGCGGCAACTGCTCCGCCGTGGACACGGCGCACGGTGCCGGTGTTTTCAAGGGTGGCGAGGTCGCGGCGCACGGTTTCGGTGGTGATGCGGAAGCGCTCCGCCAGCATGGTCACGCTGACCCGGCCGGTGCCGGCGACTAGCTCGGCAATCTTCTGCTGGCGCTCCTCGGCGAACACGTACCCTCCATTGCGTAAAGTGCTGGATCGCCAGTGCCCTGTTGTCCAGTGACTGGCATCACATGATGTTGAATTACTTGACTTTATCTGTGTCTATGTTGGTTTGTCAACGAAAGCCACAAAAACACAGAAAACTGGGCCGGGTCTCCACGCGGAAACGGAAAAGCCGGGCCGGACCGTGGTGGTCCGGCCCGGCGTCCGGGTGGTTTTGGAGCCTAGATGCCGCCGTCGCGGCTTTCGTTGCGGGTGATGCGCTCGCCGGTGTTGGGATCAACCACCGAACGGGTTTCGCTGACCCGGCGGCTGCGGCCCGGTGAGGCCAGGATGAGGGAGGCGATCAGCCCGATCACGCCAACGGCGATCAGGATGTAGCCGACCATGACCTGGTCTATGAACGGGATCAGTCCGGGGGCGACGGCCCAGGCCAGGATGGCACCGAGTGCAATAAGGAAGATGGAGGAACCGATTCTCATGACTTGCTCCTTGTTGTTCGAGTACGTGTGGTGCCGAACTTGATAAGCATGCTGTCGTACGCTCACGCTACAGCCCTGCCGGGTGCGATTCAATGATTGGCCGGGCCCTGGGGTGAGCGTCGCGCCTGCTCAGTGGCCCGGCGCTGGCTAGGCTGATCCGATGGAGACAGTTGTTTGGTCCAAGCCGGAGGCTGAACGGGACGGCACGCCGCTGCTGGTCATGATGCATGGTTACGGCACCGATGAGTCGCGGATGGTGCGATTGTTCGAATACCTGCCGGCGGAGTTCACGTGTGTCGCGCTGCGGGCCCCCATGGTGATCGGCGACCACTACGGCTGGTTCCTGCTGGACTACTTCCTGGCCAATGATTTCGCGGATGTCATCACCGCCACCAACACCGTCCAGACGTGGATCAACTCAGTCAGGGGCCAGCACAGCAGCGTGAGTCTGTTGGGCTATTCCCAGGGAATGGCCATGGCCAGCACGCTGCTGCGGCTCCATCCCGCGGATTACAAGGCAACGGTGGGCCTCTCTGGTTTTGTGTTGGAAAACGAACTGCTGTCGCTGACCGAATCCTTCACGGCCCCGCCGCCCTTCTTCTGGGGACGGGACAAAGCGGACCTGGTGATCAATGAGGACGCCACGGCCTACACCGGGCAATGGCTGAACGAAAACACCCGGCTGACCGCCAGGACGTATCCCGGCATGGGTCACGCCATGAGCAAGACGGAGATGGTGGACGTCAGTGCCTTCCTGCGCCACTACGTCCTCAGCTGAACTGCAGGCACGGCTCAACTGCAGGCACGGCTCAACGGCGTGCACGGTTCACGGCGGGCCCGGCTGACTTCTGTGCCCGGCACGGCGCGTGCCCAAGAATGGCAACGGAGAAAAAACAGTTGCGCGCCAAATTTGTAAGCGCTTACACTCGTCGTTGGCCCACTCCTGCGGGCCGCTGAAACCATCGGAAAGGGAAGTCGGACACATGCCACGTCCCAGGCCTCCTGCCCGCCTTGCGCCGCCGGCGCTGCTCCGCCAGGTTGTCAGGCCGTGCCAAGGCGCCCATGATGGTAGAAGACGTTTAACAGCAGCCCACCGGTCCGCCGTGGTTTTCATCCTGGCCCATAGCCGCCCCTGCTGACGGCGGCATTGTGGCCGCCCTCCCCGCTCCTGTTCGGACCCCTCCGTGCTGCCCACCGATTTTCTGCCTGCTCTGCATCTGCTTAGTTACGTTCCGCCCAACGATCCTGCCCGTGTAGTACCGCCCACTGACATCCCGCCCGCGGCAGCCCGCTTGTTGCCCGCCGTCTGAAAGGACACCGCGCATGACTGACGTTCTGAAAACCCGAAGCACCAGCTGGACCACGGCCTCCGCCATCCTGTTCGACCTCGACGGTGTGCTGACCCCCACGGCCACCGTCCATGAGCAGGCGTGGAAGGAACTCTTCGAGGGCTTCCTGGCGTCCCGTCCGGATGTGCCCGGCTACCGCGAGGACGACTACTTCGATCACATCGACGGCAAGCCCAGGTTCGACGGCGTCCGGGACTTCCTCGCGTCCCGCGGCATCGTGCTCCCCGAAGGCGCGCCAAGTGACGGCACCACCGGTCAAGGTTCCACCGAGGACGCCGGGCAGGACGCCACCCGGCAGGACGCCACCCGGCAGGACGCAGGCAACGCCACCGTCCAGGGACTGGGCAACCGCAAGAACAAGGTCTTCAACGACATCGTCAGCGCCGGCGTCGAGCCGTTTGAAGGCTCGGTGCGCTTCCTGGAAGCCGCCGTGGACCGCGGACTCAAGGTCGCCGTCGTCTCCTCGTCGCGGAACGCACCGGCTGTCCTGAAGGCCGCCGGCCTGAACGGGCACTTCGAAATAGTGGTGGACGGCGTGGTTGCCGCCGCCGAAGGCCTGCCCGGCAAACCGAGTCCGGCCACGTACCAGTACGCCGCGGAACTGCTGGGACTGCCTAGCGAAGAATGCGTGGTGGTGGAAGACGCCGTCTCGGGCGTCCGGGCCGGACACGCGGGGCAGTTCCACTCGGTGATCGGCGTGGACCGCGGCGCCGGCCGGCAGACCCTGCTCGACGCCGGGGCCACGAGTGTGGTCAACGACCTCAACGAACTGCTCTAACGCCAATCGCCGCCTGACGCTCCCCGGCCGAAGCACCTCCCCGCCCCGCACAACGCCAAAGGATCCCAACACCATGGCTCTTATCACCGCGGACCGTGAACGGTTCCCCAACACCCCCTGGCAGCTTGTGGAAACACGCCACCAGCCGGGCAGCGCTGGCACGCTGGAAACGCTCTTTGCCCTGGGCAACGGGCACCTGGGTATCCGTGGCGCCCACTGGGCGGCCGCGGATGCCGACCTGCCGGGCAGCTTCATCAACGGCCTGCACGAGATCTGGGACATCAAGCATGCGGAGAACGCGTTTGGCTTCGCCCGGACCGGACAGCGGATCATCTACATCCCGGATGCGAACAACTTCACGGTGATCATCGACGGCGAGAGCCTCACCCTCGCCGAATCGGCCGTCCTGGACTACCGCCGCTCCGTTGACTTCGCCACCGGCATCTACGAATGCCGCATCACCTGGCTGTGCCGGTCCGGCGCCACGGTGACCACCACCGAACGCCGCGCCGTGGGCTTCGCATCGCGCGGCAGCCTGGGCATCTCGCTGGAAGTAGCTTCGGACCGCGAGGTCTCCGCCGACGTGACGTCGTCCGTCATCAACCGCCAGGACCAGCCTGTGGAGGACCACTCGGCGCACGACCCGCGCCGGGCAGGCCGGCACGCAGGCCGGGTCCTGCTGCCGGTAAGGACCGACGGCGGCGACGGCTCGCTCCGTCTCTCCTGGGAAGCGGCGGAATCCGGGCAGCGCGTGGGAATCGCCGTGGACCACTGGACCTCGGCCGGCCACCAGCCTTTCGAGACCGTGGCGGGCGAGGATGACAGCAGCGTCCGATATGTCCTGGCAGTCGGTGCCCAGGAGCCGTTCCGGCTGGAAAAGAGCGTCAGCTATGCCGCCGGCCGCGGCGTCCAGGACTCGGAACGGGACGCGGCGGAGGCCGCCGAAGCCGGGCTCCGGTCTGTGGAGGACATCTTCGCCGAGAGCCGCGAGCACTACCGGGCTTACTGGGCCACTTCGGACATCGTGGTGGGCGGCCAGCCCGAGCTCCAGCAGGCCATCCGCTGGAACCTGTTCCAGCTGGCCCAGGCCACTGCGCGGGCCGACATCGCCGGCATCCCCGCGAAGGGCGTCACGGGATCAGGCTATGAGGGGCATTACTTCTGGGACCAGGAGGTGTACCTCCTGCCCTACCTCACCTATACGAACCCCGACGGCGCCCGCCAGGTCCTGGAGTTCCGGCACGACATGCTGCCGGCAGCCAAGATCCGGGCCAAGGAGCTCAGCGTGGACGGCGCACTGTTCCCGTGGCGCACCATCAACGGCCTTGAAGCCAGCGCCTATTACGCCGCCGGCACGGCGCAGTTCCACATCGCAGCCGCCATCGCCTTTGCCACCAACCGCTACCTGTGGGCCAGCGGCGACGAAACCTTCCGCGAGGGCATGGGCGCAGAACTCCTGATCGAAACCGCGCGCATGTGGGGCGCCCTGGGCTTCTTCGGCAAGGACGGGCTCTTCCACATCCACGGCGTCACCGGTCCTGACGAATACACGGCCGTTGTCAACGACAACCTGTACACCAACGTGATGGCCCGCTTTAACCTGCGCGCCGCCGCGGCGCTGGACCACCCGGAGATCGACGACGCCGAACGCGAGCTGTGGGAGCAGGCCGCCAACCGCATCCACCTGCCCTTCGACGAAGACCTGCAGGTCTACTCGCAGGACAACGACTTCATGACCCTGGAATCGTGGGACTGGACCACTCCGCGGTCCAAGTACCCGCTGCTGCTGAACTTCCACCCGCTGGTGATCTACCGGCACCAGGTACTGAAGCAGGCAGACACGGTGCTGGCCATGTTCCTGCAGTGGCAGGATTTCTCCGCCGATGAGAAGCGCCGAGCGTTCGATTTCTACGACCCCATCACCACCGGCGATTCCACCCTCTCGGCCTGCGTGCAGGGAATCATGGCTGCCGAGGTGGGACACCCCGAAGCTGCCCTGGAGCACTTCACGAACGCCGTTTTAATCGACCTGGACGACACCCACGGGAACACGATCGACGGCGTGCACATCGCCTCCGCCGGGGGAGTCTGGAGCTCGCTGGTCTCGGGCTTTGCCGGGCTCCGGGACCAGGGCCACCTGCCGTTCTTCGATCCGCGGCTTCCGGCCGAGTGGGAGGCGCTGACCTTCCACCTGAAGATCCAGGGCCGGCTCCTGCTGGTGGAGCTCGACGCCGGTGCACTCACGCTCAGCGTCAGCAGCGGCGGACCGCTCGACGTGGATGTTCGCGGCCAGGTGCACAGCATTGGTGAAGAAGCGGTCCGGGTCGCCCTGGATCCCTTTGAGGTTCCGGAACGTACTGTCTTCCCCAGCGGGCCCCCGACGGCGAGCCTCCCCATTGTGAGGTGAGGCGCCTGCGCCTGAGGCGATTGCGCGCCTCAGGTGGTTGCCCGCCTGAGGTGATTGCGCGCCTCCGGTGCAGGGGCGCGTCAGTCTACTGCCGCCGTCGTGCGTTCCACTTCTGCTGGCCTGTCCAGCGGGTGGGCCAGTTCGTCGGCGGGCATCCGGGCGGCGATCATGGCGATCACCGCCAGGACGGGACAGACGCCCCCGGCGAAAAGGAAGATCGCCCAGATGGGGAACACCTCGGCTGCCGGTCCCGCCAGTGCCATGGAGACCGGCATCAGCGCGAGGGACACAAAGAAGTCGAGGCTGGAGACGCGTCCCAGCAGGTGGCTGGGCACGCGTCGTTGCAGCAGCGTGCCCCAGATGACCATGCCCACGCTGCCGGTGGCTCCGAAGACGAACATCGCGGCGGCCAAGGTCCAGAAGCTGTCCAGAATGCCGACGGCGGCCAGTGGCAGGCTGCCCGCGCCCCAGGACACCATCATGACCGTGAGGTAGCGGCGCGGCAGTTTCAGCGACGCGGTCACCAGCGAGCCAGCGGCCCCGCCCACGCCTATAACGGCAAGCAGGAAGCCGAACATGCGCGAGTCTCCGCCGAGCTGGTCGCGGACCACGAATGGCATCAGCACTTCGATGGGGCCAATCAGGAACAGCACCGAAACGCAGGCCCACAGCAGCGTCCACAGCAGCCACGGCGTGCGGATGGTGTAGCTGACGCCCTCGCGGAGGTCATGGAAAAAGGACGTTTTCGAGGCGCCTGTTGTGTACGCGTCGGCGTCGGCCCCGGCGCTCCCGCGTTCGGCCCCGACGTGAGCCCCGCCGTCGGCCCCGTTCGCTGGCGCCTCGAGGGCATGGCGCCCCAGGAAGTTCAGGACAATGAACGCCAGCAGGTGGCAGGTGGCCACCCCGGTCACGGCGTGCGACGGCGAAAGCGCCGCCACCACCACGCCCGCGACGGCCGGTCCGGCCGCCTGTTGGAGGATGGGGCGCATGGTCCCCTCCATGCCGTTCGCAGCCAGCAGGTCTTCGGGCGGCAGAATCCGCGGCAGGATCGCGGAGTACGCGGGGAAAAAGAACGCGGCGCCCACGCCCAGGACGAAGCTGCCTACGGCGAGGTGCCACAGCTGCAGCCACCCTGCCATGGCCAGCCCGCTGATCGCCGCGATAACGGCGAGGTTGGCACCTTCGACGGCAATGATGAGGAGCCGCTGCGGTACTCGGTCAGCGGCGATCCCGCCCGCGAGGACAAAGGCCACCAGGCCGATGCTGCCGGCAGTGGCCACCAGGGACAGTTCCAGCGGGCCGCCGCCGAGGTGGATCACCTGGTAGACCATGGCGACAGCCCACATTCCAGATCCGAAGATGGAGATGGCCAGCGCCGCGATGAGGACCCGGTACTCGCGGTGCGCAAAGGGTCGCAGGGCTTGGAGTGTGGGCATAGGGCAAGTCTAGGCTCGGCCGGTTTTTGGCGGAACTGAAGAGGCGTGGTTCGGTTGGGGCCGGGACCGCTTAGTCTTAAGCACCCTTAGTGTTAAGGCAGGGCCGCAGCCAAAACTGCCGGCAGCCACGAGCAGTACCGAAGCAGAGGTGACCATGGCCAAGCGCAGCAATCCCGCAGTACGTATCGCACAGGAGACCGCCCACAACGCGGTGTTCGACGCGGACGGCAAACCGAAACCCGGAGTCCACAACATGCTCCTCCGGGCAGTGGAAATCCAGCGGCCGTTGGTGCTTGCCTACGTCCGGCGGCTGCAACGCAAACACCCGCGCGCCAGCGCCGCCAGGCTCGCGGAGATCCTCGAACGCGACTACCTTCGGGCGGTGACCGGCGGCGGTGCGATTGTCGGGGCAACTGCCGTTGTACCCGGCGTCGGAACTGTGGCCTCCCTGGGACTCTCCGCCGCGGCTACCGTTGGCTTCCTCGAAGCCACGGCACTTTATGCCACCTCGCTGGCGGAACTCCACGGCATCCGGCTGACCAACCCGGAAAAGGCCAGCACCATGGTCATGGCCATTATGCTCGGCGAAGAAGGCACTGCCCTGCTGGGAACCCTGAGCGGCCAGGCCATGGGCAAGGGAGCCAGCACCACCCAGGCGTGGGGCAACGTGCTGACCAAGTCCATGCCATCGGGCTTCGGTGCCATTCGGAACAAGATCCAGAAGGCCTTCCTCAAGAACCTGCTCAAACGCCAAGGCACTGCGCTGCTTGGCCGTGCGCTTCCGTTCGGCATCGGCGCGGTGGTGGGCGGTGCCGGTAACCTCATAATGGGCCGCGCCGTGGTGTCGACCGCCAAGGAAGCTTTCGGCCCCATGCCGGACACTATCCCGGGGGAGCTCAAAGCCGTGGCGGCGGAACCGGACAAACTTACTCTGGAAGGCAACAACCTTGGATCTTAACGCTGACCTCGGCGAATCGTTCGGCTCGTGGAACATGGGGGACGACGCAGCGATGTTCCGGCTGGTGACCAGCGCGAACGTGGCCTGCGGCTTCCACGCAGGGGACCCCATCACCATGCTGGACAGCTGCCGCGCCGCCTTCGAGCTTGATGTGACCGTGGGTGCGCACGTGGGGTACCGGGACCTGGCTGGTTTCGGCCGCCGGTCGCTGGACATGTCCTTCGACGAGCTGTTCGGCGACGTCCTCTACCAACTGGGCGCGCTCGACGGCGTGGCGCACGCCGTGGGTGCCTCCGTTGACTACGTCAAGCCGCATGGAGCCCTTTACAACCGCCTGGTTCACGACGCCGAGCAGGCGTCCGCCGTGGTTGCCGCCATCCAGGCTTATGACCCCGGCCTGCCGATCCTCGGACTGCCGGGTTCGCAGCTGCTGATCCAGGCCAAGGAAGCCGGCCACCCGGTGTTTGTTGAGGCCTTTGTGGACCGCGCTTACCAGGCGGACGGGACCCTGGTGCCGCGCTCCCAGGAGGGTGCGGTCCTGCACGACGTCGACTCGATCGTTGAGCGCGCCGTGCGGCTCGCGACGAAGGGCGAAGTTGTGGCCGTGGACGGAACGGTGGTTCAGGTCAGGCCCGATTCCCTGTGCATCCATGGCGATACCCCTGGGGCCGTGGAGATGGCCGCCGGTGTTCGTGCCGGACTCGAAGCGGCCGGCGTAGAGCTGGAATCATTCGCGTAGTCCTGTCTACTGCGTTGCTTTGGAATGGCGCGGCTAACCGAAGACCAGGTGCGCCGCACTGAAGATGACCAGCCCGGCCAGCGAGCCCACCACAGTGCCGTTGATACGGATGAACTGCAGGTCCCTGCCCACCTGGAGTTCGATCTTCTGCGACGTTTCCTCGGCATCCCAGCGGGCCACGGTATCGGTGATCACGCCAGAGATGTCGGAGCGGTAGGTCCGCACCAGGTGGCCGGCGGCGTCGCCGATCCAGGCGTTGACCTTGCCGGCAAGTTCGGTGTCGTTGACCAGGCGTGAACCGAAGTCGCGTACGGCTGCCTTGAACCGCACCGTCAGTTCGCTATCCGGATCGTCCACCGCAGACAGCAGGGCGCCCTTTACGGTTCCCCAGGTGCGGGAGGCCAATTCGCGGACCTCGGGGTCTCCCAGAACCTGTGCCTTGATGTCCTCGGCCCTGGCGATCATCGCGGGATCGTGCTGAAGGTCCTGCGCGAGGTCGTTCAGGTACTTGTCGATCTGCTGCCGCACCTGGTGGTTCGGGTCGGACTGCACGGCGCGCGCGAACTTGAGGATCTCCACGTAAACCTTGTCGCCCACCAGCCCGTCCACGAACTGCGGGACCCAGGTGGGGGAGCGGTCCGAGACCAGCCGGCTGACGGTTTCGTGGTTGTCGTCCACCCAGTCCGCGGCGCGGTCCACCAGCAGGTCCACCAGTTTGTGGTGGTGCCCGTCGGCAAAAATCCGTTCCGCCATCCTGCCCACCGGCGGTCCCCACGGCGGAGCCAGCAGGTGCTTACGCACCATTCCCTCGATGACCGCCTGGACGTCGTCGTCGTTCAAAACCTTGAACGCACCGCGGATGACGGCGGCACCCTCCTTCGCCACACGCTCGGCGCCACCCGGCCCGGCGAGCCACTGGCCGGCCTTCCGGGCGACGTTCACACTGGCCAGCTTATCCTGGACCACCTGCTCGGACAGGAAGTTGGTCTCCACAAACTCACCCAGCGACGCCCCGATCTGGTCCTTGCGGCGCGGGATAATGGCGGTGTGCGGGATCTTGATGCCCATGGGGTACTTGAACAGCGCGGTCACGGCGAACCAGTCGGCCAGTGCGCCCACCATGCCGCCCTCGGCTGCTGCGCGGACGTACTGCAGCCACGGATACTCCTTCTGCAGCGCGAACGCGAACACAAAAATGACCGCCATGGCAATGAGTAGTCCCAGCGCCACAAGCTTCATTTTCCGCAGCGCTGCCGCCTTTTCGGCATCCCCTGCGCTGAGCTGATGATCGACGACGGCGGCCCTCGCCTTCGGGGACAGCGGCGCGGGACCTGCGGGCCCGGGCGGGGACTGGCGGGTAGTTGGCTCAGAGTTCACCTGCATGTGCCCAGCCTAGCCCCGCGCCGCCGGGCCGCGTCCGCTAGCGTGTCCTCATGACATTCGAGGAGTCCGTGCCGGAACGGCCACTGGTTTTTGCCCACCGGGGCGCCAGCGCGGCATTTGCCGAGCACACGCGCGCCGCTTACCTGCAGGCGGTAGCCGACGGCGCGGACGGGGTGGAGTGCGATGTCCACCTCACCCGGGACCAGCACGCCGTGCTGCTGCATGACGCCAACCTCGACCGGACTTCGGACGGGACCGGGCCCGTTGCGGACCGAACGCTGGCAGAGCTGCGGCTGCTGGATTTTTCGTCCTGGAAAGGCGCCAGGATCCCGGAGAAATACGGCGCCCGGTCTAAGCAGTTCCTCACCTTGCCGGAACTCCTGGACATACTGCGCGGCGCTGGCCGGCCGATCGGACTGGCAATCGAGCTCAAGCATCCCAGCCCCTACCAGCTGAAACTGGAAGACCGTGTGCTGGACGTGCTCCGGGGCGAAGGCTGGGACGCCGGCACGTCAACGGTGGACAACGTCCGGGTGACGTTCATGAGCTTCAGCCCGGATTCGGTGAAGCATCTGCTCCGGAGCGTTCCGGCCGAATTCATCTGCCAGTTGGTGGACGACATCGACGTCGACGAACTCCGCGACGAACTGAGCCTGGGCCCCTTGGCTGGCGGCGCACTCGCCAACGTGATGAAGGCCGCGCAGCTGGAAGGCGAACGCATCCTGGACGAGTGCGAGGTGGGACTCGCGGGGCCGGGAATCATGTACGTCCGCGAGCACGCCCGGACCGTGCAGCGCTGGCTGGAATCCGGCCGCCGCTTCCGCGTGTGGACCGTGGATTCGGAGCGGGATGTGGCGCTCTGCCAGGGGCTGGGGATCCACGAGATCACCACGAACAAACCTGCCAGTGTGCTGGCGCAGCTTCAGCCGAGCGGGCAACAGGTCCAGCTGCCGTCCTGAGCCGCTTCCGGTCGGGGGCTGGTGTTTAGCCCCCGGGGCGGTGCTGTGATTGAGTGGACCCATGCCTTTTCGCTGGTCCGCCCGGGCCACCCAGACAGTCTCCGCGGCGGCCATGAGCGCGCTGCTGATGACCAGCGCCATGAAGCACTTCCGCGAGCCACGGTTCTTCGAACAGGTGGTCCCTGACTATCTTTGCCGCGAGGCGCCAAGTGCCGGCGACGAGTCGCCGGAGGGGCGCGAAGTACCAACGCCCGACGGCGGCAAGCGGCCCCTGGCGGTGATGTCACGGGAGGAATGGATTGCGGTGAGCGGACTGCTGGAGGCGGGTGCCGCCGTCGGCCTCCTGATCCCGGTGACAAGGCGGGCAACTGCCACGGCCGTGACGGCAATGTTCGCGGTATTCCTGGCCGGTCACGTGGACGCACTGCGCCGCGCCTACGGCCCCACGGGCTCCCCGACGCAGCGCAAGGTGCACACCGTCCGGTTGCCGCTTCAGCTGCCGCTGATCCTGTGGGCCTGGAGCCTGCGGAAACCGGGACGACGGCGGTGAAGCTGCTCCAGTCCCCGGCCGTGCGCGTGGGCCTATCCATCAGCATCGCCACCGGCCTCTACGGAGTGTCCTTCGGAGCGCTGTCCGTCACCTCAGGACTCGATTTCTGGCAGACTATGGCGCTCAGCCTGCTGCTCTTCAGCGGCGGTTCCCAGTTCGCGTTCATCGGTGTGGTGTCGGGCGGAGGCTCCGGAATTGCGGCCATGAGTGCAGCCACGCTGTTGGGCATGCGGAACGGCATCTACGGCATGCAGCTCAACGCCCTCCTGCATCCGACGGGCTGGCGGCGGTATGTTGCCGCGCAGGTCACCATTGACGAGTCGACCGCTACGAGCAGCGGGCAGACTGATCCCGATGAGCAACGCCGTGGCTTCTGGACGGCCGGCATTGGCATCTACGTACTCTGGAACCTGTTCACCGCAGTGGGGGCCCTCGCAGGAAGCGGACTGGGCGATCCGAAACAGTGGGGCCTGGACGGTGCCGCCGTGGCCGCATTCCTTGCTCTGCTGTGGCCGCGGCTCAAGGGCCGGGAACCGGTGGCGATTGCCGTCGTGTGCGCGCTGGCCACGGCAGTAGCCGTCCCGTTCGTTCCCGCGGGCGTGCCCATCCTGATTGCCGCCGTCGTAGCTGCGCTGATCGGCTGGTTCAGCCACGGACGCAGTGACGAAGGCCTGGAACCTGACGTGGATCCCTACGACCGGCACCACGGGCGCCGGGACACGCATTCTGACACGTATCAGGACGGCCACGGGCAGGCAGGGCAGGCGGGCACATGAATCTCTGGTTCTGGTTGTTGCTGGCGTGCGTCCTTGCGTACGCGTGGAAGCTAGTGGGCTATTTCGTCCCGGCAAAGCTGCTGAAGGACCCCCGGATGTCGCGTATTGCCGGCACCATGACCATCGGACTGCTGGCGTCCCTGACCATCGTCAACACCGTGGCGTCCGGCCAGACCCTGGCCGCCGATGCGCGGCTGGGGGCCCTCGCCGCCGCCGCCGTCGCACTGGCTTTCCGGGCGCCCTTCCTTGTGGTGGTCGTGGTGGGCGCCGGTGCCGCAGCGCTGCTGCGGTTCATCGGATGGAACTGACGCCCATCATGTGAAACCGACACCAAACCACTGGTGGTGCGGTTCACATGCGCTGTAGCATTGGGCCTGGCTATGCAGTTGGCCGTGGACTCTCGTGAGAGCGCTGACCATGGAGATAAGACTGCACCCAGCCGGTTCAAGACCCCGCAAAGCCCGCCGTCAGGCATCTGACGGATGGCGCGCAGGGCTGCCGGTCAAGCGCTTCTTTACCCGGTTCCGGTCCCTGGCCGACCTGCCGCCAGAGGACCTGGATTTACTTTCCGAGCGCATAAGACTGGCCCTGGACCTCAGCCAGGAAGCGAATATGACCGCCCTGCACGCGGCGGTTCGGGCCGAACTCCGAAACCGGGAAACGGAACCGGACGATTGACGGCCGGAAGAATGTCGGCGTGATGCGGTTTGCAACGCCTAAAGGAGCCACATAGATGAATGATCAGCCTGAGCCCAACGCACCAGATCCGGACAGCGGAACCGACAACCCCCAGGGTTCGGACCCGAAGCCGCGGCCGGTGTACGACACCAGTGTCTCCGAATCGACGCGGGAACTGAGGGATACTTCCCGGCGACGCCGCGACGCGGAGGAGAAGCTGCAGCAGCACCTGTTGGAGGCCAAGGAACACGTGCCCCATGACTACGATCATGAGCCTCACAAGCACGACCAGGAGCCCCACCAGCCGGAGGGTAAAGACAATGCCGGGCGCCGGGAAACCCAGCCCGGAGAAACGCGGCCGCAAGAAAGAACCCCCGAGGGCGACGCCGGCTGACTGGGGTCATCATCGTCAGCTCCGCAGTGCCACACCCGGGGTTCGGCCCGTAGGCCGGTCAGGCCGTTTGTTCATCCTCTGGCGACCCGGTCCGGCGGGCGCTTTCTTCAACGGCCAGCTCGTACCACACCTGCGCACCGAATTCCGGGGCGGGAGTGTCGAGGTTTTGGTAGAGGGCGTCCAGCAAATTGGCGAGGTCCTCCGCTGCCAGCGAAGGAAGGATCACCTCCGGGCCGCGGGGGTCGTGGATGAACCGGGACAAGTGCATGTGGTTCATCGGCGGATGGCCTTGGATTGGCCGCGCTGGACGTGTTTCACTAGTGCTCCCTGTGAAGATTCAGAGGCTGGCTGCGTAACCCTACCTGAGTCTAATCCAACGTCTGGACACCAACAATGGGGGGCCGTGGCTGTGTGCCGGAGGGTGCTCAGGCGCGGGGTGTCAGGTGAACTGTGGACCCTGCAGCTGCGGGGCGGGCAGCGGCACATGCGCGGGCAGCGGGCGGTGGGGCCGTTCAGTGCGGATGGCGTCCTCGATCAGTGCCAGGGGGCGGCGCCAGGCATCGGAACCCGGCTCCATGGTGTCCACGACGCCGATCAGCATGGCGAGCAGGCGGAACATGTCAGTCATGGAAATATCGGAACGAAGTGTGCCTTGACCTTGGCCGCGGCCCAGCAGGATGCTCATGGAATCCATCAGTGAGCCGGTGATGCCGGTGAGGAGTTCGCGGCGGCCCGCAACGGCGCCCAGCAGGTTGGCATCAGCGCTGGCCGCGGCCATGATGGCTTCGAGGACGCGCAGCAGTCCCGCAGTTGCGTCGATGTCAGCCAACGCGTCCGCCATGACGGGGTCCACGGTCTCGCGGAGCTGCCGGTTGAGGGCGGCCAGGACCAGCTCCTCCTTGTCGGCGAAGTTCCGGAACAGGGTGGCCGGGCCCACGCCCGCCGTCAGTGCGATGGTCTGGAGGGGTACCTCGGGACCATGCTCGCGGAAGCACTGGCGCGCGGCCAGGATGATTTTGTCCACGTTCCGGGCAGCGTCTGCGCGTAGTGGCTTGCGGACGACAGCAATGCTCATTCGTTCAGGTTAGCAATGCCGCAGGCAGCCTTCCTGGTTACCGGAGGGTAGCCGGCTATGTGACGCTTCGCCAGCCTCGCCAAACCCGTTTCATGGTGGGCTGCATGACAGACTTGCCCTATGTTGCTTGCATTTTCAGTCGCCCCGTCCGGTACACCCGCCGGGGGATCGCGTCCCACCGACGCTTCAGTGCACGACGCCGTTGCGGCCGCCGTGCGGATCGTCCGGGAGTCGGGCCTGCCCAACCAGACGGACTCAATGTTCACCACTGTCGAGGGCGAATGGGACGAGGTATTCGACGTCGTTAAGCGCGCCACCGAAGCCGTCGGAGAATTTGGCAGCCGCGTCTCACTGGTCATCAAGGCAGACATCCGGCCCGGTTATAAGGGCGAGCTCAGCGCCAAGGTGGACCGCCTCGAAGAGGCCCTCGCAGACGGTTCCTGAGCGAGGCCACGGGAGGACGGCTGGCCGACCTGTCACGCCAGGCATGCTTTTGGCGCCTGCCGGGCGCCGCGCCTGCATCAAGTCAACGATGTGACAATTGGGCCGGGCAAAAAGCCTGCTCCGCGTGACGCCCCACCGACGGTTCCTGCGCCGAGTCCTAGACCGTCGCTTGCCTGCGTGCCAGACTGTGGCCATGTTTGAGCACAAGTCCCAGCCGGGGTGGGTAGCAGTGGAAGACTTCCTCACGGCTACCGTGGTGCACCCCGATAGTGCGCTCAAGCAGGCGGTGCGCTCCGCCGTCGACGCCGGGATGCCGCCCATTGAAGTGACGCCCAACGCCGGCAAGCTGCTTAAGCTCCTGGTCCAACTGTCCGGCGCCCGGCGGGTGCTGGAGATCGGTACACTGGCGGGGTTCAGCACCATCTGGATGGCGCAGGGGCTGCCCAACGGCGGCCGGCTGGTGACGTGCGAATACCTCGCCAAACACGCGGACATCGCCAAGGCGAATGTGGACGTGGCGGGGTTGGGGGACATGGTTGAGGTCCGGGTGGGCGCCGCCCTGGACACTTTGGCCGCGCTGCAGGCGGAGGGCCAGGAGCCGTTCGATTTTGTGTTCATCGATGCGGACAAGGAAAACGACGCAGCGTACCTCGAATGGGCCGTGCGCCTGGGCAGGCCTGGAACCGTGGTGGTCCTGGACAACGCCGTCTGGGAGGGCGCGGTCCTGGATCCTTCCATGGACCAGGTCAACGCCCCTGGGATCATCAGCGCCCTGGAACTGCTGGGCCAACATCCTCATCTCGATGCCACCGTGATCCAGACTGTCGGGTCCAAAGGCTGGGACGGGTTCGCCTTGGCGCGCGTCCGCTGAGTGCTGACCGCAGGCATCTAACCGCAGGCGGCTGAGTCCTGGGCGCAGACAGCATCCGTTCATCCCGAATATTGCTAAGTATGCTTAGAATGACTGTCCGGCCTATGTCCCGTCCGGAACCGCCTGCAGTGGAGGAACACGATGAAAGCGTCACCCACCCTTGCCAGCAACCTTCAGCAGGTCCTCACGGACCTGATTGAGCTCCATCTCCAGGCCAAGCAGGCCCACTGGAACATCGTGGGCACCAACTTCCGCGACCTTCACCTGCAGTTGGACGAGATCATCGCCAGTGTCCGGCTGTTTGCCGACCAGGTGGCGGAGCGGATGCGGGCCCTGCACGCCCTGCCCGACGGACGGAGCCAGACCGTAGCCGCAGACACACGCCTTGATGAGCTCACCGGCGGGCTGATTTCCACGAAGGACGCCGTCAAACTGGTCACGGCCCGGCTGGAGCGGACGGTGAAGACCATGCGGGATGTCCACGATGAGGTGGATGAAGAGGATCCCACCAGCACCGACCTGCTACATGCCGCCATTGAGCGCCTGGAACAGCTCGCGTGGATGGTCAACGCGGAAACCATGACTCCGTCCGCGTCGGTCACCGAACCGGCGGCAAAGTAGGCCGGGCCGGAGAGGCAGCAGCATGCCTGCGTCATCCCACCAGGCTGTCCGCATGGTCTCAACTCAAACGGAACTGGCTTGGACGGTTCCCCTGCTCGACTCCGTGGCCTCCGCGGCAGGCGACGTCCCCGCGCTGCTGTCGTTGGCCCGGAACGCGGGAGACAACTGGCCGCAGCCAGGGGGCGGGCATACTGCCCGTCTCTGGGAGCTGCTCGCTTCCGTCTCCGCCGTGGACGTTGCCGCAGGCCGCGTTTTTGAACCGCATATGGATGCCCAAGCGATCCTTGCCCAGACAGGGAACTATCAGGCGGGCCACGATCCGGCCGACCGCGTGGGTGCGTGGGGAGTGTTTGCCGCGGAAGGCCCGGATACGCGCCTGGAGGCCAAGGCGGGCGAGGCTGGAATCCTGCTGAACGGCTCAAAGCCATGGTGTTCACTGGCGCCGCTCTTGGACCGGGCTGTCATCACTGCCCACACTGAAGCCGGAGGCAGGGCGGCCTTCGCGGTGGACCTCCGGGATCCGGGCGTGACGTGCGAGGACCCGGCATGGGTGGCCCGCGGGTTGCGGGAGATTCCTAGTGGGACGGTCCATTTCAGCCAGGTGCCCGCACAACAGTTGGGCAGCGACGGCTGGTATTTCAGCCGGCCCGGTTTTGCCTGGGGTGGCATGGGGGTAGCTGCCTGCTGGCTCGGGGGCGCCGTGGGCGTGGCGCGGGACTACAAGGACTCCTTGGCCGCCGCCGCGGCGTCCGGCCGCGAACCTGACCAGATCGCGCTGGCTGCCCTGGGCGAAACAGACAGGATCCTGACCGCCACGCTTCAGTATCTTGCGCGTACGGCAGCATTGATCGACGACGGCCAGCTGTCCAACGACGGCGGCCTGCCCGCCGGCGAAGAAATACAGGATGCGGACCGGAGTGCGTGGAGCGAAGCGTTACGCGTGCGCGGAACCGTAGCTGCCGCCGTCGAGCGTGTCCTGTCCCTGGTCGGCCGGAACCGGGGACCGGCGCCGCTGGCGTTCGACGAACCGTATGCCAAGCGCATGGCGGACCTTGCACTGTACGTGCGCCAGCACCATGCCATGCGGGACGATGCTCAGCTGGGAAAGCTGACACTGAACGGGGAGCATCTGTGGTGACCTTCTCGCACACGGACCAAGGGACTGACGAGGCCCGTTGGGCGGCGAGCGGGCTCGCGGCGATGGCGGAGCTGCCCTTGGGGCAGCAGGAATTGGCTGCCATGCGGTTCGTGATGCTGGCTGCCCACCCCGACGACGAGACTCTGGGCGCCGGCGGCCTGCTGGCGCTGCTGCACTCGCTGGGCGCCGACGTCGAGGTGCTGCTGTGCACCGCGGGGGAGGGCTCGCACCCGGACTCGGCGACAACCACGCCTGAACAGCTCGCCGCCGTACGACTTGAGGAGTTTGCGGCAGCGATGGGCGTCCTGGGGTTGGCCGGACGCTGGCGTTTCCTCCGGCTGCCGGACCGGGGCCTGGAGGAGTGGACACCGGAAATCGCCGACCGTCTGCGCGAGGCCATCGGCCGGCATCCCGGACCACCGCAGCAACTGGCAATTGTGGCCCCGTATCGTGACGACGGACACGCGGACCACAACGCCCTCGGAGCGGTGGCCGCCGACGTCGCCGGCGAAGGTGGGCACGCCCTGCTGGAGTATCCCATTTGGTACTGGCTGTGGGCTTCCCCGGAGGATCCGGCCTGGCGGTCCTGGTGGCGCGTTCCGCTGGGTGCTGAACAGCAGGGGGCGAAGCGGTCCGCCATGGACTCACACACGAGCCAGGTACGTCCGCTGTCCGGGTTGCCCGGGGACGAAGTGCTCCTCGGCGAGGGCCTGCTGCAATATTTCAGGCGAACTTTTGAGACATTCGCCTGGACGCCGCCCGGGGCCCACCCGGTTCAATCCCCTCCCCACACCAGTGCCGACGCGCAGCGGATCTTCGACGCCGTGCACTCGAAGTCCGCGGACCCCTGGGAGTACACCACCAGCTGGTACGAGCGGCGCAAGCGCGCCCTCACCCTCGCCGCACTGCCGCAGGAGAACTACCGGTCGGGCCTGGAAGTTGGATGCTCCATCGGAACTCTGACCGCCGAATTGGCCACCAGATGCACCAGTCTGCTTGCCGTGGATGCCAGCAGCACCGCGCTCGAGCTTGCGGCCAGGCGGCTCGCGTCGTTTCCCGGGGTCTCCACGCGGCAGCTGACGCTCCCTGCTGACTGGCCCGGCGGCAGGTACGACCTTGTGGTGGTCTCCGAGGTGGGCTACTACCTGTCGCCTGCGGAGTTGGAGCTGCTGCTGCAGCGGATCCAGGAATCGATGGCGCCGGGCGGCACGCTGCTGCTGTGCCATTGGCGGCACCCGGTTTCCGGGTGGGAGCTCGACGGCGACTCCGTCCACGTGCTGGCCCGGAGCCGGCTGCGGTGGCCCACCGCCGCTCTCTACCAGGAACGCGATTTTGTGCTGGAAACACTGGTGGCTCCCGGCGATGCCGGCGATCCCGGACCTCCGGTGTCCTGACGTGGACAGGATCGAGCAGGTTGCCGTGGTTATTCCGGTCCATAACGAGGAACCGCACCTGGCACGTGCCCTGGCAGCGGTCAGTGCCGCAGCTGATGCCCTGCAGCACAGCCAGCCGGACACGGACGTCGCCATCGTGGTGGTCTTGGACGCCTGCACGGACAGCTCGGGCGCGGTGGCGGCGCGTTTTGCTGCGGCGGACGGCCGCGTCACCCTGATGCCGGTCGCGTTCCGCAGTGTCGGGAGGAGCCGGCGTGCAGGCATCAACGTGCTCCTCACGGGACACTTACCCGACCGTGCGGGGGCGGGCCGCGAGCGGGCCGCCGAACGGGTTTGGCTGGCCAATACCGACGCCGATTCCTGCGTTCCGGCAAACTGGCTCCTGCGTCAGGTGGAACTGGCTGACCGTGGCGCCGATGCAGTCTTGGGGACCGTGGAACCGGATCCGGCGGGCATGGACGGCGAACTCCTGAGGCGCTGGCAAATACGGCATCCGATGGGGGAGGACCACCCCCATGTGTACGGTGCGAACTTCGGGGTACGGGCCTCGGCCTATGAGCGGGCCGGTGGCTTTCCCCGTCAGCGCTCGCAGGAGGACCGTGCGCTGGTGGAACGGCTGCGCCGCCATGGGTTCCGTATAACGTCCACGGACACGGTCCGGGTACTGACTTCCGGGCGGACCGAGGCCCGGGCGCCGCAGGGCTTCGGCGCCTATCTGTTGGCCCTTGGCATGGAGTCCGCCGTGGCGTTCGAACGCTGAGCAAGCATGAACCTTGGAACCACATGCACGCTGAGCAGCGAACAAAATGAGGGGGCCGACGACGACTGGGGGGACTGGCCTCGGTCTCAGAAGAGGCCACCTCGCCGCCGACCCCGCCTGATACCCGGGACGTCACGGCCCCGGGAAACTTGAAGGAATCTGCTGATATTGATTTTCCTCCAAGTGGCGGGCCCTGCCTAGTCCCGCTTGGTGCGGTCGGGTTCCGCGTCCGGTTCCGCCTGATCCGCGCCGTTCCGGTGGCGTTCACGCAGCTCGCGGCCGCGCCGGATGTCGTCCTCTTCCTGCTCCTGCATCTTCTCGCTCTTCTTGGTGTCCCGGGGCGGCAGCTGGATGGTCTCCTCAGCCTCGATTCCGGCCTGGAGCTGGCGACCCCGCTCCATCTCGGCATCGAACTCTGCCCCGAACAGCAGCGACATGTTCAGGATCCACAGCCAGAGCAGCATGACGATCACACCGCCGAGCGCACCGTAGGTCTTGTTGTAGTTTCCGAAGTTACCAACGTAGAAGCCGAACCCCAGAGAAGCCAACAGGAAGATGAACAGGGCTATCCCGGAGCCAAGGCTCATCCATTTGAACTTCGGTTGTTTGACGTTGGGCGTGGCGTAGTAGAGCACCGCGATGATGACGATGATGAGCGCCACCATTACTGGCCATTTTGCTATGTTCCAGACGGTGAGGAACGCACCGCTGAGCCCGATGAGGCCGCCGACTGCCTCTGCCACAGGTCCGCTGAGCACCAGCATGCCTGCCAGGAGGGCCACGATGACTACGGCGACGAGCGTAACAGCGAGCATGGTTCCGCGCAGCTTGACGAACGGACGGCCCTCATCGATCTCGTAAATCCGATTCATTGCCCGACTGAAAGCACCAACGTACCCCGAGGCGGACCAGAGCGCGGTGGCGAGCCCGATGATCAGTGTCAGCCCGGCAGCGGGTGCGTTAGCTAACTCCTCAACTGGGCCGCTAACGGTGTTCACCGTCTCAGCAGGGGCGAAGCCCCGCACGATCTCCAGCAGGGCAGTGGTTGTTTTCTCAGGGTCCCCGAAAAGGCCGATCAGGGAAACGAGCGCGAGCATCGCAGGAAACAAGGACAGCACGGCGTAATACGTCAGGGCAGCAGCGAGGTCCGGGCACTGGTCCTTGGTGAACTCCCGAAGGGTTTTTTTGGCTATGTACTTCCAAGAAGGCTTAGTGACATCGGTAGGGCTGTCCGGTTTCCGGGAGTCGTCGGGCGCCGGTGCCTGGTCCGCCTTGGCAGTGCTGGTTTCGGATGAGTCTTGAGCGGCCATGGGGTGTCCTCTCGGGTTGGTAAAACGGGCAGGGCGGTTCCGCCGGGGGGAGACGGAACCGGCCTGTCTGTGCTGCTGGCGATGCTGGCCCTGCCGCTATGGGCTGGCGCCGTTACGTGTTCTGGACGTTGTCCTTGGCGTCAGTGGCGCGGTCCTTGACGTCTGCAGCGGCTACCTGGCCTTCGGCCTTGACATGCTCGGCAGCGTCTGCGGCCGAAGCCTTGACGTTTTCCATTGCTTCCCGGGCCGGTTCCTTTAAGCCTTCGGCCATGTCCTTCGCGGCCTCGGTCAGCTCGGTGGTCAATGGTTCGGCGGCCGATTTGAGGGCATCCGCTGCTTCGCGTTCCTTCTCGCTCGCCGGGATCAGCGAGGACAAAAGCAGGCCGGCGCCGAACGCGATGAGGCCTGCAGCAAGCGGGTTGCCCTGCGTTTTGGCCTTCACCTGGTGCGGGGCATCACCAATGGCGGCGCCCGCTTCACTGAGCGCGTTGCCTGCACTGTCGGTGCGGGCGTGGGTGCCACCGTGCACGGGCGTGGTGACGTCGTCGGCTGTTCCCATGACTCTCTCCTTCACTCCGAACACGGCGTCCTTCACTGTTTCTGTGGCGTTGTCTCTTTGGCGCCGGATGATGTTGGACGGCGTCACTTTGTCCGCCACCGCGTCCACGTTGGTGCCCAGGCGGGCGCGGGTTGCTTCAATATCTGAACGGATTGCGTCCGGGTTCTCGCTCATCGTTTTACCTCACCGGGTTTTAGGGTTGGGGGAATTTCCTGGAGTGTTTCAGCGGTTTGGGGCATGCCCTTTACAGTTTTGAGCTCCCTGCGGCCCACGGACGCCAGCACCGCGCCGATGACGCCCCAGATGACTGCGACGACGACGGCGGACCAGCCGAGTCCCATCAGCTCGCCCAAGGCGTACCAGAGGGCGATCGACAGGAACAGCAGGACAAAGTGTCCGGCCACGCCGGCGCCGGCGAGCATGCCGCCGCCCTTGCCGGCTTTGCTGGCGGACTCCTTCAGTTCGGCCTTAGCAAGCTCCACTTCCTGGCGCATCAGCGTGGACAGGTCGCGGGTCACCTCACCGAGCAGATCGCCCAGCGACGTGCTGTCCGCCTTCTGGTGCGCCGCCGAGGGGGGAGGTTCGGGAATCTGGCCGCTCATCACGGCCTGCCAGCCTGACCGTCCGCGGAACGGTCCCGGGTCAGGGGGTCGTTGGCCATTGGATCGTCGGCGAGATCGCGTTCGCCCAGGGGATCGTCGGCGAGGCGGTCCCCGGAGGAGGGCTGTTCCGCGAGTTGGGGGCTGTCCAAGGGACTGGCGGGACGCGAAGGATCCCCGTAGCTGCTCCCCGGCGCGCCGCCGTCGAACCCTGCCGTGGTGGTGGCCGGGCCGGGCAACTGTACCGGCGGCGGCGGGACAGTGCCACCGCCCGACGGTGTATAGCCGGCCGGGCCAGCGCCGTATTGGCCGCCGGTGCCGTCGTACTGGCCACCGGTGCCGTATTGCCCGGTCGCGTCGTATCGGCCGCCGGCCCTGGTCGTGGCGGACTCCGGTGCTCCTGCGCTGAGGCTGCGGGTGAGGCGCCCGGCGAGGACGCCGGCACCTGCGGCCAGGAGCAGGAAAGTCCCGGGACGCTGCCTGGCGAAGCTCTTGACTTCGTTCAGGAGCGATCCGGGGTCGCGGCCGTCCAGCCATGCGGCAACCGAGGAGGAACGCTCCGCGGCCTGGCGGACCAGGTCTGTGGCCACTCCGGGCTGGTCTGACGCCCGCGCCATGGCGTGCAGTTCGTCCGAGACTGACCGGAGGCCGCTGGCTACCTTCTGCTGCTGCGCGCTGGCCTGCTCGGTGAGGTCATAGCGGGCCTGCTGCAGGAGGTCCTTCGCATTCGCCTTCGCCTCCGACGCGACGTTCGCCGCTTCTGACTTGGCGGTTTCCGCCACGTTCTGTGCGGAATCCGCCGCGGTCCGCGCTACATCTCCGGCTTCTTCCTTGGCAGCATCCGTGCGGGACGTCCCGTGCGTACCGCCTGTCGGCGGCGCTGCTGTGGGGAACGTACTGGGGGCGCGTTCTCCTGTGGTTCCAAGGGCGGCCGGTGGAGCCGGGTAACCCGAGTCCTCGGGCCATTGGTTCTCTGTCATCTTCGCTCTCTCTTTCCAAAGAAGGCTGGTTGTTGATCAGAACCAGCGATACTGGCCGTAAAATAGTAAGCATGGTTACTAACGGAAGGTAAGTACCCTTCCTACCTGAATTTCAAACGGGTCCACATCGCCTGCCGCCCTGGCATCGCAGGGACCCCGTCACACCGAAGTGGAAAGAGGTGGGCAGCGTTGGACACAACAACCTGGGTTTGGGTGATTGTTGGCATCGTCGTGGTGGTCCTGATCGTGCTGGTTCTGGTGACCGGGAATCGCCGTCGGGCCATGCAGCAGAAGCGGGACGAATCGCATCGCGAAAAGGCCGCCGAAATGCGCCGGAAAGCCGAGGATATTGAGCTCGAGGCGCGTGAAAACGAAGCCCGGGCCAGCCGTGCCCGCGCCGATGCGGAGCAGGCCCAGGTTGAGGCGGCGCGGCTGAAACAGGAAGCCGAGCAGAAGGCCGACGACGCCAGGTCACTCCGGGAGGACGTGGCCGAGCGCACGCAGAAGGCTGACGCCTTGGACCCCGACCTAAATCAGGACGGGGACGCGCGTGCCGACGCCACGCGTACGGACGCCACCCGGGCGGAGGAGCTTCGGCCGGACCCCGACCGCGACACGCGATCGAACGGCGACACACATCCGGACGGAGAAGGGCATCCGGACCGCGAGGCGCACACCGACGCCACCCGGGCGGAGGAACTTCGGCGTGACCGGGACCGTGACCGGGCAGGCAGGGACCGGCCGCTCTCAAGCTAACCCTGTTCCCGCCGCCCGGACCGAGGCCGTGCCGGACCGCTGACGCAGGGCAGTCAATTAGGGTTGATCCATGACGGAAGCGGCACGCGGGTAATGGCAAAGCGCGGCAAGTCAGGCGGCCGGAACAGCCAGCGTCCGACGGCGGGTGTCATCGAGGTGCCCAAGGGAACCCGTCCTGATGGCCCCCTTGAGGGCGTCTACTACATTGATACCGGCGACTGCGAGCTCATTGCGGACCAGGACAACTCCAACGGTTGGCTCCTGAAGATCAACGGTGTCATGAGTTCCCACATCGACCTCGCCGATCCGTTGTTCCTCGATTTTGAGTACATGCGCTGGATGGCGGCGCTGATTGAGTCACGTTGGCCGCCGAAGTCCGGAAAGGGCGGGGCCAAGGCGGTCGCGCCCACCGCGGGCGGGACCGAGCGGCTGCGCGGGCTGCATCTGGGCGGCGGGGCCTGTTCCCTGGCCCGGTACTTCCACACCGCCTATCCGGACGCCCGGCAGGTGGTGGTGGAACTCGACGGCAAACTGGCCGAGTATGTCCGCGGCTGGTTCGACCTGCCCAAGGCACCGCTGCTGCGACTGCGCGTGGGGGAGGCCCGCGAGGTCACCGAAACGCTCACGCCGGACAGCCGCGACTTCATCATCCGCGACGTATTTTCCGGTTCACTCACGCCGCGGCCGCTCACCACCGCCGAGTTCAATGACCACATCAAGCGGGTCCTGTCGCCGGGCGGTATCTATGTGGTGAACTCAGGCGACGCCCCGAGCCTGTTGAATGCGCGGGAAGACGCCGCCACCATCGCGGCCGCGTTCGCACACACCGTCATCATCGCCGACCCCGCCATGCTGAAGGGCCGCCGCTACGGCAACATGGTGATGGCCGGCAGCGACACCCCGCTGGACGGGGACCCGCAGCTGGCCCGCCGGCTCCTGGGCGGTGCCGTCCCGGCCCACATCTGGAACGACGCCCAGGTGCGCGCCTTCGCCGCGAACTCCCCGGTGCGTCACGACCCGGCAGCGCCGTCGGTTGCTCTGTAGCGGCCCTTTTTCAGGGGGGCGGTTTGGGCCCACGCTGGCGGGGTTCCCTGGCCGAACTTGTGAGGTTAGGGGGCCGGTGGGGAGCAATCGATGGGGACTGAGCGCGACCCAGCAGGGCGTCCCGGTGCGCCGCCGTCTGGTCGCGCAATGCCTGCACAACGGCGGCCACGGCGGGGCGGCGCATCGAATCCGGCCGCAGCACCATCCAATAAGGGAGCAATTCGGCGAAGTCGTCGGGGAGCAGCCGGACCAGATCGTTGTGCAGATTGCCCATAAAGCACGGCAGGAATCCGATGCCGGCGCCGGCGCGGGTGGCCTCCACATGGACAAACACGTTGGTGGACGTAAGCCCTTCGCGCATGGCCGGCACCAGCCGCCGGGGTGCGTCCAGGTCGTCCACCTGCAGCATCGAATCCACAAAGTACACCAGCGGATGCTCCGTCAGTTCGGCAACGCTCGACGGCGTCCCGTTCTCGGCGAGGTAGGCACGCGAGGCATACATCCCCAGCATGTATTCGCCCAGTTGCACGGCTTCGGCCCGGTGGACCTGCGGTTCGCCCACCACCACTTCGATGTCCAGGCCGGAACGCTGCTGCAGTGCCCGCCGGGTCATGGTCACCACTTCTACGCTCAGTCCCGGGTGTTTCCGGCGCAGACGCGCCACGGCTGGTGCGGCGACGTAGGCGCTGAAGCCGTCAGTCGCCGTCATGCGTACGACGCCGGTAATCGGGTCCGGCGCCTTGCCTGCCGGTCCCAGCGCACTCACCGCCGACTCCACCTGTTCGGCGACCCGGACGGCCTCCGTGCCCAGTTCCGTCAGTTCCCAACCGCCGGCGGCCCGGGCCAGGACGCGGCCGCCGAGCGCCTTCTCCAAGGCGGCTATCCGGCGCGAAACAGTGGTGTGGTTCAGCCCCAACACTTGCGCCGCCGTCGTAAATTTTGCGGAGCGGGATACCGCAAGCAGGACCAGGAGGTCATCGGGATTCGCCTTCATATCTGCAATTGTGCACACAGTTGGTGCTGGATTGGTCATTGAAGGCGCATGTTTGTGCAGTAATACTCAGTGGAGCCATTAGTGCTGTGGATCACAGCGCGTGTCAAAGTGGACACTAAGGAGAAACTCATGAGCGTAGAGCAACGCTCGGCGGACAACGCCGCCGGATCCGCACCCAAGGGATCCGGGCTAAAGAAGATTGTGGCCGCCTCGATGGTGGGCACGGTGGTGGAATGGTACGAATTCTTCCTCTACGCCACCGCAGCCACCCTGGTCTTCGGGAAGTACTTCTTCCCCGCCACCGGCAACGAGCTGGACGGCATCATCCAGGCGTTCCTCACCTACGCGGTGGGCTTCGTGGCGCGCCCCCTCGGCGGCATCGTCTTCGGCCAGATCGGTGACAAACTGGGCCGCAAGCCCACGCTGCAGCTGACCATTGTGATCGTCGGCGTGGCCACGTTCCTGATGGGCTGCCTCCCGGGCTTCGCCGACATCGGTTACCTGGCTCCCGCGCTGCTGGTTGCCCTCCGCTTCATCCAGGGCTTCGCGCTCGGCGGCGAATGGGGCGGCGCGGTGGTGCTGGTTGCCGAACACAGCCCCAACAAGTCCCGCGGATTCTGGTCCAGCTGGCCGCAGGCCGCCGTGCCGGTGGGTAACCTCCTGGCAACACTGGTGCTGTTCATCATGTCCACCACCCTGAGCCCCGAGGCCTTCCTCGGCTGGGGCTGGCGCGTGGCATTCTGGCTCTCCGCCGTGATCGTCTTCGTTGGCTACTACATCCGCACGCACGTCACCGAGGCGCCCATCTTCCTGGAGGCCAAAGCCCTCGTGGAGAAGGAGCAGGCTGTCAGCTACGGCGTCTTCGAGGTGGTGCGCAAGTACCCCAAGGGCATCCTGCAGGCCATGGGGCTGCGCTTCGCGGAGAACATCATGTACTACCTGGTGGTCAGCTTCGCCATTGTCTATCTCAAGAGCGTGCACAAGTACGACACGTCCTCGCTCCTGCTGGCACTCCTCATCGCCCACGTCATCCACTTCCTGGTCATCCCGCAGGTGGGCCGGCTCGTGGACAAGCTGGGACGCAAGCCCGTCTACCTCATCGGCGCCATCTCCGGGGCGGCCTGGCCGTTCTTCGCCTTCCCCATGTTCGACACCCGCAATGCCGTGGTGATCGTCCTCGCCGTGACCATCGGCCTGTGCCTGCACGCCTTTATGTACGCGGGCCAGCCCGCCATCATGGCCGAGCTGTTCCCCACCCGGATGCGCTACTCGGGCGTCTCGCTGGGCTCGCAGGTCACCTCGATCTTCGCCGGTTCGCTGGCGCCGCTCCTGGCGACCCAGCGGCTCAAGGACACCGGTTCCTGGCTGCCCACGGCGATCTACCTCGTGGTTGCCTGCGCGATCACCACAGTGGCGGTGCTGAGCCTGAAGGAAACCAAGGGCATCGCGCTGGAGGACGTGGACAAGGCCGACGCCGCCCGCGAGGGACTGCTCCCGGCTGGCTCACGCTGAGCTGCTTGAGCTGTTCTCGGCAAGGATATTGAGCACACGATGGGAAGCGGATCTGCAATGGAAAACATACTGAACGGCCGCAAGGCCGTGGTGACCGGCGGTGCCAGCGGGATTGGCGCTGCCTGTGTCCGGGAGCTCGCCGCCCGTGGGGCAAAGGTGGTAGTGGCCGACGTCGACTCCGCCGGCGCTGCCACCCTCGCCGATGAAGTGGGCGGCACTGCCTGGGCCGTTGACCTGCTGGACGTGGACGCGCTCGCCACCCTGAGCCTGGACTGCGACATCCTGGTGAACAACGCCGGGATCCAGCGCATCAGCCCCATCGAAGCGTTTGATCCGGCGGACTTCCGCCGGATCATCGCGCTTATGCTCGAGGCCCCCTTCCTGCTGATCCGGGCCGCGCTCCCGCACATGTATGCCAACGGCTTCGGCCGCATCATCAACGTCTCTTCCGTGCACGGAATCCGGGCCTCCCCGTTTAAGAGCGCGTACGTTTCCGCCAAGCACGGACTGGAAGGGCTGAGCAAGGTGACTGCGCTGGAAGGCGGGGAGCACGGGGTCACCTCCAACTGCGTCAACCCGGGCTATGTCCGGACCCCGCTCGTCGAAAAGCAGATCGCGGACCAGGCCAAGGTGCACGGCATTCCCGAGTCCGAGGTCCTGGCCAAGGTGATGCTCACCGAGTCCGCCGTGAAACGCCTGGTGGAACCGGAGGAAGTTGCCTCCCTGGTGGCCTGGCTGGCGTCCGATCATGCCGGCATGGTCACCGGGTCCAGCTACATGATGGACGGCGGCTGGTCGGCGCGGTAGGCCGGGCCGGTTGCCTACTCCTGCCGTCTGACCTGACGGGGATCGTAGTAGACAACGCCCTCTGCGGTTCCCATGCCCACGGAGTCGGCTGTCCGCGAGATGACCACACCCTCGTGCCGGCCGTTGAAGGGATCGTCGCCCACCACGGCGTCACCGATTTTGTAGGGGCTTGCTGGGCCTGGCACCGCACGGACGCGGTTCCAGGCCCTTGCCATAAGGCGCGGTTGTCTCGCGCTGGCGTCGACTCGGCGGTCGTGTTGAGAATCGTGATGAGGTTCGTGTCGGGCCGGATTACGGGCAGCGTTGACCATCGGTACAACTCCTTCAGCGCGGCGCTCGTCCGCTCACTGTCGGTGCGGTTGCCGGAAAGCTCCCAGCAGAGGATGGTCCTCCTATTCCTGGCTGGCACCTTACATTTACGCTAGGCGCTATTCACACCAGTCACACCAGTAACATGTACTCGTCTTTGCGGACGAGTCCTACTTAGGAGATTTTGGCGTAGGCGTAGGCGTGGGACGGGAATCAGTACTGGCCGAGAATCAGCGCTCGCCGTTGAGGATGTCGTCGGCGTTGTTATAGGCCCACGTGACCAGGGGGACGAGCAGGCCGGACAGCTCATATCCGCGTTCGGTCAGGCTGTAGTCCACGCGGGGCGGGATGACCGGCTGGGCCTTCCGCAGCACCAGGCCGTCGCGCTCCAGGGTCTTGAGGGTCTGCGCCAGCATTTTCTCGCTGATTCCCTCGGCGCGGCGCCGGAGTTCGCTCCAGCGCTGCTCGCCTTCCGAGAGTGCCAGCAGGATCAGCACTCCCCACTTGCTGGTGATGTGGTCCAGCACCGTGCGGCTGGGGCACCCGGCCGGGAACACGCCGTCGGCCAATCCTTCCGGCAAGTGTGCCCGTAGATCTTCCGGCAGGCTGGCGGGCCAAACGGTTGCTTCCATGCCCATAACTTACCAAAAGGTGAGTACCTTACCTAAAAGTGCGTACTGTCTTTCAGGAAGTAATTGGCGGGAGGGCTGGTTGTGGAGGGTGACCCCCTAAGAAATGGTGAAAGGAACCAACCCATGAGCATCGTCATCACTGGAGCAACCGGACAGCTTGGCCGCCACGTCGTCGAGGCCCTCCTGCAGCGCAATGTTCCGGCAGCAGAGATCGTGGCTCTCGGCCGGTCCATCGAAAAACTGGCCGACTTCGCAGCGCGCGGCGTCCAGGTCAAGCCGATGGACTATGCGGACCCCGCCTCAGTGGCGCTGGCACTGCAAGGCGCCAGCAAGGTCCTCCTGATTTCCGGCAGCGAGGTTGGCCAGCGCGTGGACCAGCACCGCACGGTGATTGAGGCAGCAGCAGCGGCGGGCGTGGAGCTGATCGCCTACACCAGCATCGCCAACGCAGATACCACCGGCATGAAGCTGGCCGCTGAGCACCAGGCAACGGAGGCCATCCTGCAGGATGCAGGCGTACCGTTCGCCATCCTCCGCAACGGCTGGTACCTCGAAAACTACACCGACCAGCTGCAGGGCACCTTGGCCCAGGGCGCGCTTGCGGGCAGCGCCGGGGAAGGCAAGATCAGTGCCGCGTCCCGGGCGGACTACGCCGAAGCCGCCGCAGCCGTGCTTGTTGCCGAAAACCAAGCCGGCAAGATCTACGAGCTCGGTGGGGACCACGCCTTCACGCTCACCGAACTGGCCCAGGAAATCAGCACCGCGGCCAACCAGCCCGTGGTCTACCAGGACCTTCCGGCCAGCGACTACGCCGGACTCCTTGCCGGATTCGGCGTGCCGGAGCTCTTCGCCGACATCCTGGCGGACTCGGACCTCGGCATTGCGCGGGGCGACCTCCTGGTCAGCGGCTCGGACCTCCGCGAACTGATCGGCCGGCCCACGACGCCGATGCCGGTTGCCGTCCGTTCGGCGCTCGCTTCGGCCTAATCAGACTTCGCAACGCTCTCTCACATCCTGCACTGTTTGGGCCAACGCTCTCTCACCTCATGTGAGAGAGCGTTGCGCCAAATCGCCCCAGAAGTGAGAGAGCGTTGGGGGTGGTCAGGACTTGCTGCCGGTCAGGGCCAACGTTCCGCCCAGACCGATCATCAAGGCCCCGCCTGTTGCCTCCACACCTGAAACCCTGCGGGGGGAACGGGCAAACCATTGGCGGGCCGAACCTGCGGCGACGGCCCAGAGGCTATCTGAAACTATGGCGATCAGCAGGAACACCGCCCCCAGCAGGGCCAGCTGGAACGGAATGGCCCCGGACGGGTAGTCCACAACTGCGGCAGTACCGCTACGAAGAACACCACTGATTTGGGGTTGGTGACACCCACCACCAGACCTTCCGCCACCAGCCGTTTTGCCGAGGAGGCCACCGGCTGGCGATCGGCGAATGAGTTATGCCGCCGGTTCCGGAGGGCCTTGATGCCCAGATAGACCAGGTAGGCAGCCCCGGCCAGCTTCACCACGCTGAAGAGGACCACGGACTGCGCCACAACGATGCCCACTCCGAACGCAACTGCAGCCACCTGCACCAGTTGCCCGGTCGCGTTGCCCAGTACCGTCAGGACGCCGCCCCTCCAGCCAAGGGCAAGGGAACGGCCGATCACGAACAGCACGCTGGGTCCGGGGACAGCGATCAACACCACGGATGCCAGCGCAAACGCCAGCAGGTTTGAGAGCGGAACCATGCCTGATCTTAGCTCCGGCGGGGCCGGCGGGCAGTAGTTTGTCGCTGAAGCCTTTGTTGTTGAACGGGCGGCGCCTGAACCCGTCGACCTTACTGGTGGCCGCGGGCTGAGGTGACCACCGGCAGCGGTGAGGTTTCGTCCACAAGTTCGGCCCGGCGTCGTCCGTCACCTCTGACCCACAGCCGGTAGGCGAGGACCAAAAGCCCCAGCCACACCGCTCCCACGTACAGTGCCACGCGGGTGTCCTCGAAGGCGCCCAGGACAGCGATGACCAGCGCCATAAACGCGATGGTCAGGATGGAGGCCGCCGGCCACCAGGGGGACGGGAATTCCGACGCCGGCAGGGCCTTCCGGGCGATCTCCCGCTTCATCGCGACATGGGAAGCCAGGATCATGACCCACACCCAGACGGTGGCAAACGTGGCAATCGAGGCGATCAGGATAAAGACGTCCTCGGGAATGACCGCGTTCAGAACCACGCCCACCAGGAGGATCCCGGCCATCATTACCACTGTCATCCACGGCACGCCATGACGCGAGACCTTGCCGAAAACTGCCGGCGCGTGGCCTTGGCCGGACAGCCCGAACAGGATGCGGCCGGCGCCGAAGATGTCGCTGTTGATGGCGGAGAGCGCGGCGGTGATCACCACGGCGTTGAGGATGTGCGGTGCGGCCGGGATGCCCAGGCCGCTGAAGATCTGGACGAACGGGCTGCCGTCGGTCCCGATTTCGTTCCAGGGGAAGAGGCTCATCAGCACGCCGAGGGTCAGGACGTAGAACAACAGGACGCGGACCGGCACCGTGTTCACGGCCTTGGGGATGACCTTCTTGGGGTCCGTGGCCTCGCCGGCGGTGATGCCGAGAGTCTCGATCCCGCCGAAGGCGAACATCACCACGGCGAATGAGGCCAGCAGCCCCTCGAAGCCGTTGGGGAACAGCCCGCCGTGCTCCACGAGGTTGCCGAGCCCCGGCGCCACGGTGGAGCCGCCCGCCTGGAAGCCGAACACGATGATGGCGGCGCCGCCGACGATCATGGCGATGATGGCCACCACCTTGATCAGCGAGAACCAGAACTCGAGCTCGCCGAAGACCTTCACGCTGAGCAGGTTCAGTGCGGCCTAGAAGCAGATGATGGCCAGAATCCAGATCCAGCGGTCCACCTGCGGAAACCAGAAGCCCATATAGATGCTGAAAGCCGTGACCTCCGCGATGGCCACAATCGCCATCTCAAAGACATAGGTCCAGCCGGTCACGAACCCTGCCAGCGGCCCGAGGTAGCGGCTGGCGTACTGGCCGAACGAGCCCGAGACGGGGTGGCGGACGGCCATCTCGCCGAGGGCCCGCATGACCATAAACACCGCCGCGCCGCCGATTATGTAGGCGAGCAGGACGGCCGGGCCCGCCTTCTGGATGGCGGAGGCCGAGCCGTAGAACAGGCCGGTTCCGATCGCCGAACCGAGGGCCATAAAGCGGATATGGCGGACGCTCAGTCCCCGGTTCAGGACGTGCGCGACGGCGGATCCCGGCCTGGGCTGTTCGGCTGGGCTTGCGTCTTGCGTGGCGGCGCTTGGTGCTTGCTGCATACAAATACCTTCTCGTCATTGGGAGGGGGATCGCCAACCAGCAGACCACTTTGGCGCCCCAGGTGATGAGACTCACGGGCGGTTGGTGTCTTCCATCTCAGACTGGGGGTGTGTGTGGCCTTTTCTTTTCTTGGGGAGTCCAAAACTATTGACATCATGTCTGATTTTCTTTACTTTTGAGATGTCAGCTTTGTTTTACATCTGGTGGGATGGCAGGAGCCGAAATGTCCTTCGAAGAGAAGAGCGCCTGGATCATGGGGGTGGTGGCCGCGGGCTCTTATGGCGTGTATTTGGCCATCGTCCTGGGCCTGGCCGGCACTATGCCCGTTGCCGAGGTTCCGTACGTGGCTCCACTGCTGTGGACCATTGGGACATCCATTGCTGCGTCCATCGCCCTGCACATACTCTTGGGCATTTTTTCGCCCAAGGAGGCCGGAAAGAAGGACCAGCGAGACCGGGAGATCTACCGTTTCGGCGAGTACATCGGGCAGTCGTTTGTGGTCATCGGCGGCGTCGCGGCGCTGCTCCTGGCGATGGCCGAGGTGGATCACTTCTGGATCGCAAACGTCATCTACCTGACGTTTGTGTTGTCCGCCATCCTGGGCTCCGTAGCCAAGATCGTCGCCTACCGCCGGGGGTTCCAGCCGTGGTGAAGCCAACGCGGGTGACCAATTCCATCCGGCGCCTGCGGTTCGAACGGGGCGAGATGACGCAGGCCGAATTGGCCGAGCGTGTAGGCGTCACCCGCCAGACCGTCATCGCCATCGAACAGGGCCGGTACTCGCCGTCCCTGGAGATGGCCTTCCAGATCGCCCATGTGCTCAGCGTGCCGCTCGAGGACGTGTTCCAGTACCCGAACCACGAAGGAGACGCATCATGAAAGCAATCGTGCAGGACGTTTACGGGAATTCCGATGTGCTCCAACTACGGGACATTCCGCAGCCGGCACCGGGCAGCGGCGAGGTGCTGATCCGAGTCCGCGCGGCCGGCGTCGACCAGGGCATGTGGCACCTCATGACCGGGCGGCCGTACCTGATCCGGCTCTTCGGCTTCGGGCTGAAGAAGCCCAAGGTCCCCGTCCGCGGACGCGAGGTGGCCGGCGTCGTGGAGGCGGTAGGGGCTGGCGTGACGCGCTTCCAGCCTGGCGATGAAGTGTTCGGCACGTGTGAGGGGTCCTTCGCGGAATTTGTGTGCGCCAAGGAGGGCCGCATTGCCGCGAAGCCCGCAAACCTCACGTTCGAAGAGGCCGCGGCCGCGCCCATTTCCGCCGTCACGGCACTGCAGGCCGTCCGCGATGCCGGACAGGTCAGTACCGGCCAGAAGGTGCTGATCATCGGCGCTGGCGGGGGAGTCGGGTCCTTTGCGGTACAGGTGGCGAAGGCATTCGGTGCAGAGGTCACCGGAGTCTGCAGCACCGGAAAAGTGGAGCTGGCCCGGTCACTCGGCGCCGATCACGTCATCGATTACACCCGGGACGACTTTGCCGGCGCAGGGCTCCTGTACGACGTCATCCTGGATACCGCCGGCAACCGGCCGCTCTCAGTCCTGCGGAAAGCACTCACACCGCGGGGAACACTGGTGATCGTCGGCGGTGAAGGCGGTGGGAAGCTGACCGGCGGGTTTGAGCGTTCGATGGGTGCGCCGCTGGTGTCGCTGTTCTCCGGGCAGAAATTCAAGGGGCTTGTTTCGACGGAGAATTACCGGGATCTCGAGGCGCTGACCACGCTTATTGAGGCCGGCAGTGTGAAGCCTGCTGTGGACAAGGTCTACACGCTCGTTGAGGCGCCGGCTGCCGTTGAATACATGCACGAGGGCCGGGCCCGCGGCAAGGTAGTTGTCAGCATCTGACGCTCTTCAACCTCCCATCCTCGGCGCGAGAGGACAGTTAACAGGCGCCCCCTTTCGCTCGGAGGGATACCTGAACCCCTCAGCTCCGGCGCTATGGAAATGATGCCAACGGAGTTATGCACATAGGCATCCATCCACGCGGGTTTTGTCGGACCCTCGCGAGATCCTGTAAGTATGGAAAGCAGAGCAGCCTGGGACGCTGAGAATAGAAAAGCCATGGCGGCAATTTCCGCGTCGCTCGCCGCGCTCGAACGGAAATTCGCCACGTCGCTGACTGGGCCACGAGCGTCTTTGTATGGGGCGCACGTTGATGCGTTGGCCCGAAGGGGCGCGTCCTTGGCCGGGATCTCCGAGATCGCCCGGTTGGAAGCGAAGTGCAGTGCGCTGAAGACCCGGTTGGTCGCAGGGTATCCACTTGGGACATCCGCTGCGCCCGCGTTGTCAGACGCTCCCGGGATGCTGTGAGTATGGGAATCACGGCCGCAGTAGAGGTGTTGAAGGCCATTGAGTCTTCCGTCGCTGCTGTGGGTGTGCTGGTCCGCGGGATGGGGTCCGAGGGTGTGGCCGGTGCTGATTCAATGCGGCAACGGGCGGATGACTGGCTGGACATCCTGGCGGAGGCTGCCCGGCTGCAAGCAAAGACGGCAGCCCTGACAGTGCACGCCGCGGCCGGGTTCACCGACACCACAAGGACTATGGCGGCCCCCGGGGCGTCCCTGCAGGACCGCACGGCCCAGGAAATGGCTGTGGTTGCGGAGGTGGCCTGCGTGCTGACGGTCAGCGAACGCGCCGCGGGTGCCCTGCTCGCCGAAGCCCACGAACTGACCACGGCCCTGCCGCTGACGCTGTCCGCCCTGCAGTCCGGAAACATTTCGTGGCAGCACGCCCGGATCATGGTCGACGAAACCACCAACCTCGACCCCGCCGGTGCCAAGGCGCCGGAGGCGCACTTTCTGGATCCCGAGGCGCCGAACCCTGCCCGGGGGTGCCCGACTGGGGAGCTCGTCGCGTCCCGGTTCCGGCATAAGGCGCGTACGTGGCGGGAACGCCACCACCCGGTCAGCATCGAAAAACGCCACACCCGCTGCGCCGCCGATCGACGACTGGAGTATGCCCCGGACCGCGACGGCATGGCCTGGCTCTCCGCCTACCTCCCCGCCGACCAGGCCGCGGGGATCTGGGACCGCACCACCGCCGCCGCCCGCGCCCTCCAAGGGCCCGATGAGGACCGGACGCTCAGCCAACTCCGCGCCGACACCGCCGCGACCTGGCTCCTCAGCGCTACAGGTGATGCGGCCGACAGTGACGGCAGCACGGGCGGGGGTGTTCCGTCGCCGCGGGCGCAGGTGCTGGTCACGGTCCCGGTGCTTTCGCTGTTGGGTGTCACGGATGAAACGGCCATGCTGGATGGATACGGACCGATCCCGCAGTCCATGGCCCGGCGTCTCGTCGCCGACGGCGCAGAGTCCTTTCGCCGGGTCCTGACAGATCCCCGCGACGGAGCTCCGCTGGAGATCGGGCGTACGAGCTATCGGCTCACGAAAGCCCAACGCCAATGGCTGCGACTGCGGGATGGGAAGTGCCCGTTCCCCGGCTGCAGCAACCAGTCTTTGGACAATGAGGCCGACCACCTCCTCGCCTGGGCCCACGGAGGCAGCACCGGGATCAGCAACCTCGGCCAGCCCTGACCCAAACATCACAGACTCCGCCACACCACCGGATGGATACCCGAAGCAGCCACAAAGAACGAACCACCCGGCTGGACATCACCCACCGGACGGCACTACGCCAGCGAACACCCCGACTGGGAACCACCTGACTGGCCACAACAGATCGTAGAACAGCTGGGGCATCAAGAAATTGGCGAAAAAGTAACACGTCAAGATCTTGCCCCGGATCCTCGAAACCCGCCCCGCGACCTGTCCCTGCCCGAAGGCCAGCAGCCAGACCAGCCCCTGTCAGAAGACACGTTCCCGGATAGACCGCTTTCTCCGACCCCAGTGAACGTCAGCGTCTAGCATGGGCCCTTTCCACAATCATGCGGACCAGGATCTGGTGCAGGGTGACGTGACGCCGTTCCTCCGGCCACCACGGCACCACACCGTCGGCGTCCAAGGGCACGTCTTAGTGATGCGGCGGCTCTTTTCGTCCATAGCGGGCACTCTACCCAAGTGCTCCAGGGCTATCGCCGCTCGTAGGAGGAGTCCACACAAACGGCGTGGTGGTGGTGATTGCCCTGAATCCCAATCGTCGCAGGATCGGCTCGCTGTCAGCGGAGGCATCCACCTGCAGGTACTTCACTCCACGGGCAGCCGCCACCTGAGCCCGCGCCGACACCAAGGTCTTGTAGATCCCCCGCCCGCGCCATGCAGGCAATGTCGAGCCGCCCCATAAACCAGCGAAGTCCGTGCCCGGATTGATCTCCAGCCAGGCTGCCGACACCACTTCCCCCGAGGCCTCGGCCATGAAGACCACCAGGTTTTCCGGGTCCGAGGCCAGCCGGTCATGCAGATCAGCAGCCACCCAGCTGTAGTCGGCGGCCCACACTTCAGACTTCATGACCGCGATGCGCTCCAGGTCAGGGCGTTCGCGGGCCAGTCTCACCCGAATACCTTTCGCGGCCGCAGTGCCGCCGGCCATTGCAGACGTCTCACACACCAGGACGGTCTCGCGGTCTTCCGGGACAAAGCCCGCTGCGCGGAGGCGAGCCTCCAGATCATTCGGGAGATCATGTGCCCTGGTCTTCCATTCGACGGCTTCTCCACGGCCGGCAAAGTAGTCACGCTGCTCGACGATCATCCTGTCGAGCGTCCCGCCTTCCACGCCGAGGTCATGAGCCGACTCGATGAAGCCCCGCCGCTGTCCGGTCACACGTTGCAGTGGGCCCAGCAGCTGATAGTCGTGGCCTGCCGGAATCGTTGGCGGAACCAGCCGGCGAAGCTGGGAATCGTACGCGGCAAGGATGTCCGTGGTTGAGGCCATACGCTTCAGCCTACGACCAGCGCCGCCGGACCCGAGCGGACCGGGAGGGAAGCCTGGGGCTCAACATCCCGGGACCGGGTCCGCGCCCAAGGCCATTGTCTGGGATTCCGGACACAGGCTGTGTTTGAGTGGCGATGAAAGGACCTGCCATGGGCGCAAGGTTAAGTACGGGATCCCGGACATGGCCGGAAGCCCCGCGAGAAAATAACGGAGGGCACAGTGGTGTCGAGCACGGAAGCCAGGCCTGAGGCCGGCGGCGAATCAAGGGCGACGTCCAAAGTCCCCGCTGCCGAGAACACCCTTCGTATCCTCAAACTGTTGGCCTCCAAGCGGGGGCCGATGGCGGCGTCGAGCATTGCCACGTCCTTGGGATTGCCGCGCTCAAGCGTTTACCACCTGCTCGGGGTGATGGAGGCGAACGGTTTTGTCCTCCACCTGCACGAGGAGCAGCGCTACGGGCTGGGGATCAGCGCCTTCGAGCTGAGCTCGGCGTATTCGCGGCAGGAACCGCTGTCCCGGCTGGGCCGGCCGCTGCTGGCATCGCTGGTGGATGTGATCGGTGAGAGCGCACACCTGGCAGTGCTGCACGGGCGCGACGTGCTGTACATCGTGGAGGAACGGGCCAAGAACCGCCCGTCCCTGGTGACCGACGTCGGCGTCCGGCTTCCCAGCCACCTCACCGCCAGCGGCCGCGCCATTCTCGCGGCATTGCCGAAGTCGCAGGTCCGCGCGCTGTACCCGAATGCCGAGGCGTTCACCGCCCGGCATGAGGTGGAGGGCGCCATCATGAAGTACTCCGCGCTGTCCTCGCACCTGGACCGGGTCAGGCAGCGCGGCTACGCCACCGAACACGGCGAGGTGACGCCGGGCTTCGGCTCGATTGCCGCCGCTGTCACGGACCACGTGGGATGGCCGACGGCGGCAGTCGCCGTCACGTTCCTCGAGGACAAATTGCCGGCCGACCAATGGCCGGCGCTCGCCGCGCGGGTCCAGAAAGTAGCGGACGAGCTCTCCGTCCGCATCCACGGCCGCCCCGCCAAGTAGCGCTGACGCCGACCGCCCAGCAGGAATTGCAGCAGTCTGGAATCCCGGACACCACCCCTCCGAAAGCCCTGTCCGGCCCGGCCTGGAACGGCTTTAGTTGATACAGAACCTCTTCCCCATGCACCAACACGAGAAGGAGCCCCTCATGGCACCCGCCGATTTCACCACCGGTGCCCGCCCGGTCAAAGCAGCCCGCGGCACTGAGCTCACCGCCAAGAGCTGGCAGACGGAAGCCCCGCTGCGCATGCTTATGAACAACCTGGACCCCGAGGTGGCCGAACGCCCCGATGACCTGGTGGTCTACGGCGGCACCGGCCGCGCCGTGCGGTCGTGGGCTGCGTTCGACGCCATCACCCGCACACTGGAAACCATGGAAAAGGACGAGACGCTCCTGGTCCAGTCCGGCAAACCGGTCGGCGTCTTCCGCACCAACGAATGGGCGCCTCGTGTGCTCCTGGCGAACTCCAACCTCGTGGGCGACTGGGCCAACTGGCCCGAATTCCGCCGGCTGGAGGCCGAGGGCCTGATGATGTACGGCCAGATGACCGCAGGGTCCTGGATCTACATCGGCACCCAGGGAATCCTGCAGGGCACCTTCGAGACCTTCGCCGCGATCGCCCGCAAACTCACCGGTGACGAGGACGGCACCCTCGCCGGCACCCTGACCCTCACCGGCGGCTGCGGCGGCATGGGCGGCGCCCAGCCGCTCGCCGTCACACTGAACGACGGCGCCTGCCTGATTGTCGACGTCGACGAAAGCCACCTGCGCCGCCGCGCAGGGAAGCGCTACCTCGACGAAGTTGAAACCGATCTCGACACCGCGATCGCCAAGGTCCTCAAGGCCAAGGAAGAGCGCCGCGGCTGGTCCGTGGGCTACGTCGGCAACGCCGCCGAGGTCTTCCCCGAGATCCTGCGCCGCCACAACGCGGGTGAGCTCACCGTGGACATCGTCACGGACCAGACCTCCGCCCACGATCCGCTGTCATACCTCCCCGAGGGCATCACGGTGGAGGAATGGCACGGCGAGGCCGCCGCCGACCCGGAAGGCTTCACTAAGAAGGCCCAGGCGTCCATGGCCAAGCACGTCCAGGCCATGGTCGAGTTCCAGGACGCCGGCGCCGAGGTCTTCGACTACGGCAACTCCATCCGCGACGAGGCCCGCAAGGGCGGCTACAACCGCGCCTTCGAATTCCCCGGTTTCGTCCCGGCCTACATCCGCCCGCTGTTCTGCGAAGGTCTCGGCCCGTTCCGCTGGGTCGCTCTCTCCGGGGACCCGCAGGACATCGCCGTCACGGACAAGGCCATCAAGGAGCTCTTCCCCGAGAATAAGCACCTGCACCGCTGGATCGACGCGGCACAGGAACGTGTGGAGTTCGAAGGCCTGCCGGCCCGGATCTGCTGGCTCGGCTACGGCGACCGCGCCAAGGCCGGCCTGCTGTTCAACCAGCTCGTCAAGGAAGGCAAGGTCAAGGCGCCCATCGTGATCGGCCGCGACCACCTCGACTCCGGCTCCGTCGCCTCCCCGTACCGCGAGACTGAGGCCATGGCGGACGGCTCCGACGCGATCGCGGACTGGCCGCTGCTCAACGCCCTCCTCAACACCGCCTCCGGCGCCACCTGGGTATCGATCCACCACGGCGGCGGCGTCGGCATCGGCCGCTCCATCCACGCCGGCCAGGTCTCCGTCGCCGACGGCACCGACCTCGCCGCGCAGAAGCTCGAACGCCTCCTGACCAACGACCCCGGTATGGGCGTCATCCGCCACGCCGACGCCGGCTACGACCGCGCCGTCGACGTCGCCAAAGAGCGCGGCGTCCGCATCCCCATGAACGAAGGCAAGTAGCACCATGACTCTCACCACGAACGAAGCGCTCACCGTCACCCTCGGCTCCAGCGGCGTCACGCCTGAGGACGTTGTCGCCGTCGCGCGCCACAACGCCCAGGTGACCATCGCCCGGGAGGCCCTGGACACGGTGGCCAAGGTCCGCGCGCATATCAACGAACTGGCGCACAGCGAGACCCCCGCCTACGGCATCTCCACCGGCTTCGGTGCGCTGGCCAACCGGCACATCCCCAGCGAGCTGCGCACCCAGCTGCAGAAATCGCTGATCCGCAGCCACGCCGCCGGCATGGGCCCGGCCGTGGAACGCGAGGTGGTCCGCTGCATCATGTTCCTGCGCGCCAAGACCCTCGCGTCCGGCCGCACCGGCGTCCGCCCCGTCGTCCTGCAGACCATGGTGGACGTGCTCAACGCCGGCATCACGCCGGTGGTCCGCGAGTTCGGCTCGCTCGGCTGCTCCGGCGACCTCGCCCCGCTGTCCCACTGCGCCCTGGTGCTGATGGGCGAGGGCCAGGCCGAAGGGCCCGACGGCGTGACGTACGGCGGGCGGGGTGAGGCGCCTGTCGCCGAGCTGCTCGCCGGGCACGGCATCGAACCGGTCACCCTCGCTGAGAAGGAAGGCCTGGCCCTGGTCAACGGCACCGAGGGCATGCTGGGCATGCTCCTGATGGCCATCGCGGACATCCGTCAACTGCTGACGACGGCGGACATCACCGCCGCGCTCAGCGTCGAGGCGCTGCTCGGCACGGACCAGGTCTTCGTGCCGGAGCTGCATGCGGCGCTGCGTCCGCACCCGGGACAGGCCGCCAGCGCGGACAACATGCTGCGCGTGTTGTCGAACTCGCCGATCGTGGCCTCGCACCGGGTGGGGGATTCCAAAGTCCAGGACGCCTACTCGCTGCGCTGCGCACCCCAGGTGGCCGGCGCCGCGCGGGACACGGTGGACTACGCGGCCCTCGTGGCATCCCGTGAGCTCGCCGCGGCCATCGACAACCCGGTGGTCCTGCCGGACGGGCGGGTTAGCTCCAACGGCAACTTCCACGGCGCACCGGTGGCCTATGTGCTCGACTTCCTGGCCATCGCCGTCGCGGACCTTAGCTCCATCGCCGAACGCCGCACGGACCGCATGCTTGACCCGGCGCGTTCGCACGGGCTGCCGGCGTTCCTGGCCGCAGATCCGGGCGTGGACTCGGGCCTGATGATCGCGCAGTACACACAAGCAGGGCTGGTCTCGGACAACAAGCGCCTGGCCGTCCCGGCCTCGGTGGATTCCATCCCCAGCTCCGCCATGCAGGAAGACCACGTCTCCATGGGCTGGCACGCGGCCCGGAAGCTGCGCAAAGCCGTGGAGAACCTTCGCCGCGTCCTGGCCATCGAATTGGTGACGAGCGCCCGTGCCATCGACATGCGGACGCAGCTGTCCGACGGCGAGCTCACCCCGGGGCCGGCAGGCGCGGCCGTGATCGGGGTGCTGCGGACCGTCGTCGAGGGCCCGGGAACCGACCGGTTCCTCTCGCCCGAGCTGGAGGCGGCTGACCGTCTGGTTGCCTCAGGGAAGGTCCGCGCAGCCGCCGAATCCGCCGTCGGAATTCTTGCCTGAGCGGGAATATTCTTCGGTCCTGCTGCGAAATTCGACCAATGTCGAAATATGGTGCGACACGTACATCTGGGCGCCGGGAGTGTAGTAGAACTGAAGGTGTAACAAAAGTCACATCAACGAGGCTGTGGCGCAGGACGTATACAAAGGGGTAGAAGTTCAAATGAAAGCACGCGGGGCTGTCCTGTCGAGGCGCAATGTCCATTCGGCCACCATCTCGGAGTGGGGAACGCTCAAGGCTGGGGACCGGGTGGAAATCATCAAACACGCGCACGTCATTGCGGCGGGCGAAGTGGAAGAAGTATCGCAGAGCGGGAACGTGCTGTGGCTCGTGCCGGCCACTCCGTCAGAGAAGGAACTTTTCCTTAAATCCGACGGTGTAGAAGTCCGCAGGAGTTAAGAACGCAAGACCAAAACGCAAAAGAGTCCCCGCCCTCCTTACTGGAGGGCGGGGACTCTCTGCGTGGATCTCGGGCTGGAACGAAGTCCGGATCGAACGGCGGATCTAGGGCCGAATCGGCTCAGGCCGCAATGCTTTCGTACGTTTTGCCGAAGGGGACTGACTCGTCCAGGGCAACGGTGAATCGTCCCGGGCGCAGTCGCGTAACAAGGATGCCGCAGGCCGCGTCTTTTGCCGGCTCAATCAGCGTGGCAACAGCCTTGTCCAGGCCTTCGTGCATCTCGTGCGCAGTGGAAAACTGCAGGTCGATGGACAGGGAAGCCGGGGCTTCGACGGCCGCGACGGCGGCCTGGGGGCGTTCCAATGTAGCTGTAGTCATATGCCGAACTTTCTGTGTCTCGTGCCAAAGGGCTCGATCAACTGTACCCGCTACGGCGCTACAGATGTCAGATGACTGCTATCTCGCACACGCAGACGCCAAAAATCCGAAGTTTGTTCGCTGAACCGCACCGTCAAGGTGCGGTTCAGCGAACAAACATCGGATTGAAGGTTGTGCCTGGATCAGCCCGCCATGCCGGCTTTGACGGCCAGAACGGGGCAGTCAGCCTCGAGCAGGATCCGCTGCGACGTGCTGCCCATGATCAGTTTGCCCACCGGCGTGCGTCGGCGCAGGCCGATCACGATGAGCTCGGCGTTATGCTCCTCCGCGGCCTCAAGAACCTCCGCTGCCGCATCATGTCCCCGGACCGGCTGCTTGATGACATGGTCGATCCCGTGGGATGCCAGGCGTTGGTCGATGCTTTGCATCTCGTCTTCCTGCGCGTACCGGTTGTCCACCAGGGCATCACCCTTGGAGGAGTTGATGACCAGCAGGGTGGCGCTGGCTTTCCGGGCCTCGGCGATGGCCTGGGTCAAGGCCGCTTCGCCCTCTGGGGTAGGGACATATCCCACCACGATCGTCATGGCTGTACCTCTTTTTCTGTCAGTTGATTCTGCTGCGGGGCGGATGCGGGGCTGATGCTCAGGTCCGGTTAGCCGTCCCCGTCGCCACGTGAGGTGGCATCGGCGCGGTGGCTGCCATGGCTGCCGCTGCCGCCAGCATCCGTCGGTTCGGTAGCGCCGGAGCGGGGTGCGGGCACCCCTGCCGGCACTGCTGCCGGGCGGTTCCGGCGGATCAGCTTGAACAGCAGCGGCCACAGGAGGATGAGGGCGATGATGATGTAAACGCCGACGGCGATCGGCTCACTCCAGAGGCCGGCAGGGTCGCCGGCGCTGAGCTGCAGCGTCTTGCGAAGCTGACCTTCGATCCTCGGACCCAGAATGACACCGAGGATGAGCGGCAGGACGGGAAGTCCGAACCGCCGCATCATGAAGCCCAGGGCGCCGAGCGCCAGCAGGAGCACCAGGTCGAAGGCCTGCAGGTTCACCGAGTAGGCGCCCAGCGTGGCGAAGAAGAGGATCCCCGCGTAGAGGTAGGGCCTGGGGAGTTGCAGGAGCTTGGCCCACAGCGGCGCCAGCGGCAGGTTGATGATCAGGAGCAGGAAGTTGCCGATGAAGAGGCTCGCGATCAGGGCCCACACCAGCGGTCCTTGGCTTGCGAACAGCTGCGGCCCCGGCTGGATGCCGTACGAGGTGAATGCTGCCAGCATCACCGCGGCCGTGGCGTTGGTGGGCAGGCCCAGGGCTAGGAGGGGAGTCATGGTGCCGGCGGCTGCAGCGTTGTTGGCTGCTTCCGGCCCGGCCACGCCCTCAATTGCGCCGTGGCCAAACTCCTCGGGGTGCTTGCTGAGGCGTTTCTCGGTCACATAGGAGAGGAACGTGGGGATCTCGGCCCCGCCGGCCGGAAGCGCGCCGAAGGGGAAGCCGAACGCCGTTCCGCGGAGCCAGGGCTTCCAGGAGCGTTTCCAGTCCTCCTTGCCCATCCACGGACGGCCTACGGGAATGACCTGCAGCGGGTTGCGGCGCAGGTGCGCGGCGACCCACAGTGCCTCGCCGACGGCGAAGATGGCCACTGCGACCACCACGATGTCCAATCCGTCAGCCAGCAATGGCTGGCCGAACGTGAGCCGGCGCTGACCCGTCACGGAGTCGATGCCCACCAGGCCAATTGCGAGTCCGAGGCCCAGTGAGGCAAATCCCCTCAGCCGGGATGATCCAAGGACGGCGGTGACTGCCAGGAGGGCAAGCACCATAATCGCAAAGTAGCTGGGCGAGCCCAGGCTGACCGCAAACTTCACCACGATCGGCGCAAAGACTGCGAGCAGGGCTGTGCCGATGGTACCGGCCACGAAGGAGCCGATGGCTGCCGTCGCCAGGGCTTGCGCGGCCCTGCCGGCTTTCGCCATCTTGTGGCCTTCGATGGCCGTGACCACCGAGGAGGATTCACCCGGCGTATTAAGCAGGATGGAGGTGGTGGAGCCGCCGTACATGCCGCCGTAGTAGATGCCGGCGAACATGATGAAGGCGCTGGTGGGTTCCAGGACGTAGGTGACGGGGAGCAGCAGGGCAACGGTCATGGCCGGGCCCAGGCCCGGCAGGACGCCGACGGCGGTGCCCAGGAGTACGCCGATGACGGCGTAGAGGAAATTCATGGGGGTCAGGGCGGTGGCGAAGCCGTCCATAAGGGAGGAGAAGACGTCCATCAGAGAACCCCTTCCAGGAGGCCGGCGGGCAGCGGAATTCCGAGGCCCAGGTAGAAGCCGTAGAAGGTGAGCACGGAGAGGGCCAGGGCAATAATGCCGTCACGGATGTAGTGCCGGCTTCCCAAGGCCCACGCGCTGCCCCAGAACAGGACGGTTCCCGAAATCACCCATCCTGCCCAGTCGATCAGCAGGATGTTGGCGACGAATGCTCCAACCAGCGGCAGGACGGTCTTCCAGTCGGCGGGGTGTGTGAGGTCCACGTCCTCGCCGCCTTCCGCTTCGCCTTTGCCGCCGCGGAGTACGTTGACAGCCAGAAGGACGGCGCAGACGATCAGCAGTCCGGCCACGAGGTAGGGCAGGGTCTTCGGTCCCACCGGGTCCGACTTCGAGTACGGGGTCACCAGGGCAATGGCGTCGACGAGGACCAGGACGCCCGCCGCTCCGAGCAGGAGGGCTACCCCCAGCTCGGAGCGGCCTTTTAGCCGTGCGGCCAAAGTTGGTGAGGAGCTCACGTCAGGCCAAGCTTCGTCAGGACGTCCGCCACCCGCTTGTCCTGCTCGCTCAGGAAGGTTTTGAATTCGTCGCCGGTGATGAAGGCGTCGGACCAGCTGTGGGTCTTGAGGGCTTCCTTCCAGGCGGCCGTGCCGTGCATCTTTTCGAGGGCGGCGATCAGCTTGGCCTTGTCCGCGTCGGTGATGCCCGGAGGGGCCACGATGCCGCGCCAGTTGGTGAATACCAGGTCGATGTTCGATTCCTTCAGCGTGGGTGCGTCCACACCGTCGAGCCGCTTTTCGCCACTGGTTGCCAGGACGCGGACCTCGCCGGACTGAATCTGCTGGAGGTACTCGCCGGCGCCGGACGCTGCGAAGCCCACCTTGTTGCCGAGGATGGCCGGGAGGAGGTCCCCGCCGCCGTCGTAGGACACGAAGTTCACCTTGGTGGCATCGATGCCCACCGCTCCGGCGAGCTGCATGGGCAGCAGGTGGTCCGGGCCGCCGGGGGAGGATCCGCCGCCCACGCTGATGGAACCGGGGTCGGCTTTCCAGGCGGTGATCAGGTCATTGATGGTCTTGTAGGGCGAATCCTTGTTGACCATGATGGCGCCGGGCTCTTCGATGAGCTTGGCCAGCGGAGTGGTGGCCGTCAGCTTGGACTCGGACTTGTTGGTGTAGCTGGCGCCCACCACGCCAAGGCCCATGAGCATGGTGAGGTCGCCGTTGCCCTTTTCATTGACAATCCGGGCCAGGCCCACGGTTCCGCCGGCGCCGGCCAGGTTAAAGACCTCGGTGTTGGTGGCGACCTTCTCGTCGTCGAGAACCTTTGCCGCCACGCGGGCGGTGGTGTCGTAACCGCCGCCGGGAGTGTTGGGGACCATGATCTGGAGACCGGTCACGGGGCCCGCTGCGGCACCGGAGCTGGCGCCGTCGGTGGAGCTTTTGCCGGTGGCACCGCAGCCGGTGGCCATCAGGGCGATGCCGGCGGCGACGGCGGCAATTCGCAATGCGCGGATTTGGCGCATGGTGTTCCTCTTTTCAATCAAAACTGATCAGCAGGGGCTGACTTGTAGTTCCGATGCTAGGGCCGTAAGTGATCGGCATCACTCTTGTGTACGCAGAGAAAGTTAAGTTCATTGCGTTCACGTTTCCGGCGGGCCACCACAATCTTGATCCCCCTCTGTTGCCGTCCACTCAGTAACCGTCCGGCCCGGTACGGTGGGGGTATAGTTCCGGTACCTGACCACCAGAGGCCAGCCCAGCAGAGGAAAGAACCCGTGGCTCGACGAAGAGGAATGTCCCTCGCGGGGCAGTACCTGGTTCTGCAGTTGCTGATTGTCCTCGCGGTCCTTGTCGCCGTGGTGGCCATTTCGCTCGCGCAGTCCGCTGCCGCGTTTGAGCGGATCGAGGGCCGCCGTGCGCTGTCCGCCGCCGAAGCGCTCGGTGCCAACCCCACGGTGCGTGAGCTGCTTCCCCATGGCGAACCACGCGGCGGGTCAGCCCTTCCCGCCGTGGCCGAGTCGGTGCGGACGGTATCCGGATCCTCGAACGTGGCGCTCGCAAAGCTGGACCGCACGGTGGTTGCATCGTCCGATCCCAGCATGCTGGGCCAGCCGATGGAACTTGGCTCCAGCCGCGTGATGGAAGGCAGGTCATGGACCGGCGTGGTGGGCGGGTCCGGTGCGGAGGCGCTGTCCGCCCACGTCCCTGTCCTGGACGACGCCGGAAAGATGATCGGCATCGCGTCCATCAGCCGCAGCTATCCGTCCTGGCTGGAGCGGCTGGGGGACGCCGTGCCCAACCTCCTCACCTACCTCGGTGTAGCCAGCGTGCTGGGTGTTGCCGGCTCGCTGCTGCTTTCCCGCCGGGTGAAGCGGCAGACCCTGGGCATGGAACCGAGCGAAATCACCGGCTTGGTGGAAAACCGCGAGGCCATGCTGCATGGGCTGAAGGAAGGGGTGGTGGCGCTGGACCCGCACGAGCGCATCACCGTGGCCAACGACAGCGCCCGCGCGCTGCTGGGCCTCCCCGCTGACTGCGTGGGCAAGCGGCTCGCCGGCCTGTCCGTGGAGCCCGCGCTCAAGGATGTCCTCACCCGCGAGCAGCCGGAGCCGGACCAGCTGGTGCTCGTTGGCGACCGGCTGGTGGTGCTGAACCGGGTTCCCATCCTTTCGCGCGGCCGCGACATCGGCTCCGTCACCACACTGCGCGACCGCACCGAACTATCCGCACTTGAGCGGGAACTCGGAGCCACCCGGACGGCCACCGACACGCTCCGCGCCCAAGCCCACGAATTTGCCAACCAGCTGCACGTGATCTCCGGCCTCATCCAGATCGGGGAGTACGATTCCGTGGTCCAGTTCGTCAACGGTGCCACGCTGGACAGAACCCGGCTCAACGATGAGGTCACCAGCCGCATCGAGGACCCGGCGCTCGCCGCGCTCCTGATCGCCAAGTCGAGCCTGGCCACCGAACGCGGGGTTAGCTTGCAGCTTGATCCTGAATCCGGGCTGGAGCGCGTTGACGATGAGCTGTCACGGGACCTGACCACGGTCGTCGGGAACCTCGTGGACAACGCGTTCGACGCCGTCACCGGGCTTCCGGAGGCAGTGGTGAGAGTGCTCGTGGAGGACACAGCCGACGGCGTCACGGTCACCGTCCGCGATTCCGGCCCCGGCGTCACCGGGGATCCGGGGGAGATCTTCCAGCAGGGTTTTACCACCAAGGACCCGGGCCCGAGCGGGAGCCGGGGCTTCGGCCTGGCGCTCTCCCGGGTGGTCTGCCGGCGCGGCGGCGGCGACCTCACGGTAACCAACGACAACGGGGCGGTCTTCACCGCCCGGCTGGAACGAACCCGGCTGGAACGAACACGGCCGGAACCAAACAGACCGGAACGAACACGGAGACTGCCGCAATGATCAAAGTCCTGATCGTCGATGACGACTTTATGGTGGCCAAGGTCCACGCAGGGTTCATCCAGCGCACTCCCGGGTTCGCCGTCGTCGGGGTGGCCCACACCGGCGCCCAGGCGGTCATCGAAACCGGGAGGCTGCAACCGGACCTGGTGCTGCTCGATATCCACCTGCCGGACATCAACGGCCTGGACCTTATGCACAAACTGCGCGCGGTGGCCCCTGAACTGGATGTCCTGGTGATCAGCGCGGCCCGCGAGGTGGACACGGTGCGCAAAGCCCTCCGCGGCGGGATTGTGCACTACCTCATCAAGCCCTTCTCGCAGACTGACCTGCAGGAACGGCTGGAGCACTACCGCAGCGCCTACCAGGGCCTTGACTCGGCCAAGGATGTGGCGGAGCAGTCGGATGTGAACCGGGTGTTCGGGCTGGACCGGACCGATCGGCCGCTGCCGAAGGGTTGCAGCATCGAAACACTGAAGCTGGTGGAAGCTGCCCTGAACGAGGCCGACGGCGACCTGTCCGCCGCCGAAGTTGCCGTCGAGTTGGGCACGTCCCGGGTCAGTGCGCGCCGGTATCTTGAGTACCTCCACGACGAAGGCGTCCTGGAGGTCCGGCTCAAGTACGGCGTGGGCAGGCCCGAGCGGCGTTACGTGCTCAAGGCTCAGCCGCCAGCCGCCAGCATCCCCAGCCGCGGGACTTAGCGCAGCAGCGTGTTCACCAGCCGCGCGGCAACCTTGGCGGTCCGGCCGTCGACGTCGAACTCCGGGTTCAGCTCGGCCACGTCCAGGTGCAGGAGCTTGCCACTCTCCGCCACCTGCCGGCAGACCGCGCTGATAGCGGGCAGCGGCACGCCGTAGGCAGCGGGTGCGCTCACACCGGGAGCCACCGACGCCGGCAGGACATCCAGGTCGATCGTCAGGTACAGCACGTCCACGCCTGCCAGGAAGTCCGCCACAAACGTCCGCACGCGCTCCGCCGTGCAGTCCTCATCCAGCAGGTACCGCACGCCCAGCCGATCCGCCGTGTTGAATAGTGACCGCGTGTTGTTCGGCTCGGAAATCCCGACGACGGCGTAGCAGAATGCGCGCCCCGCGGCGGCTTCCGCCCCGGCCATCTGGAGGAACGGCGTGCCCGAGCTGGGAAGGGGCTCATCGCGGAGGTCGAAGTGCGCGTCCAGATTCAGGATGCCAAGCCGCTTTCCGCCGCGCACTGCGTCAGATCCGGCTACGCCAAGATAGCTTGCGAACGCGGTCTCGTGCCCGCCGCCCAACACCACGGTGAGGTGGCCGGCGTCGAGCATGGCGGTGATCGCGTGCCCGGCGCGGGCCTGGCCGGCCTCCAAGGCGCCGTCAGAGACCACGATGTCCCCGGCGTCGGACACGGTGCGGTCAAGGTGGAAGGCGAGCGGGCCGAGCGCTGACCGGATGGCTGCCGGCGCCAGCGCGGCTCCGGTCCGTCCCTTGTTGCGGCGCACACCCTCGTCGCTGGCGAAGCCCAGGATCACGGCGGGGACAGCGGCGGAGTTTGCGGAGGGTGCCTCCCGCGGAATGTCAGCCGATTCAGCACCGGGTGCGTAGGGCGAAACCGCTTGCCACCAACGGCGGTGCTCGGCGCCGTCGCCATCGAACCGCCCCGACCAGGGCTGCGGGGAAACGTCAACGGTGAGCTCAGGAGAAACCATCCCCCTAGCTCACCGCAGCGCGGGCCGGAAAACCAGCAGCGCCGCCGTCGGGCTGTCCGGAATCCCGGAAACCAGGCGCAACAGGGGTTAAGTAGCGCCGAGAGGACATGCCGTCCAGGCGGAGTGGACCAGCAGTGTCCGGCGCTACGGCATGCCCAGTGCGGCCTCGATCGGACCGACGGCGAAGAACAGCAGGAACGCGGCGGCCACCGCCCACATCAGCGGGTGGACATCCTTAGCCCGGCCCTGGAACGTCCGGATCAGTACAAATGCGATGAAGCCTACGCCGAGACCGTTGGCGATGGAGTACGTGAACGGCATCAGGGTCAAGGTCAGGAAGGCCGGGATGGCGATTCCCCAGTCCTGCCAGTCGATCTTGCCCACCTGGGAGACCATCATGAAGCCCACCACCACCAGGGCAGGAGCCACAGCCTCGAACGGAACGAGGTTGATCAGCGGGGTGAAGAACATGGCCACCAGGAACAGCAGGCCGGTGACGATGGACGCCACGCCGGTCCGCGCACCCTCGCCGATCCCGGCGCCGGCCTCAACGTAGATCTGGTTCGAGGAGACGGAGGCGCCGCCACCCACGATGGCCCCGAGCGCGTCCACCTGGAGCACCCGGTCCACGTCCGGGATGTTGCCGTCCTTGTCCACCGTGCCGGCCTCGTTGGCCAGGCCCACCATGGTGCCCATGGCGTCGAAGAAGATGCTGAGCAGGATCACGAAGGCCAGCAGCGTGGCGGCCACGAAGCCCAGGTGTTCAAAAGCGCCGAACGGGTTGGCCTTGCCGATCAGCGACAGGTCCGGGGCGCTCCACTCCGTAAAGGACGGCGCCACCAGGGACCAGCCCTGCGGGTTGGCGGTGGTGCCGTCAAAGCTGGGGCCGATGTGGAGGGTCATTTCCAGGATCACGGAAATGATGGTGGAGGCGATGATGCCGATCAGGATGGCGCCCTTGACCTTGCGGACCACCAGGGCGATGGTGAGGATCAGGCCGAAAACAAAGACGGCCGTGGGCCAGCCCAGCAGCTTGCCGTCGAAGCCCAGGCCCACCGGAACCGTGGTGCCGGCAGCGTCGGGGATCCGGCGGACAAAGCCGGCGTTGACCAACCCGATCAGGGCGATGAACAGTCCGATGCCCACCACGATGGCGGTCTTGAGCCCGTCCGGGACGGCCTTGAAGACGGCGGTCCGGAAGCCGGTGAGGACCAGGATCATCATGGTCACGCCGGACAGGACCACCAGGCCCATCATGTCCGGCCACGTCAGGCCCGGGTTCGTGGCGACCGTGACGGCCACAAACGCGTTCACGCCCAGGCCCGCGGCCAGCGCGAAGGGGTGCCTGCCCCAGGCGCCCATCAGGATGGTGAGGATGCCCGCCACAAACGCCGTCACAGCGGCCACTGCGGCAAAACCCAGTGTGTTGCCGCTGGAATCCGGGCCGGAGAGGATCAGGGGGTTAAGCACCACGATGTAGCTCATGGCGAAGAATGTGGCAAAGCCGCCGCGGATCTCGCGGGAGAGGTTGGACCCCCGCTCGGAGATCTTGAAGTACCGGTCCAAGGCAGAGCCCTGCTTAAGCATTAGTCCTCCGGGATGTGTTGTTGGGGGTTACTTGATCCTAGAGGGCGGGGGGACCGCGCCTAGAATGTCTGTCAGGAACCTCACAATGCCGAGCAAATGTTGGAGACACCATGACTACTGACACATCGACAGACCGGCAGCTCCCCGCGGCGCACGTCGCCGACAGCCACGATCTGATCAGTGTGCAGGGTGCCCGGGAGAACAACCTCAAGGACATCAGCATCGAGATCCCGAAGCGCCGTCTGACGGTGTTCACGGGCGTCTCCGGCTCGGGCAAGAGCTCACTGGTGTTCGCCACGATCGCCGCGGAGTCCCAGCGGATGATCAACGAGACCTACAGCGCCTTTGTGCAGGGGTTTATGCCCAACCTGGCGCGGCCCGACGTGGACCACCTCGAAGGGCTGACCACGGCGATCATCGTTGACCAGGAGCGGATGGGCGCGAACCCCCGCTCCACGGTGGGCACTGCCACGGACGCCAATGCCATGCTCCGGATCCTCTTCAGCCGGCTGGGAACCCCGTACGTTGGGCCGCCCACGGCGTTTTCCTTCAACGTCCCGACGCGGAAGGCCAGCGGTGTGATGAGCACCGAGAAGGCCGGTGGCCGGGTGGAGAAAGCGGTGGTGCAGAATGCCGTCTACCTGGGCGGCATGTGTGCGCGCTGCGAGGGCATGGGCTCGGTCTCCGACTTTGACCTCACCGCTTTGTACGACGACACCAAGTCGCTCGGCGACGGTGCACTGACCGTCCCCGGCTACAGCATGGACGGGTGGTACGGCCGGCTGTTCGAGGGAATGGGCCTCCCGATGGACAAGCCGATTGCCACGTTCACGAAGAAGCAGCTCGAGACGATGCTTTACTCCGAGCCCGCCAAGATCAAGGTTGAGGGCATCAACCTCACGTTCGAAGGCATCATCCCCAAGATCCAGAAGTCCATGCTGTCCAAGGACGTCGAGGCGATGCAGCCACACGTGCGGCGCTTCGTGGAGAGCGCCATCACTTTCCAGGCCTGCCCCGAGTGCGAGGGCACACGGCTCAGCCCCGAGGCCAGGTCGTCGAGGATCCAGGGCAAGAACATCGCCGATCTCTGCGAGATGCAGATCAGCGACTTGGCCGAGTGGGTCCGCGAGTTCGACGAGCCGTCGGTTGCGCCGCTCCTCAACGGACTGCAGCACCTGCTGGATTCCTTCGCCGAAATAGGGCTGGGCTACCTCTCGCTGGACCGCCCGGCAGGCACCCTTTCCGGCGGAGAGGCCCAGCGGACCAAGATGATCCGGCACCTGGGCTCGTCCCTCACGGACGTCACCTACGTCTTCGACGAGCCGACCATCGGCCTGCACCCGCATGACATTGAGCGGATGAACCAGCTGCTTCTGCAGCTGCGCGACAAGGGCAACACCGTGCTGGTGGTTGAACACAAGCCCGAGACCATCGCCATCGCCGACCACGTGGTCGATCTTGGCCCCGGCGCCGGCACCGCGGGCGGCAGCGTCTGCTTCGAGGGCAGTGTGGAGGGGCTGCGGCGGAGCGACACCATCACCGGCCGACACCTCGATGACCGGGCGAAGGTCAGGGGATCCGTGCGTACCTCGACCGGCGTCCTCGAGGTACGTGGCGCCTCCACCCACAACCTCCAGGATGTCGACGTCGACGTTCCGCTCGGCGTGCTCTGCGTGGTGACCGGTGTGGCAGGTTCGGGCAAGAGCTCGCTGATCCACGGGTCGGTGGCAGGACGTGACGGCGTGGTGGTAGTTGACCAGGGCGCCATCAAGGGCTCGCGCCGCAGCAACCCCGCCACGTACACAGGCCTGCTCGAGCCGATCCGCAAGGCCTTCGCGAAAGCCAACGGCGTGAAGCCGGCGCTGTTCAGCTCCAACTCCGAAGGTGCCTGCCCCACCTGCAACGGCGCTGGCGTCATCTTCACCGAGCTGGGCGTGATGGCCACGGTCGAGTCCACGTGCGAGGACTGCGAGGGCCGGCGGTTCCAGGCTTCAGTGCTGGAATACACGCTGGGCGGCCGCAACATCTCCGAGGTGCTGGCCATGTCCATGACAGAGGCCGAGGTCTTCTTCAGCGAAGGGGAGGCCCGCACACCTGCGGCCCACAAGATCCTGGACCGGCTCGTCGACGTCGGCCTCGGTTACCTGACGCTGGGCCAGCCGCTCACCACGCTATCCGGCGGGGAGCGGCAGCGCGTCAAGCTGGCCACCCAGATGGCCGAGAAGGGTGATGTCTACGTCCTTGACGAACCGACCACCGGCCTCCACCTCGCCGACGTCGAAAACCTCCTCGGCCTCCTGGACCGGCTTGTCGTGTCCGGCAAATCGGTCATCGTCATCGAGCACCACCAGGCCGTCATGGCGCACGCCGACTGGATCATCGACCTTGGCCCAGGTGCAGGGCACGACGGCGGCAAGGTCGTTTTCGAGGGAACTCCCGCCGAGCTCGTGGCCACCAAGTCCACGCTCACCGGCAAGCACCTCGCGGCGTACGTCGCCGGCTGAACGCCCGTGCCCGGGAAGTTCGCCTACGGAAGTTCGCCTAGGCTTGAAGGACGCCAACCCAAGGGAGCAGTACACCTATGCGATCCATCCGCCGCCAGTTGCTGAGCGTTGTGCTCGGGACGTTCGTTTTCGCCGCCGCGGTGCTGGGATTCGCGGCTCCGGCCTCGGCGCACGATGCCGCCGAGTCCAGCAGTCCCGCTCAGGGTGCCACGGTGGCCACGGCGCCGGAGCAGGTCTCCGTGACGTTCAACAAGAACCCGTTGGGCATCGGCGCACAGTTCTCCGTCAAGGATTCCGCCGGTGCTGAGTGGGCGGACGGCGCTGTTGAGATCGTGGACAGCACGGCCACGCAAAAGCTCAAGGCCGGCGCTATGGCCGGAACCTACACGGTGGCCTGGCGGGTGGTCAGCTCGGATTCCCACCCGATCGAGGGGACCTTCGGCTTCACGGCGACCGCCGCTGCGGCGGGAGCCGCGCCCTCGGGAACATCGGCGGCGGGAGCATCGCCGTCGGCCGCTATTCCCACGATGGGAACCGCGCAGCCGGGAACCGTGGCATCTCCGGCCGCGGCCGAAGGCGCGTCCCAGCCGTTCCCCTGGAGCCTGGTGATCTTTGCCGCAGTGGCCGTGGGGCTGCTGGTGGCCATTGGTATCCTCGCGAAGCGCCGCCTCACCGCAGGCAGCGAAGACGACGAAACCGAACAGGCCTAGACGGCGGCGACGCTTTCCGGGTGGACCGTGGCTGAAATGGCCTGACCCACGGTCTTCGCCTGACGCAGGACTTCCTTGGGTGAGGGCGTGATGAGCTCGCCTACTCCCACGAGGTAGATGCCGATCTGCCGCATGGCTGCCACCAGGTTCCGGCCAACCGTGATCCCGAAGTCGCTGAGCATACGCCGCAGCTGGCTATGCGCGCACCGGGTCAGCACAATGTTGTCTGCCAGCAGGATTCCGTTGGGCGTGTGGACTTCCCACTGGCCGGACGGGGAGCCGGCGGCTGTTCCCTCGGATGCGCCGCCCACCATGGTCAGCTGAACCGCCCGGGTGGTGTTGCGGACATCCATGTGGTGGCTGGCGGCGTAGTTGCGCAGGTGGCGGAGGATCTCGTTGCGTTCCCGGAGGGAGTCGGAGTCTGCTGCGTCGCAGCGCTGCAGTGAAGCGGTGTTGGCCGGTTGTCCGGCGCCGAGGATGTCGAGCCCGTCCACCACGATGGCGTCCACGCCGCGGCGGCGCAATTCTGCGCCAACAGCCAGGCCTGAGAGCCCTGTGCCGATGATCACCGTGGTAGTCCGTTCGGTCCCGCCATTCACAGGCATGCTTGACACTACAGTTTTCCTCCTTCAAAGGCTTTCGGATGCAGGCAGCGTCGCCCCGCATGCGTTCCGTTACCCCCAAAGTCCGGCCGCAGCACCGGCCCGGGACGCTCCTTGAATTGGGCGTCGGCGGACCGGCAATGCCTCGAAGACTACAGAACATTCAGGGCCGTGGATAGCCCAAACACAAACATTCTTCTCCGCGATGAATACGCTTCCCGCTCCGTTCGCCGTGGGCTGTGGATAACCGGCCATCCAGCGGCCCGCGGCCGCTTGCTAAGTGTCCACGGACCGAGAATAGTGAGAAGCGGAAGCGGGGTTCTCCAGCCCGTCGGGGCCCACATCGCGGCCGGTGCGGGCGGAGGGCGCCGCGTCTGGCAGAATAGCCGCAACATAAGGCAGTATCGCGAGGAGGCGGCCCCATGGGCGCACATGAGTTGCATCCGGATCCGGAACAGGACAGGGCCGGAAATTCGGCGGCTCCGGTGGGGATTGTTGTGGGGGTGGATGGTTCCGACCACGGCCAGTGCGCTTTGGTGTGGGCAGCCCGGGAAGCCGAGCGCCGTCGTCGCCCGTTGCATATTGTCACCGCGTATTCAGTACCGATTTTTGCGGCGTCCGGGCTGGACGGCGGTTACGCCACCGTGGATGATTCAGTGATCCGCGAGGGTGCTGAAGCGATCGTCAAGCAGGCGCTGGACAAGGTTTCCGGCTACAACATCGAGGTTGACGGCTCCGTGGAGAACGGGGACGCCTCGGGCGTGCTCCTGGAAATGTCCGAGACAGCTGATCTGTTGGTGTTCGGCACCCGCGGCCGTGGTGGATTTGTGGGACGCCTGCTGGGCTCGGTGAGCAGCGCCCTGCCGGCACACGCCAAGTGCCCCACGGTCACGGTGCCGCTGGTGTGTTCGGACCGGCTGGGCGAAACCACCGAAGACAAGCGCATCAGGGCCGAGCAGGCCAAACCAGGGCACAAGCAAGTCGAGAACGTTGTAGTGGTGGGCGTGGACGGGTCCGAGCAGGCGCGGATCGCCGTGTTGGAGGCTGCAGACCAGGCTGAACGGCTCGGGGCAACCCTGCGAGTGATCTGTGCGGTGCCGCAGTTCAGCGGCTCGTTGGCCTGGGTTCCGGCCCCCATGGACCGCAAAGCCCTCTTCGATGACATCCGGATCCAACTTGACGCCGGGATGGCCTGGCTCAAGAGCCACTACCCGAAGCTTTCCGTGGAGTCGGAGCTGCTGGACGGCTCGGCAGTGGACGTCCTCGTGGAGGCCAGCCGGCACGTGGAACTCGTAGTGGTGGGCACCCGGGGCCGTGGCGGGTTCACCGGCATGCTCCTGGGCTCCACCTCCGGTGGCGTGCTGCACCACGCCAAGAGTCCGGTCCTGGTGGTTCCGGACCGCGACGATCCGCGGCTGGCGGACCGGGCGCAGTACGGACCGATCCCCGGCGCAGCCTGACCCAACACCTTCGCGGCAGGAGGCATTAATATGCCTGACACCAGCAGCCCGCCTCCCATCCTCGGATTGGCGGCGGTCAGGGCAACAATGGTTACCCTCGTGGGTGGCAAAGCGGCCAACCTGGGGGAGTTGCTCAGCGCTGGCCTGCCCGTGCCGGACGGCTTCTGCCTCACCACGGAGGCCTACCGCGAGGCCACCGCGGACAGCACGCTCGCCGAGGTCCACGCGGCTCTTCAGGCAACGCCCGACGGCGACCTCCCCGCCTTGGCCGCGCTGGCGTCCCGGGCACGGGGCATTATCCAAAACGCCCCGGTCCCCACCGAGGTGGCCGCCGCCGTCGAACAGGCCTACGCAGCCCTGGGCGACAACGTTCCAGTGGCCGTCAGGTCCTCGGCCACGGCTGAAGACCTCCCGTCGGCGAGCTTCGCCGGCCAGCAGGACACCTACCTCTATGTGGTGGGGGCCGCCGCCGTCGTGAAAGCCGTGCGTGACTGCTGGGCCTCGCTCTGGACGGACCGGGCCGTCAGCTACCGGGCAAGCCGGGGAATCGATCCGGCTGCGGTGGCGCTCGCCGTGGTGGTCCAGCGGATGGTGGATGCCACCGCCGCCGGTGTGCTCTTCACCGCCAACCCGCTGACGGGCCGCCGGCGCCAGGCCGTGATCGATGCCAGCCCAGGGCTGGGCGAGGCTGTGGTGTCCGGGGCGGTGAACCCGGACCATTTCGTCGTCGACCCGCTCACCGGACGGGTGCTGGAACGCCGGCTTGGGGACAAACGCATCGCGGTCCGGCCGATCCCCGGCGGCGGCACCCGGACGCTGGCGCTCAGCAATGGCGGGGCCGCGGCCTGCCTGACGGACAAGCAGGCCGCCGAGCTGGCGGCCCTGGGCCACCTGGTGGAGGGTCACTTCGGCTCGCCGCAGGACATTGAATGGGCCATCGCCGGCGACGGACGTCTCTGGCTGACCCAGTCGCGGCCCATCACCACGCTGTTCCCCGTCCCGCAGCGGGCCTCCGCCGGGGAGGGCACGCGCGTTTACCTTTGCTTCAGCCTGGCGCAGGGCCTGACCCGCCCCATCACGCCCATGGGCCTGTCAGCGTTCCGCCTCATTGCCTCCTCGGTGGCCCGCGCGGCGTATTTCGACGTGCCCGAGCCACGCAAGGGTCCGTCGCCCTATGCTGTGGCGGGCCAGCGAATCTACCTCGACCTGACAGCAGCAGCCCGCAGCACCACCGGCCGGCGGATTGTTCCCAAGGTCTTTGATGTGATGGAAGCGCGCTCGGCCACGGTGTTGCGCAAGGTGTTCGAGGACCCGCGGTTTTCCGTGACCCGCCGGACGCCGCTGGGCTTGCTGCGGCACGTTGTGCCGGCGGCGGTGCATGCGCGGGTGCCGGAGACGCTGCTCCGGGCCGTCTTCCGCCCGGACGCGGCTCTCCGCCGGACCAACCGGCGGGCGCGCGAGTTCGCCGACTCCCTCGAGCCGCCCGCCGGCCTCACCCCGCTGCAGCGGCTGGACCACGCAGAACACCTGCTCGGCACGCGCATTTTCTCAGTGGTTCCGTCCATCCTGCCCCTCCCGGCGCTGGGTTTCGCTGCGATGGCGCTCGTCGGAAAACTGCTGGGCGGCGGCCGGTGGGATGATCTGCAGGTGGTGCTCCGCGGGCTGCCGAACAACGTCACCACCGAGATGGATCTGGAGCTGTGGCGCCTCGCCCAGGTGATTAAGAACGACGGCGGTTCCCGCGCTGCGGTGACGGACCGGAAACCCGCCGCGCTGGCCGCGGAGTTCCGTGCGGGCCGAATGCCCGCCGTGCTGCAGTCCGGGCTGGCGCGGTTTTTGGGCCAGTACGGGCACCGTGCCGTGGCCGAGATCGACGTCGGCATGCCGCGCTGGTCCGATGACCCCACCCACATCCTTGGTGTCCTGGCCAACTACCTGCGGCTTGAGGGTTCCGCGCTGGCACCGGATGCCCAGTTCAGCAACGCCGCAGAAGAAGCCGAAACCTGCGTTGACCGCCTCGTCGGGGAGGCGCGGATTCGCGGCCGGCTGCGCGGGACGTTGGTCCGGGCGGCGCTGCGGCGGGCCAGACTTTTTGCCGGGTTGCGCGAACTGCCCAAATACCAGCTGGTAGTGGGCCTCGCCGAAGTGCGGAAACAACTGGCCTTGGCCGGTGCAGCGCTGGCCGCGGCCGGGGCGGTAGCCGAGGCTGATGACGTCTTCTTCCTCGATCTGGACGAAGCCAGGGCCGGTCTCAATTCCACAGCCGACCTCCGCGACCTGGTGGCGCAGCGGCGCTCAGACTACGCCCTGGAACTCGAACGGCGCCACGTACCCCGGGTGTTGCTGTCGGACGGCACGGAACCGGAAGCCGTACCATCCGGCGACGCTGCGGCGGCATCCACGGTGCCGGGGGCACTGACCGGCAGTCCGGCGTCGACCGGTGTTGTCACTGCGACTGCCCGCGTGATCCTCGACCCCGTGGGCGCGCACCTGGAACCGGGAGAAATCCTGGTGGCGCCGTCCACGGACCCCGGCTGGACACCGTTGTTCCTCACTGCGGGCGGACTCGTGATGGAGATGGGCGGCCCCAATTCCCACGGAGCCGTAGTGGCCCGGGAGTACGGCATCCCGGCGGTGGTGGGCGTCCCGGACGCCACGCTTCGGCTCTCCACCGGGCAGGAAATAACGGTCGACGGCGGCGCCGGTACCGTGGTGCCTTCGTAGCCGGAGAGCCCTCGGCATGACTTCCAGAAGAGACGTGTGCGCGGCGGTCACCAGGCGTAATCTGAAGTATGGGCTCCAAGGATGAAGCAGGGCTGGCATGAACCGCGCATGGCTGCGATGGGTGCCTGCCGCAGCTGTACCTGCAGTGATCGCCGCCAGCGTGCTGGTGGGATCCATTCCGGCGCGGGCCGGCGATCCGCTGCCACAAAAGTCTCCGGCTGAGGTCCTGACCCTCCTGGGCCAGCACAGCACCCGGTCATTCTCCGGAACAGTCGAGCAATCCGCCGAGCTCGGCCTGCCCGAACTGCCGGCAGCCGGTCCCACCTCCGGACCGGTGTCGGCTGGTGGAGCCGCCTCGATCCTGGAGTTCCTAACGGGTGAGCACACCGCCCGGATATTTATGGATGGGCCAACAAAGATGCGGGTCCAGGTGATGGACCGGCTGGCTGAACGGGACGTCATCCGGCGGGACGGCGACGTGTGGTTCTACAACTCCAAGGACAACAGCGCCGCCCACCTGGCCTTGCCGGCGTTCGCCAGCGACCTGCCGCTTCCGGTCCCTGAAGTTCCCGCTGTGCCCGGTCCGGAACTGCCGAGCCCGGAACTGCCGACGCCTGTCTTGCCGTTGCCCGTTCCGTCCATGCCCATCCTGCCCGGCAAGGACCTGCCCGGCCCACTTGAACTGCCGACACCCGAGGACCTGGCCCGGAAGTTCCTCGCCGTTGTGGACAGTTCCACCGAGGTGACGGTGGGTCCGGACGTCGAAGTTGCCGGCCGGTCCGCGTACAGCCTGGCACTGGCGCCGAGGACGCAGGGGACGCTGGTTGAGAAGGTCGCCATCGCGGTCGACGGCGAGACGGGAATGCCGTTGCGGGTATCGGTGATGGCACGCGGCCAGGCGGAACCGGCTTTTGAGGCTGGCTTCACCAGCCTGTCCTTGGCGGCCCCGGACGACTCGTTGTTTACTTTCGTTGCCCCGCCAGGCACCACGGTCAAGGAGCTGCAGGTACCACCGCTCCCGCTCCGGCCCGGCGTGCCGGCCCTGCCGCCCAGTCCCGGAGGGATTACTCCCGGCGTTGTCCCGGACGGGGGACCGGACCAGCCCGCCACGCCGGATCAGGTTCCCGCGCCGGATAAGCCCCCTGTGCCGGACCAGTCCGCCCCGCCGGACCAGTCCGCCCCGGACAAGATTCCCGGCAGCGACGCCAGCCTGCGGCACCCAGATGCACTCCAGCCAACGGTGACCGGCAAGGGCTGGGAAACCGTGATCGGGTTCCCCGCGGCGCCAGACGGCCAAGGGGCTGCCTTGACTGAATCCATACTGAAGGATCCGCTCCTGTCCCAGGCCGCCGTCGTCGTGCCCGGCGGACGGCTCCTGTCCACGGCACTGGTCAACGTCCTGCTGACCGACGACGGCAGGATCTTTGTCGGGATGGTCCCGGCGGAGCGGCTGCAGGCCGCCGCCGGCGCAGCGTGACCGGGGCCGGGGAGGGCTCCTGGAGCGGGACGGCCGGGCTGACCATCGAGACCCAAGGCCTGACCAAGCGCTTCGGCCACCAGCTGGCGGTCGACAAGGTGGCCCTCGCCGTGCCCCACGGTGCCGTGTTCGGATTCCTGGGCCCCAACGGTTCCGGCAAAACCACCACCATCCGGATGCTGCTGGGCCTTGCCGCGGCGTCGGCCGGAACCGTCAGCGTCCTGGGCCTGCCGATGCCTCAGCGCCTGCACGAGGTCCTGCCGCGGGTGGGCGCCCTGGTGGAGGGGCCGGCGTTTTATCCGTTCCTTTCCGGCACCGCCAACCTGCACCGGCTGGACGCCGCCAGCCGGCATGCGGCGCCCGCTACCCGGACCGCCCGCGTTGCTGCCGCGCTTGAGCGGGTGGGTCTCTCACACGCCGCCGGCAAGCGGGTCCACGCCTACTCCCTGGGCATGAAGCAGCGCCTGGGGATCGCCAACGCGCTGCTGTCGCCGCGGGAACTGCTGGTGCTCGATGAGCCCACCAATGGATTGGACCCGCAGGGAACGCGGGAAGTGCGGAGCCTGGTCCGGTCGCTGGCCGCCGACGGCGCCACCGTCTTCGTCTCCAGCCACCTTTTGGCAGAGGTGGAACAGATCTGCACGCACGCGGCCATCATGAGTGCCGGACGGCTGGTGGCCCAGGGGCCGCTGGCGGAGCTCCGCCAGGCAGGCGAGACACGGATCCGCCTGTTAACGCCCGACGTCGGGACGGCCAGTGAGGTCCTGCTGCGGTTGGGCATGTCCCCCGTGAGAAGCCCTGAGGCCGGAACGCCTGAACCGGACGGGGACGTGTTGACCGCCGTCGCGGCTGCGTCCCGGCTTGAGGCCCCGGAGGACATTGTGGCGGAGCTCGTGGCGGCAGGGGTGCGGGTGCGGGGCTTTTCCGTTGAACGCGAGAGCCTGGAGGAGCGCTTTGTTGCGCTGACGGGGGAGGGGTTCGACATTGCCCAATAGTGCTTCTGATGCCGGTAATGTTCCGGCAGCCGGGAGTTTGCCTGCAGCCAAAAGTGGTTCTGATGCCAGCCGTGCTTCAGGTGCCAGTGGTGTTTCAGATGCCAGTGGTGCCTCCAATGCTGCCTCGAGCCTGTCCCTGCTGGCGTCTGAGCTGAAGACGCTTTTCCGGCGCCGCCGGACAGCGGCCATGCTGGTGGCCCTCGCCGCGATACCGGTGCTGATCGCCGTCGCCGTCCGTTTCTCGTCAAGTGTTCCGCCCGGGAGGGGACCGGCCTTCCTGGACCGGATCAGCCAGAACGGGCTGTTTGTGGCGGTCACGGCGATGCTGGTCTCCGTGCCGCTGTTCCTCCCCCTGACCATTGGGGTGGTGGCGGGCGATACCATCGCCGGCGAAGCCAGCCTGGGCACCCTGCGGTACCTGCTGGTGGCGCCCGCCGGGCGGGTCCGCCTGCTGCTGGTGAAGTACGCCGGCGCGCTGGCGTTCTGCATTGCCGCGCCCGTCACGGTGGCTCTTGCCGGGGCAGCGATCGGAGCGTCGTTGTTTCCCGTCGGGCCGGTGACGCTCCTGTCCGGCGACGTCGTCCAGCCCCCTGAGGCCGCGCTGCGGCTGGTCCTCATTGCTGCGTATCTTGCGGTGTCCCTGGCCGGACTCTCGGCGATCGGCCTGTTCCTGTCCACCCTGACGGTGGTCCCGGTGGGCGCGATGGCCGCCACGGTGGTGCTGTCGGTGGTCTCCCAGGTGCTGGACCAGTTGCCGCAGTTGGAATGGCTGCACCCTTGGCTGTTTACGCACTACTGGTTCGGCTTCGCTGATGTCCTGCGGCAGCCGGTGCTGTGGGACTCTTTTGCCAGCAACGTGCTGCTGCAGGCGGGCTACGTGGCGGTGTTCGGGGCGCTCGCCTATGGCCGGTTTGTCACCAAGGACGTTCTGTCCTGAGCTTGGAAGTTCTGAGCTTTAATGTCCTGCGCTTTGACCCCTGGAGGCTTGAGCGCTGAGGCTGAAGTCCCGCACGGCAGCCCCGGCCGCGTCAGTAGCGGGCTGCGTAAGGGTGGAGCTGCATCCCGGCCATCCAGCTCAACTGGGTCACGCCGATGCCCTCGTCCGGGTTCAGGGCCTGCACTACCTGGCCGTTGCCCAGGTAGATGGCCACGTGATAGAAGCCCGGTGCTGAGCCCCAGACCAGCAGGTCGCCGCGCTGTGCCTGGGAGATCGGCACGTGGACGGGGGCTGCTGCGTATTGCTGCGCAGCGGTGCGCGGCAGGTACTTGCCCGCGGCGGCGAAGGCCGTTTGCACGAGGCCGGAGCAGTCGAAGCCGTTCGGGCCGGTGCCACCGTATTGGTAGAAGTACGGCGACCCTACCTTTGACATCGCCACGGAGATGGCTGTCTCGTTGGAGCCGCCCGGCGACGGGGCCGGGGCAGGCGCGGGTGCTGGTGCGGGCGCTGGGGCCGGGGCAGGCGCGGGTGCGGGGACGGGAGCCGGGGCAGGCGCTGGCGCTGGGGCTGGCGCGGGAGCAGGTGCAGGGGCCGGTGCGGCCGGCAGGTTCCCGCCGGCGGCCGGTCCGGCGGCAGGCCGGTCTGCTGCTTGCCTCGCCGCGGCCCGGTCAGCAGACGCAGTCAGTTCGGCGAGCCTGGCCTCCTCGTGCTGGCGGTCCAAGGCGTCAATGCGAGCTGATTCTAGGGCCACTGTAGTGTTCCGCAGCTGTGCGAGTTGGTCCACGAGGATTGTCCGCTGCGCCGCGGCTTCGGCTACGGCCTTGGCCTGGGTGGCGTTGGCTTGTTCGGCCTCTTCCTTACGGGCTTCAGCCTTTTGGGCGGCGTCGTCAGCGGCCCGGTTGGTATCGTCGGCGGCGGCCGTCAGGGACTGCGCTGCGGACGCTGCGGATGCGGCGGATTCGAAGGCACGGCTCCGGCTGGCCGAAATGGCTTCCAGCGTCGCGGCCTGGTGCAAGGCTTCGGCGTTGCCGCTGACGAACGTGCCCAGCGTAGGGCTCAGCCCGCCGTTGCGGTAGAGGTTACCGGCGAGCTGGCCTACCTGCGTCCGGGTCCTGTCCTGCTCGTGCGTCGCGGCGGTGGCCTTGGCCGTGGCCACTTCCGCCGCCGTCCTGCGGTCCTGCAGTTCCACCAGGGCTTCGCCGTAGGCGTTGTTGGCCTGCAGCGACAAGGCAAACGTGGTTTGCTGGGCGCGGGTGGCGTCTGCGAGGAGGCGTTCGATGATGGCGACCTGATCCGCCGTCGCGCGTTCACTCGCCTTGGCTGTGGCGATGTCCTCCGGGGTGGGAAGCTCCGGCGACGCCGGGCGCTGGACAGCCGGAGACTGCTGCAGCGGCGCTGCCTGGGCGGGGAGGGTCATGGTGCCGAAAAGTACGACGGCGGTGCACAGCACGGCGGCCTTCAGGCCGGATCCGGTCAAACCCATTCGCAGAACCTCGCACACAGTAAGGCTGGGGGAGCGAGGTCTGGTGGCGGCACAAGGAGCCCCTCTGCTGATCTCCCAGCAGTCCGAGGCTACGTGAGCAGGTGCACTTTGGCAACACTGGTCACATCAATAACATAAACAACAAGAGTGCGATTCCGGCACATCTGGTCCGGCGTGTCGGGCCGAGTCCGTGCGGACTCGGCCCGACGATCAGGCGTGCTGGCGCGATTCGTGCTCCGAGTGGCTGGCGGGCTCCAGCTGGAAAGTGCAGTGCTCGGTGTCAAAGTGGGAGCCCAGGCAGGTGGTGAGCTTGTCGAGGAGCTGGTCGGCGCCGCGGGCATTAAGGACGCCGTCCTCCACCACCACGTGGGCCGAAAATACCGGCACGCCGGACGTGATCGTCCAGATGTGGATGTCATGGACGTCCACCACGCCGTCAACGCTGAGAATGTGCTCGCGGATCATCTGCACCTCCACGCCTTTGGGGGTCGCCTCCAGCAGGACGTCCACCACATCGCGCAGCAGGCTCCAGGCCCTCGGCAGGATCATCAGGGCGATGAGCACGGAGGCGATCGTATCTGCGGCCTGGTATCCGGTGAACATGATGACCAGGGCAGCAACGATGACGGCGACTGAGCCCAGCAGGTCGCCCAGCACTTCAAGGTAGGCGCCGCGGACATTCAGGCTGTCCTGGTGTGCGCCGCGCAGGATCAGCAGCGAGACCAGGTTGGCTACCGCGCCCAGGATGGCGGCGAAGAGCATGATGTCGGTGTGGACCTCGGGCGCGGAGCCGATCCGTCGGATGGCCTCGGTGAAGATGACCACCGAGATGACAATCAGGATCAGCGCGTTGGCCAGGGCGGCCAGGACCTCGGCACGCTGGTAGCCGTAGGTCCGCTGGTCGCTCGCCGGGCGTCCCGCAATCCAGGCAGCCAGAAGTGCGATGGTCACGCCTGCCGCGTCGGAGAGCATGTGGCCGGCGTCCGCCAGCAGGGCCAATGATCCGGACAGGGCAGCGCCCACCAACTGGACCACCACCACCGCCAAGGTGATGGCGAGGACGGCGATGAGCCGTTTGCGGTGCCGGCCTGTCGCCGTGATCCCGTGTGTGTGGCTGTGGTCGTGTCCCATGCCTACAAGGCTAGTCCCAGCCGAGCTCGTGCAGCCGCCGGTCGTCGATGCCGAAGTGGTGGGCGATCTCGTGGACCACCGTCACAGCCACTTCCTGGATCGCCTCGTCGCGGGACCCGCAGATGTCCAGGATGGGCTGGCGGAAAATGGTGATCCGGTCCGGCAGCGAACCGGCATCCCACCATGAATCCCGCTCCGTCAAGGGAACACCCTCGTAAAGGCCCAGCAGAACGGTGTCCGGATCCTCGCCCGGGCCGGGCACGTAGTCGTCCTCGACAAACACCGCCACGTTGTCCATGGCCGCCGCAAGCTTGGCGGGGATCAGGCCCAGGGCATCCGTGACGGCGGCCTCGAAATCGTCAGCGGACATCTCAAACGGACGCGGCTCTTGCAGGCCGTCCGGGATGATGGGCAGACCGGGCGGCAGGTTGGCGGGCATAAGCAGACTCTAGTCCGCAGCCGGGTTGGCGCGCATACTGGAACCCGTCCCTGACCGCCCAGTGAGGAGCCGGATGTCCGTCCGCCATTTTCTTTTTGCTGCCACCTACGACACGTTGTCGGCCTCTGTGGAGCGCCGGGAGCTCGCTCCTCGCCGTGCGCGGCTGCTTTCCGGGCTGACAGGAACAGTAGTGGACGTCGGCGCAGGCACCGGGGCCAACGTGCGGCACTTCCGCCACGCTGAGCGGGTGATCCTCGTGGAGCCGGACCGCTACATGCGGGCCAGATTGGGCTCCCGACTCGGGGAGTCATCGGTTCCGGTGGAGATTTCCGACGCCGACGCGGAGCACCTGCCGCTGCCGGACGGCGCAGCGGACGCCGTCGTGTTCACCCTGGTTCTGTGCTCGGTGCCGGATCAGCGGCTTGCCCTGTTGGAGGCCCGCAGGGTGCTCAAACCTGGCGGGACCCTCGCGGTGCTGGAACATGTCCGCGGACAGGGCCGGGCCGCCCGCTGGCAGGACAGGCTGGACGGTTTTTGGGGCCGTTGCGTGGCGCCCGGGTGCCACCTCAACCGGAACACGGTGGCATCCATCCGCGAAGCCGGGTTCGAATTCACGGAAGTCAGCAGGTTGGAGGCCCCGGCGGTTGCCCTGGCCACGCCGATCATCGCGGGGACGGCAGTGCCGCGGCCGACGGTTCGCTGAGCTCAGCCCAGCGCGGCCTTCACCACCAGCTCGACTGAATGAAGCCCCTTACCGGGACCTGCGGCGCGTCAGGCCAACACCCACCAGGCAGACCAGCCCACCCACGAGGCCCAGCACGGCGGGGACTTCGCTGAGGAGCAGCCAGGAGATCAGGATGGTGGTGCCCGGCACCAGGTATGTGGTGGCCGCCAGTTTTCCGGCGTCAATCAGGGACAGTGCGTACGCCCAGGTGGTGAAGGCGATGGCGGTGGGGAAGATGCCCAGATACACCAGGCCCAGGGTCGCCGGCAGCGGTGCCGACTGCAGCTCGGACACCAGCTGGCCACTGAAGGGAAGGCAGCAGACAGCCCCCACCATGATGCCGAACCAGGTGGCCTGGCCCGCCGGGAACTTCCGCAACACCGGCTTCTGGATGATGACGCTGACGGCGGCGAGCACAGCGGCGAGGAGGCAGAGCAGCACGCCCGCCATATCCGCCGTCGAACGTTCCCCGGAACCTGAGCCCGATCCGAGCGCGATCAGTGCAACTCCGCTGAACGCCACCAGGCTCCCGATAATCAGCCAGCGCGGGAAGCCCTCCTTGAGGAAGAATCCGGCCATGATGGCAACCAGGATGGGGTTGACGTTGATCAGCAAGGCGGCGGTCCCGGCGTCCAGCAGGTGTTCTGCCGCGTTCAGGGCCACGTTGTAGCCGCCGAACCACATCACGCCGTACCCCAGGATGGGCCACCATTCGCGGCCCCGCGGCAACAGCTTGCTTTTGGCCAGTTGCGGGAGCACCAGTGCGCCGAGCACGACGGCGGCAACCGCCAGCCTGCCCAGGGTCAGGGAGCCGGGGGAGAAGGTGGGGCCGATGGCCCGGATCCCCACGAATGCCGAGGCCCAGAGCACCACGGTGACCACCACGGCAGCGACGCCTAGGGCGTTGGAACGGCCAGGCGGTGGGCGAAGCGCCGTAGATGTTGCTGCGCGGGAAGCCGATGTTGCTGCCCTGGCGGGGGTGTTTGAAACCATGCTGCCAATCTATCCCCGCGGCAACGCCGGCAGCCGGCGGGAATCGGTCACGTCTAGTCGAGTTTCTGCCAATCCCGGGCCGACCATTCCAACAGCCGCTCCAGTGGCCAGGTGGTCACGATGCGCTCCGCGGGAACACGGTTGTGCGAGGCGCGGGCCGCACCGTACTGGAGGAAGTCGAGCTGGCCCGGAGCATGGGCGTCGCTGTCGATCGAGAACAGGCAGCCGGCGTCGAGGGCCAGCTGGATCAGGTCGTCCGGCGGGTCCTGCCGCTCGGGGCGCGAGTTGATCTCCACCGCCACATTGTTTTCGGCGCAGGCGGCAAACACCTTCATGGCGTCGAAGTCCGATTGCGGGCGCGTGCCACGGGATCCCTCCAGCAGGCGGCCGGTGCAGTGGCCCAGCACATTGGTCCGGGGGTTCTGGATGCCCTGGAGCATCCGCTGGGTCATGGTGGCGCGGTCCGCCCGAAGCTTGGAATGGACGCTGGCCACCACAATATCCAGCCGGTCCAGCATCTCCGGCGACTGGTCCAGTTCGCCGGATTCCAGGATGTCCACCTCGATGCCGGTCAGGAGCCGGAATCCGTCCTCTTCGCCGTCAACTGCGGAGGCGTCGTTGATGGCGGCCACAACGTCAAGCTGTTCGGTTAGGCGCTCGGCGCTGAGTCCGTTGGCGATGGTCAGGTTGGGGGAGTGGTCTGTCAGTGCCAGGTACTCGCGGCCCAGCAGGCGGGCGGCGTCTGCCATGAGCTGGATGGGGGAGCCGCCGTCGGACCAGTCGCTATGGCTGTGGAGGTCGCCCCGGAGTGCCGCGTGGAGCTCGGCCCCACCGTCCGCCAGAGGCGCCCCGCTGCGCTGGCGAAGATCCTCAAGGTACTCGGGCACCTCGCCGTCCACGGCCTGCCGGACCACCTGGTAGGTTCTGTCGCCGATGCCCTTCATGCTCTTGAGCCTGCCGTCCCGGGCCCGGGCTGCCACCTCGGAAGGGTCAAGCCCGGCGATAATCCCGGCCGCCTTCCGGAAGGCCTGGACCTTGAACGTGGCAGCGCGTTCCCGTTCCAACCAGAAAGCAATTTCATTGAGTGCGGCGACGGCATCCATCTGTCCATCTTCGCCTGTTCCGGCCGCATCAGTCAGGTGTCTGCGAGCCGATTTTGAGTTATTCCCACCGAGGCCCTATAGTTTTAGAGTCCAGTTCGGAGCAACTGCAAACGACAAGACTGAGAGCCACGGCTCGAAGCCTTTTATTTTGTGCCGAACGGGTTCTGGCCCCCATCGTCTAGCGGCCTAGGACACCGCCCTTTCACGGCGGCGGCACGGGTTCGAATCCCGTTGGGGGTACGCAAGGAACTGGTCTGGCAGGCTGAAAACGTCTGGTAGGCTGGAAGCCTTGAAAAAAGCGGTAGCCATGCCGCGAAGCATAAAAATCAAGGCCCTGTAGCGCAGTTGGTTAGCGCGCCGCCCTGTCACGGCGGAGGTCGCGGGTTCAAGTCCCGTCAGGGTCGCTCTGATTGCCGGAAGAAATTCCGGTGGTCAAGGTGACTTGTCACCTAGGCTCTGTAGCTCAGTTGGTAGAGCGTTCGACTGAAAATCGAAAGGTCACCGGATCGACGCCGGTCGGAGCCACCACTGGGAAGCATCAGTTCTTCGGAGCTGGTGCTTTTCTTCTTTAACCACATCATCGATTGCTCCGTGGCGGCCCTTTGCGACGCCAAAACGGCCCCGGGCCCACTCCCATGTTTTCTTCACCGCTTCCCGGCCGCACCACAGCAGCTCGGACAGACGCAGGTCCGGCCGACCGGCGCTGTCCGCCGTCGTCGCCCTGCTCCTGGCGGTGACCGCCGCTGGCTGCACCCCTGATTCGCAGAATCACGACGGGAATCCCGACGCCGGGAACCGCCCCGGTGAGGGGTCCGGCCAAAGTGCCGGATCGCCGTCGGCCAGCGAGCCCTGGCGACCGGCCGCGCACCTGACGCCGTCAAAGAACTGGATGAATGATCCCAACGGCCTGGTGTACGAAGACGGCACCTACCACGCGTTCTACCAGTACAACCCGAAGGGCAACGACTGGGGCAACATGTCCTGGGGCCATTCCACCAGCACGGATCTGGTGCACTGGGTGGAAGAGCCGGGGGCCATGGAGGCCACGGAGACTGAGGGAATCTTCTCCGGCTCCATCGTGGTGGACACCGGTACCAGGGTAATCCCGTCGTGGATCTGCAGCCCTCTTCGCAGAACTTCCGCGACCCCAAAGTCACCTGGTACGAGCCGGGACACTATTGGGTCATGACCACGGTCGTGGCCGACGACCACGTGGTGAAGATCTATAAGTCCAAGGACCTGCTGCACTGGGACTTCCTCAGCGACTTTTCCGGGGTAGGCGCACAGGGCGGACTGTGGGAAATGCCCGAACTCCTGGAGGTTCCCGTGTAAGGGACGAACGAGCGGCGCTGGGTCATGCTCCTCAGCATCAACCCGGGCGGCATAGCCGGCGGTTCAGGTATGCAGTACTTCTCGGGAGACTTCGACGGCGTGACGTTCCGCGCCGAGGGTGCCGCCAGTCCGGACGCTCCGCTGGAGGACCACCAATGGGTGGACTACGGCGCGGATTTCTACGCGGCCACCACCATTTCCGGCGCCCCCGGCGGCAAGCCCGTCCTCTTCGGCTGGATGGGGAACTGGGACTACGCCCAGAAGATGCCCACCACCCCCTGGCGCGGCGCCATGGCAATTCCCCGCGAGCTGACGCTTTCCAGGGGCAGCGGCAGCAGCAACGACGACGGCGGCAAGCCCGCCTTGCGCTCGTCCATCGCCGCCGTCCCTGCTGGAGTTTTGTCCAGCGGAGCTTCCGCCGAGCGGCAACTCACCGTTGCCGATGGCAGCAAGCCGCTGGGGGAGGACTTCTCCTCGAGGTCCCAACTCCTGGACGTGGAACTGACGCCGGACGGTGGTGCGGAGGCAGGAATCGAACTGCGCGGGCTCAAGATCAGTTATCAGGCGCAGTCCGGCACGCTGACGGTTGACCGGTCCCCGGCAGGGACCTCAAACTTTTCGGACAAGTTCAGCCCCTACCACCAGGTGGGGGTGCCACTGGTGGACGGAAAACCGAAGCTGCGGATCCTGCTGGACACCTCATCAGTGGAAGTATTCGCCCCCGAAAGCGGCACGGTCATCACAGATCTCTTCCTGCCGGACTGGCCCAACACGGATGCTTCGGTGTTCAGCGAAGGCGGTAAAGCCGGATTTTCGCTGACCGGCCGGAAGCTGTCCTGACTTGCCGCGGGTATCCCCCGCGTTCCAACACGCAGGGGATAGGGTTGGGAACAACAGAAGGGGACGTGTCTGATGGAATACCAGAATCCACAACCCGATGCGGGCGTCGAGCACCGGCTTGCTACCAGCCACCACGCCGCCAGCCAGGCGCCCGTACCCGGGCATGGCCGCACCGTGATCGCTGAGACCGCCGTGGCAAAAGTTGCCGGCATCGCAGCCCGTGCCGTGCCCGGCGTCTACTCATTGGGCTCGGCCCCGTCCCGTGCGCTGGGAGCCTTCCGGGACGCCGTCGGCAGTTCGGACCATGCTGCCGGGGTCCGGGCCGAAGTCGGCGAGACGCAGGTGGCGGTGGACATCAGCCTGGTGGCCTCCTACGGCACGCCGCTGCAATCCCTGGCAGATCAGGTCAGATCAGCCGTTTACCGCGCGGTCGAGGAACTGGTCGGCCTGCAGGTCATTGAAGTGAACGTCGAAATAACCGATGTCTATGTGGCGCCGCCGGCGAAGGCCGGAGCCCTTGGCGTCGCCGAGAGGGAGGCACTGCTGTGAACCTGACCGTTGTGGGCATCGGCATGGGAGCATTCGTGGCGTTTATGTCCTTCCAGTTCGGGCTGTGGGGCTTCCTGGTCTCGCTCCTCTTTATGGCCATAGGCGCCCTCCTGGGCCGCGCTGCGGAAGGGAAACTGGACCTGCGCGGCGTCCTGGATGCCATCACCGGCCGGCGCTCCTCGTCATGACGTCAGCTGCACCCTTCGCGGGGCAGGTCCTGAGCGGACACAACCGCATCAGCACGCAGGCCCTGACCAGCCTTGCCAGGACGGCGGCCGCGGAAGCCCTCGGTGTGGATCCCCACGATGTCCGGGCGGACTGGGCGGACGACGACGGCCTGCTGGCTCTGTCGCTGGTGTCACCGATCAGGATCCCGCCGCTGGCTACCGTGCTCAGGGACGCCGGCCGGGTCACCGCGTTCGGCGGTTCCATTTGGGACCGGACGGTCGCTGCTAAATCCAGGATCCTTTCGACGGTTACAGCCCTCAGCGGTGCCCGTCTCAGCAGGGTGGACATCCGCATCAGTGGCGTGAAGCCGATCGAGGGAGGCAGGGTCCAGTGAGCGGTGGATCAGTTGACCAGGACTGGGCGGATTCGAGGCAAGCAAGCCGCGCCCGGCCTGACCGGCAACCCGACATGCGCAGGGTCGTCTACCGGGAAACCCATTCCCCGCGGGCAGCAGTGGCAACGCTGGCAGCCGTCCTGGTGATGGGGCTGGCCGGCTACGGTCTTCTCGAATCGGCCGTGCACGCCATCGGACAGCCGGCCTGGCTGATCGAACCACAACTGGCGGCGGAGCGCATCGTTGCACTTCCGGCGGGCATCCCGCCGTTGCTGCTCGGTGCCAGCGGCGCCGTAGTAGCCATGGTCGGACTGTTTTTCCTGCTCAACGCCGTCCTGCCGGGACGACGCGCCCGGCACGTGCTGAACGGCACCGGTGGTTCGTCCGCCGTGGTGGTCGACGACGAGGTCATCGCCTCCGCCCTGGCGCGCAGCGCACGGCTCGCCGCCAATGTCACCCCGGAACAGGTCATGGTGGTGGTGTCCCGGCGGCAGGTCATCGTGAACGTGCGCCCCACCTCAGGGGTTCCAGTGGCCGAAACGGCGGTGCTGGCCGCGGTCCAGGACGAACTCAGCGGGATGTCACTGGTCCCGGTGCCTGACGTCCGCGTCAACATTTCCACCATAGGAGTGATCGGAGCATGACGGCCACACCCTCACTCCTCAACAGGATCCTGCTGGGCATCCTCGGACTCAAGCTGCTCGCCGTGGGCATCCTGCTCGTCCTGCTGGCCACCGTTCCAGCCGTGGGAACCTGGTGGCATGCCTGGTCCGGATCCGCCTGGAACAGCCTTAACCAGGCCTTCGACAACACCCGCATTCCGGGACGGCCGGAAAGCTGGCTCTGGATTGTGATGGCCCTTGCCCTGGTGATTCTGATCGGGCTGATGGTTGCCTGGATCGCGCAGCAGGGCAAAGGCCGGAGCAACCTGCTTGTGGCCGAGTACGATCCCGGGACTGTGGCCGGAGACGTGCGGATCAGCGGGGGAGTGGCCGAACAGGCATTGAAGCACGCCTTGGCTGAACGGCCCGATCTGGCGGGTGCCACGGTGGCAACCTACGATGTCCAGGGCAGCCCGGCCTTGAAAATCCGGCTCCAGCCGCGCCAGGGCGTGGCGCCGCACCTTCTGGCGGCCGAGGTCTCTGCCCTCGTGGATGCCTTGGACCAGGTGGTGGGAAAACAGACACCCGTCCTGATCCACATCGGCGCCGGGGCCAGGACACGGTTCAGCCGGGCCGAACGCGTCCGTTAGTGTTCATTTTCCTTCGACCGCACTACCTCGCGCCAGCCGCTGCTGTCATGTCAATGAGCCATCGTGACTCGAGGCCGCCCAAGGTGTTGCACACAGTGGGACCAATGGGATTAGTGTGATGCGGGGAACAACTGATCTTCCCGATGCAGACGGACATCGTCTGTCACCGGGGCACCCACCGTCCGGATGGAATTGCCGGGAAACCAAGGAGAACAGCATGAGCGAAGAAGTAAATGGCAGCGGAGCGGCCAAAGACGGAATCGAAGGCGCAGCCGGGAAAGCCAAGGAGTTCGCAGGCGAGGCCACGGGGAACGTCAAGGAGTTCTTCAGCGGAGACGTGGCCGGGAACGCCAAAGAACTGGCTGGTGACGTTACCGAAAACGCCAAGGAGTTGGCCGGTGGCGTCGCCGAAAACGTGAAGGGCCTGGGCGCCAAGATCGCCGGGCTGTTCAAGAGCGCCAGATAAGCTGGCGTCTCAGCCTTTCTGAAAGAGACACACCTGAAAGGACGCCGCGCTCCCCAAAGGAGTGCGGTGTCCTTTTTTTGTGCCGACCATCAGGTAGCGGCCTTTAAGTTTCGCCCCGAGTCCGCCCCGTATTAGCCGGCGAGCAGATAGGCCGTGCAGTCCGGCGCCACCTCGGCCCGCGACGCCGGAGATTGGGGGTCGCTGGACAGCGCAACCAAGAACCCTTGAGGAATCCGGACAGGGCGTGTGCCGAGGTTGGCCAGAACCAGGACGTTACCGTTATGGAACGCCAGTATGCCTTGCGCGGGCTGATGGATGTCAGCCCATTGGAAGGTTCCGGACCCCAGGCCGTGGGTTGCGCGCATCTCCAGCGCTGAACGGTACAGCTCCAGAGCGGAACCTGGGACGCCGTCCTGCCGGTCTGCCGCCAGCTCGCCAAAGGAATCGGGCTGGGGGAGCCACGGGGCGGCAGGCGTACTGCCCGCAGACCCGCGGTGACCGGCGCCGCCGTCGGACGCATCGCCGTCGGACAGCGGGGGGGCAGTGGCGAACGCCTCGGCGAAGCCGTAACCGGGCTCATCCGCTTTCCAGGGGAGAGGCACCCGGCAGCCGTCGCGGCCGATTTCCGCACCGTTGGTCCGGAAGAAGGTGGGGTCCTGGCGGGCCTCATCCGGCAGCGTGGTGTGCTCCGGTAGCCCCAGTTCCTCGCCCTGGTAGATGTAGGCGGACCCTGGCAGCGCCAAAGAGACTAAGGTGGCTGCGCGGGCGCGCGTCAGCCCCAGGGTTGCGTCAGGCTGTTCGTCTTTCGCGGCGATGCCCTTAGGGAAGGTGGTGGGATCCTTCAGCCCGAACCGGGTGGTGTGCCGGACGGTGTCGTGGTTGCTCAGGACCCAGGTCGACGGCGCTCCCACCGAAGCTGCAGCGTTCAAGGACGCCTCGATGGCCTGGGCCATGCGCGCAGCATCCCAGCCGGCCAGGAGGAAATCGAAGTTGAAGGCCTGCTGCATTTCGTCCTTGCGTATGTACCGGGCCAGCCGCTCCGCCGGTTCCACCCAGGCCTCCGCAACCAGCATGCGGTCTCCACCGTAGGCGGCGAGGAGACGGTTCCAGTCGCGGTAGATGTCATGGACGCCGTCCTGGTCAAAGAACGGCGAGGGTGGATACAGCGGTGACACCGAACGGTGTGGTTCCTGCGCGTCCGAATGCGCTCCCGGAGCTTCGCCTGGCAGCGTGCGCTGGGACCCGGGAGCCGCTTCGGAAGTGCCCTCCACCATTGCTGCCACCCCATCCCAATCGGGAAGGCCCTCTTCCTTGACCATTCCGTGTGCAACGTCCACCCGGAAGCCGTCCACTCCACGGTCCAGCCAGAAGCGCATCACAGACCGCATCTCCTCCCGGACCTCCGCGTTGTCCCAGTTGAGGTCCGGCTGTTTGGTATCGAAAAGATGCAGAAACCATTCACCGAGGCCGCCGTCGGCCTCGGTGACCCGGCTCCACGCCGGGCCGCCGAAGATCGATTTCCAGTTGTTGGGTGCCAGGTTGCCATCGCCGGAAGCGGGGACCTCGTCCTTGCCCGGACGGAAAATGTAGCGGTCCCGCTGTGCGGATCCCGGCGGGGAAGCCAGGGCTTTCCGAAACCAGACGTGCTCGTCCGAGGTGTGGTTTGGAACAAGGTCCACAATGACTTTCAGCCCCAGGCTGTGAGCTTTCTGCAACATGGCATCGAAGTCGGTCAAGGTGCCGAAAAGCGGGTCAACTTCCCGGTAGTCGGCTACGTCGTAACCCGCGTCAGCTTGGGGTGACTTATAGAACGGTGAAAGCCACACGGCGTCCACGCCCAAACGCCGCAGATAAGGCAAACGCGCCGTCACTCCGCGGAGATCGCCCATGCCGTCGCCGTCGGCGTCCGCGAAGGAGCGCGGGTAGATCTGGTATACCACGGCACTGGCCCACCATGAGGTAAGGGCGGATCCGGGGGTAGGAACGTACGGACGGAGCATTTGGTTCCCTATCAGGTAACGGTTTGATGTAAACGCTTGCATTTCTCACCGCAACGTTACTAGTGTGATGGTCACCACATCAAGCGCACTTCAGTTTTTTCTTGTCACTCAGCGAGGAGCCTCAAGCAATGAAATCCCGTAAATTCTTACTCCCGGCAGCAACTGCCGGCATCCTGGCCCTGACGCTCTCGGCTTGCGGCGGCGGCGGAGGCGGCGGAACCACCGGCGGCGGCGGCACAGATGCCGACGCCAACCTCGAGGGCCGCGGGCCCATCACCTATGTACAGGGCAAGGACAACAGCAACGTTGTCCGTCCCCTGATCGAAAAGTGGAACGCCGCCCACCCCAACGAAAAGGTCACCTTCAAAGAGCAGACCGAGAGCGCGGACCAGCAGCACGATGACCTCGTCCAGAACTTCCAGGCGAAGAACGTCAACTACGACGTCATGAGCGTTGACCTCGTATGGACCGCCGAGTTCGCGGCCAAGGGTTGGCTGCAGCCGCTCAAGGACAAGATGGCAGTGAAAACGGACGATGTCCTGAAGCCTGTCGTCGACGGCGCGACGTACAAGGGCACGCTATACACGGCTCCGCAAAGCTCCGACGGCGGGATGCTCTACTACCGTAAGGACCTCGTACCCACGCCGCCGAAGACGTGGGACGAAATGATGAGCATGTGCTCCATCGCCAAAGCCAACAACATCGGCTGCTTCGCCGGCCAGTACGCGCAGTATGAAGGCCTGACGGTGAACGCGTCCGAGGCCATCAACTCCGCCGGCGGGTCCGTCCTGGACAAGGACGGCAAGCCCAGCCTGAACACGGCGAGTGCCAAGGCCGGCCTGGAAACCCTTGCCAAGGCTTATGCGGATGGAAACATCCCGAAGGAAGCCATCACGTACAAGGAAGAGCTGGGCCGCCAGGCATTCCAGGAAGGCAAGCTGCTGTTCCACCGCAACTGGCCATACGTCTACAAACTGGCAACCACCGAAGCTTCCTCCCTTGTCAAGGACAAGCTCGGCCTGGCTCCGCTTCCCGGCAAGTCCGGCCCCGGTGCTTCCTCCCTCGGCGGCCACAACGTGGGAATGAGCGTCTACTCAAAGAACAAGGCCACGGCGCTGGACTTCATGAAGTTCATCATGTCCGAGGAAACCCAGAAGTTCTACGCCACGCAGGGGTCACTCGCTCCGGTCCTGACCCGGCTCTACGATGACAAGGAACTCGTGGCCAAGCTTCCGTACCTGCCGGTCCTGAAGGAGTCACTTTCCAACGCTGTGCCGCGCCCCGTTACGCCGTTCTACCCGGCCGTCACCAAGGCCATCCAGGAAAACGCGTACGCGGCCATCAAGGGCGAGAAGCCCGTGGAACAGGCGCTTTCTGACATGCAGAAGTCCATCGAGTCTGCTGGCGCAGGATCGTAGTTCAGCCATGGCAACCGAAGTAGGCCCGACGCCGGTCAAGTCACCGGCGTCGGGCCGGACCCCAGTCCACCACGCGCCCAAGGGTGTAGGCGAGGACAACAGGATTGCAAGCCAGGGCCGGTGGGCTTCCTGGCTCCTGGCCCCCACCATCATCGCCCTCGGCATCGTGATCATTTATCCGATCATCAGTGCCATCGTGATGTCCTTCCAGAAGGACGCCGGCCTTGACCCCGTCACGGGACTGTTCACCGCCGGCGGCCCGGCAGGCATCCAGAACTACGTCAACTGGCTTTCCCAGCAGTGCGCGGCGCCCGGCGGCGGAACACTCTCATGCCCGCCCGGAACCCTTGGCTCGCAGTTCTGGTCGGCCACGGCCACCACGTTTTTCTTCACGATCGTCACCGTAACGCTGGAAACCGTGCTGGGCTTCTGGATGGCAATCATCATGGCCCGGACCTTTAAAGGCCGCAGTATGGTCCGTGCCGCAGTGCTGGTCCCGTGGGCGATCCCCACGGCAGTGACGGCCAAGCTGTGGTTCTTCATCTTTGCTTTTGAGGGCATCGCGAACAAGATGTTCAACACCACGATTCTGTGGACTGGCAGCGAATGGCCAGCCAAGTGGGCGGTCATCATCGCCGATGTTTGGAAGACCACACCGTTCATGGCCCTGCTGATCCTGGCGGGCCTGCAGATGATCCCGGCCGAGGTCTACGAGGCGGCAAAGGTGGACGGTGCATCTGCATGGCAGCGCTTCCGGATGATCACGCTTCCGCTGGTGAAGCCGGCGCTCATGGTTGCAATCCTCTTCCGCACCCTGGACGCCCTGCGCATGTTCGACCTTCCGTACATCCTGACCGGCGGCGCCAACAACACCACTACGCTGTCCATCCTGGTGATCAACCAGATCAGGCAAGGGTTCAACGCGGCCGCCGCATTGTCCACCATCACCTTCATCATCATCTTCCTTGTCGCTTTCATCTTCGTTCGGTTCCTTGGGGCGAACGTCGTGGAGCAGCAGACCGGCACGGGTAAGGGTAAGAAATGACCACCGCAACGACGGCCCTCCGCGCCCAGCAGGACAAGGGCCGGAAGACGGCCCAGAACCGGGAGAAATGGGCGCAGGGGCGTACCTACATCAGCGCCGCGGTCATTCTGATCTGGTGCCTCGCTCCCGCTTACTGGATGGTGGTGACGGCCTTCCGGGAAGTCGCCTATACCTACGACACCTCGCTTCTGCCCTCGCACGTCACGCTCGATAACTTCAACACGGCATTCGATACTTCATTCGGAAACCGCTTCGGCCAGGCGCTGCTGAACAGTGTGTTCATCGGGCTTGTGGTCACCATCATCTCGCTGGTGATCGGCGTCTTTGCGGCGTACGCGCTGGCACGGCTGAACTTCCGGGGCAAGTTCCTGGTGCTGGGCTTCATCCTGGGGGCATCAATGTTCCCCGGCGTCGCCCTCATCACCCCGCTGTTCCAGCTGTTCACCACGATCAGCTGGATCGGGACCTATCAGGCGCTGATCATTCCGAACATCTCGTTTGTGCTACCGCTGACCGTGTACACCATGACGTCCTTCTTCCGCGAAATGCCGTGGGAACTCGAGGAGTCAGCACGCGTGGACGGATGTACGCAGGGGCAGGCTTTCCGGAAGGTGATCATGCCGCTCGCGGCACCGGCCATCTTTACCACGGCGATTTTGGCATTCATCTCCTCCTGGAACGAATTCCTCATCGCTAGCCAGCTCTCCAATGACACGACGCAGCCGGTCACAGTGGCAATTGCGAACTTCGCCGGCGCGCAGCCGATGCAGATTCCCTACACAGCCATCATGGCCGCAGGAACCATCGTCACCATTCCGCTGGTGATCCTGGTACTCGTCTTCCAGCGCAAGATCGTGGCGGGCCTCACCGCCGGTGCGGTCAAGTGACGGTGGAGCCGTGAGCGAAAAGTCCGATCTCGGCAACGTACGGCGCGAACACCGCCGTGTCCGCTCGGGCGAGGACTTCGACATCATCATCGGATTCCTCGGCTTCTGGGCGGTGGTGCTCCTGGTGGTCACCGTCTGGATGGAGGTGACGGCCCAGCCCGCCTTGGGCTGGGCGGTCGGCCTGCTCGCCATGTTGCTGGCGCTGTACGGGATGATCAGGCTGCGCAGGCGCCTTCCCAGGAGGACGGCGACGCGCCGAGGCTGACGGCTGCTCCGTCATATACGTTGCCCCGGTACGCGCGAGGGGGCAATTCCGCAGCGAGCCATTAGGCTTCTGCGGACAGTCGATAAGGGGAAACGGTGGCACGCATGGCTGAGAGGTCTCAACGGGGTGGCCACAGCGGCGTCAGCATTGAGGACGTGGCAGCAGCCGCCGGTGTATCCACTGCCACCGTTTCCCGGGCCGTGCGCGGGCTTCCAAGGGTTTCGCCCGCCACCCGGGAGAAGATCCTCGAGGTGGCGGGTGCTTTGGGTTATGTGGCGTCGTCGTCGGCGTCAGGACTGGCCACCGGCCGCACCAAGACCATTGGCGTCCTGGCCCCGTTCGTGAGCCGCTGGTTCTTCTCCAAGGCCATTGAGGGCGCGGACCGCGAACTCCACGCCCGCCACTACAACCTTTCGCTCTTCAACCTGGGCGGTCACGGCAGCAACCGTGAACGCCTTTTCAGCAAGACCATGGTTTATAAGCAGATTGACGCCTTGCTTGTCCTTTGTATGGCGCTCAGCCACGAGGAACTGGACCACCTGCAAAAGATTGATATCCCGCTGATCGTGGTGGGCGGCCATGTGGAGGAGTGCGCGTACGTCGGCATCGACGACTACGCGGCCGCTTCCACCGCCGTCCGGCACCTGATCGACCTCGGCCACCGGGATATTGCCCTCTTGCACGGCGACGACGAAACGGACCTTAACTTCGACGTTCCCCGCGTGCGGATCCTGGCTTTCAAGGACGTCATGGCAGGAGCGGGGCTGGCCACCCGCCCCGAGTGGGACGAATGGGGAGACTTCACGGTCCGCAGCGGACAGGAGGCCTTCCGGCGCCTCTGGGCCCGGCCGGGCCCCAAGCCAACCGCCATCTTCTGCGCGTCCGACGAAATGGCCATGGGCGTCATCTTCGAAGCCACCCGCGTAGGCGTACGGGTCCCCGAGGACCTCTCGGTGGTGGGGATCGATGACCACGATTTCTCCGACGCGATGGGCCTGACCACAGTGGGACAGCGGCCGGACGAACAGGCCGAGCTGGCCACCAAGATGCTCCTCGATGAACTGGACGGCACGGTCGGGGCGGTCCAGTCCGCCGTCGCGCCCCACCAGCTCATCGTCAGGCGTACGACGGCGCCGCCTCCTTCCTGAGGAGGCACTGCGTAGCATCCCAGCAAGGAAGCCGTGGCCGGGAAGCCGCCGTCACGAGGCAGCGGTCAGGACGCGCGGGCGAGCTGCCGGATGGGAATCCAGCGTGAAGCCAGCCGGCGGTAGGCCGCCGCGGCGCCCGTCATATCGCCCTCGGCCAGGCATTCAATGCCCAGCCGGATGTCCATGGGCGACTCGTCCGGGTACACCTTGTCCGCCACGGCGCCGTAGTCGAGTTCCACCATGGAATTGACGTGGAACAGCTCCAGCCATACGGTCAGCTGGGCGAGGTCGTCCAGCATGTCCAGGTCCGGGGCGGCCAGCGCCAGGTGGGCCACGGCGTACCGTGCCCGCTCCATGGCTTCGGTGATGGGAGCCCACACCCTGACGGTGAGGATGCGCCCGCCCGATTCCACCACGTCCTTATGGTCGCTTTCCATAAACAGCGAGAACCAGCTGAAGGGGATGCCCCAGGTGGAGGCGCGGCTATGCACGCGGATGGCGCCGTCACGGGCTTTGACCTGGTCGATCCGCTCCTGGTGCTTGTCCCGCTGCTCTTCCGGAATCAGCATTTCGGCCAGCGGGCCGTGGATGCCTTCCATGAGCGCATTCGCAGCGAGGCCGGCGCGCAGGACCAGCTGGCTGGGGCAGTACAGCAGGACGCGCCCGGTCCCGGCGTCGCTCCCAGCGCCCCCAGCGTCAGGCCCAGGTCCGGAACTGGAGCCTATCCCGGTGCCCAGGCCGGCTTCGGCACCCGGGCCGGCGGCAGCACCGGGGCCGGCGGCAGCACCGGCGTCGGACGTCCCTGCCTGCCGGGTCGGCCCGGGTGGGACGCCGGGAATGCTGGTCACCCGGACCAGATCCGTCCGCCCGGTGGGGAACGGGTCCCCGCCGGAGCGGGTGATCCGGCCCAGCGAGGCCAGCAGTTCGGCGTTTTCGACGGCGGCCCGGGAGGCCGTGCGGGCACCGGCGGTCCGGATGGCGTCCTGCTGTCCTTCCGGGAAGGCCTCCAGCGGTTCGTAAACGCGCAGGGTGGAGGAGAACGGCAAGCCAGCCTGACCCCTGTAGAGGTTTCCCGTCATTACAGTCTCCCTTCCTGGGCCCCGGCTGCAGCCATCAGTCCGCCAGGTCCACCAGAACGGGGGCGTGATCCGAGGCGCCCTTGCCCTTGCGTTCCTCGCGGTCGATCGATGCGCCCGTGACGCGGGCCGCCAAGGCGGGGGAGCCAAGGACAAAATCAATGCGCATCCCCTCCTTCTTGGGGAACCTCAGCTGGGTGTAATCCCAGTAGGTGTACACGCCGGGACCGGGCGTGTACTGGCGTGCCACGTCGGTGAAGCCCGCCCCTTCAAAAGCGTGGAAAGCCGCGCGCTCCGGCGGGCTGACGTGGGTATGGCCCTGGGACAGGAAGAGGTCGATGTCCCAGACGTCCTCATCCAGGGGCGCGATGTTCCAGTCGCCCATCAGCGCAACCTGTGCGTCCGGGTTCGCCGCGACCAGGCTCTGGGCGTGGTCCTTGAGGGATTCGAGCCATTTGATCTTGTACGGCATGTGTTCGTCGTCCAGGGAGCGGCCGTTGGGCACGTAGAGGCTCCAGACCCTGACGCCGCCGCACGTGGCAGCCATCGCGCGGGCTTCCTGGACGGGGTCCTTGCCTTCCTTGCCGAACGGAGGCTGGTCCAGGAACGTGCGCTCCACGTCCTCCAGGCCAACCCGGGACGCGATGGCAACCCCGTTCCACTGGCTCACACCGAAGTGGGCCACCTCGTAGCCCATGCGTTCGAACAGCTCCCACGGGAAGTTTTCGTCCTTGCATTTGGTCTCCTGGATGGCCAGGACGTCGCAATCGCTGCGCTGCAGCCAGGCCTCCACACGGTCGGCGCGGGCACGGAGGGAGTTCACATTCCAGGTAGCAATCTTCACAGTCCCTAACTTACCGAACTTGTTGCCCGGAGGCGTTGCCGGGGCGTCGGCGGGGTCGGTTCCGGTCAGCCTGTCGGCCGGTGCCCGCAGAAACGGGGCACTATGGCGCAGACACGCTGTTGAATCGTGCAGCGGCGCCCCGGATACGGGTCAAAGTGCCCCAGGACGGGGTGCCGCAACAAAATGGCGGCGACGGCGACAGCGTGCGCCACGAGGGTTCGGGACAGTCTGGAATTTAGTAGGAAGTCCGAGTATATTCGCTTGCAGAGATGACCTGGATCACATGCGAAGGAGCATTCCATCATGGTGCGCGAACTATCCCATTACGTGGACGGCCAACGGGTGACGGGGACCTCCGGCCGCTTCAGTGACGTTTTTGACCCCTGCACGGGCCAAGTCCAGGCGCGCCTGCCCCTGGCCAGCGGGGAGGAGGTCCGGAACGTGGTGGCCGCCGCGGAGAAAGCGCAGGTCCAGTGGGGCGCCATGAACCCGCAGCGCCGCGGCCGGATCCTGCTTAAGTTCGTTGACCTCGTCAACGAGAACATGGATGAACTGGCAACGCTGCTGTCTTCCGAACACGGGAAGACTTTCGCCGATTCCAAGGGCGATATCCAGCGCGGCATTGAAGTGGTGGAGTTCGCGGCGGGCGCCCCGCACCTGCTTAAGGGAGAATTCTCCGACGACGCCGGTGCAGGCATCGACGTCCACTCGCTTCGCCAGCCACTCGGGGTAGTCGCGGGCATCACCCCGTTCAACTTCCCGGCCATGATCCCCTTGTGGAAGTCCGGCCCGGCCCTCGCCGCCGGCAATGCCTTCATCCTCAAGCCCTCCGAACGGGACCCTTCGGTTCCCTTGCGCCTGGCCGAACTGTTCACCGAGGCCGGGCTGCCGGACGGGGTGTTCAACGTGGTCAACGGGGACAAGGAAGCCGTTGATGCGCTGCTGGAGGACCCGCGTGTGAAGGCCATCGGCTTTGTGGGCTCAACGCCCATCGCACAGTACATCTACGCCACCGCCGCTGCCCACGGGAAGCGCGCCCAATGCTTCGGCGGGGCCAAGAACCACATGGTGATCATGCCCGACGCGGACCTGGACATGGCCGCCGACGCCCTGATCGGCGCCGGCTTCGGCTCCGCCGGCGAGCGCTGCATGGCCATTTCCGTGGCCGTCCCGGTGGGGAAGAAGACCGCGGACGCGCTCGTATCCAAGCTGGCCGAGCGCGTCAAACACCTCAGGGTGGGCCACAGCCTGGACAAGGACTCGGACTTCGGGCCGGTGGTGGCGGCGAGTGCCAAGGAACGGATCGAAGGCTATATCCAGTCCGGCGTGGACGAGGGTGCCACCTTGCTGGCCGACGGCCGCGGCCTCACCGTGGAAGGCTACGACGACGGCTTCTGGGTGGGACCCACGCTCTTCGACAACGTCACCAAGGACATGAAGATCTACCAGGAGGAAATCTTCGGACCCGTCCTCAGCGTGCTCCGCGCCGCCGATTACGACGAAGCCCTCCGGCTGTGCTCCGAGCACGAATTCGGCAACGGCGTGGCCATCTTCACCCGCGACGGCGACGCCGCCCGGGACTTCGCCAGCCGGGTGGAGGTGGGAATGGTGGGTATCAACGTGCCCATCCCGGTGCCCATCGCCTATTACACGTTTGGCGGCTGGAAAGCGTCCGGCTTCGGCGACCTGAACCAGCACGGCGCCGATGCGTTCCGCTTCTACACCAAGACCAAGACCGTCACCACGCGCTGGCCGTCCGGGATCCGCCAGGGCGCCAGCTTCATCATGCCGGAAGGCAGCTGATGACCGGCCGCCCGCCGGAAGCAGGCACCCCCGAAGCAGGCACCGCGGAGGTGCTCTTCGGACGCCGCGGCCACCTGGGCATCATTACGCTTAACCGGCCTAAAGCCGTCAACGCCCTGAACGCCGGCATGGTGGCCGCCATGCTGGAGCAGCTCACCGCCTGGGCGGACGACGACGGCGTGGCCACCGTCCTGGTGTACGGCGCCGGCGAGCGGGGCCTCTGCGCCGGGGGCGACATTGTGGCGATCTACCGGGACATCCTTGGCGGCGGGACGGAAACGGCTGATTTCTGGCAGGCCGAATACCGGCTGAACTCCCTGATTGCCGCGTACCCCAAGTCTTATGTGGCCTTTATGGACGGACTGGTGCTGGGCGGCGGCGTGGGGATTTCCGCGCACGGCTCAGTGCGTGTGGTCACTGAACGGACCCGGACGGGGATGCCGGAGACCACCATCGGGTTTGTGCCCGACGTCGGCGGGACCTGGTTGCTGGCGAAGTCCCCTGGGGAGTCGGGTACCCATGCGGCCCTGACCGGCGCGCACCTGACCGGGGCGGATGCGCTGTTCCTGGGCCTCGCGGACCACTTTGTCCCGTCGGGGAGCCTGCCGGAGCTGGCGGCCGCGCTCGAACACGAAAGTGCGGTAGCCGCCGTCGTACGCTTTGCCCAGGACCCGCCGCCCTCCGGGCTGGAGACGCAGCGCGACTGGATCGACGCAGCCTATGCCAGCGATGACGTGGAGGACATCGTCCGGCGCCTGCGGACCGTGGACGGGGCGCAGGGCGGGGAGCCTGGCGCCGAGGCCGCCACCATCATCGAAGCGAAGTCGCCCACCGCCGTGAAGGTGGCCCTGGAGTCCCTCCGCCGGGCCAAGGGACTGACGCTGGACGAAGCACTGGCGCAGGAATACCGGGTAGGGCTTCGGTTCCTGGCGGCGCCGGACTTCCGCGAAGGGATCCGCGCGCAAGTGGTGGACAAGGACCGTACGCCGCAATGGAAGCCGGCCACGCTGCACGAGGTGCACGCGACGGACGTGGAACGGTTCTTCGCGCCGCTGGGGGACCGGGAGCTCAACCTGCACACAAAGGAGCCGGACAATGCCTGAACAAATCACCGTCGCTTTCCTGGGCCTGGGCCACATGGGCGGGCCGATGGCAGTGAACCTGGTCCGGGCCGGCTACACAGTGGCTGGCTTCGACGTGGTCCCCGCCGCCCTCGACGCCGCCCAAAAACACGGTGTTCCCACGGTGGCCAGTCCGCTGGACGCCATCGCCGGTGCCGACGTCGTCCTGACCATGTTCCCCAGCGGACAGCACGTGCTGGACACCTACCGCGGCGCGGAGGGACAGCCGGGCCTGCTGGCGGAGGCGAAGCCCGGCACCATGTTCCTGGACTGCTCCACCATCAACGTGGACGAGGCACGGGAAGCCTCGGCGCTCGCCATTGCGGCCGGCCACCGGGCTGTGGACGCCCCGGTCTCCGGCGGTGTGGTGGGTGCCGAAGCCGGCACGCTGACGTTTATGGTGGGCGGCGAGCCGGAGGACTTCGAGGCCGTTCGGCCGCTGCTCGAGGTGATGGGTAAACGGGTGGTCCACTGCGGCGGACACGGCGGCGGCCAAGCTGCCAAGATCTGCAACAACCTCATCCTGGGGGTCTCCATGATCGCGGTCAGCGAAGCCTTTGTGCTGGGCGAGAAGCTGGGCCTGACGCACCAGGCGCTCTTCGACGTCGCCTCCAACGCCTCCGGACAATGCTGGGCCCTGACCACCAACTGCCCGGTTCCGGGGCCGGTCCCCACCAGCCCCGCGAACCGCGACTACCAGCCGGGCTTCGCGGGGGCCCTGATGGCGAAGGACCTGCGGCTCGCGCTGAATGCGCTGGAAAGTACGGGGGTAGCGGCCCGGCTGGGACCGCTCGCCTCGGAAATCTACGATACGTTTGCCGCTGAAGGCGGAGCCGGCCGGGACTTCTCCGGAATCATCACCGATATCCGCGACAAATCGCAGCACTAGCACCAATCGCAGCACTAGCAACATCCCAAAACAGCTGAAAGGTCAGGCATGACGGAGTACACGAACATCCTGGTGGAACAGCGCGGCCGGGTAGGGCTGGTCACGCTCAACCGGCCGGAGGCGCTCAACGCCGTGGACAAGGCCACCATGGACCAGCTCGTGGCAGCCGTCACCGCCATGGACGCCGATCCCGGCGTGGGCGCGGTGGTGGTCACCGGCTCGGGCAAGGCGTTCGCCGCCGGGGCCGACATCAAGGAAATGGCCTCGCAGGGCTACATGGACATGTACGCCGCCGACTGGTTCCGGGGCTGGGAGGACTTCACACGGCTGCGGATCCCTGTCATCGCGGCGGTGTCCGGCTTCGCGCTGGGCGGCGGCTGCGAGCTGGCCATGATGTGCGATTTCATCATCGCCGGGGACAACGCCAAGTTTGGCCAGCCGGAGATCAACCTCGGCGTGCTGCCGGGTATGGGCGGTTCGCAGCGGCTCACCCGGGCCGTGGGAAAGGCCAAGGCCATGGACATGATCCTCACTGGGCGTTTCATCGGCGCAGAGGAGGCTGAGCGCTCGGGCCTCGTCTCGCGCGTGGTGCCCGCGGAGGATGTTGTGGAGGAGGCGCTGAAGGCCGCGGAGGTCATCGCGTCCAAATCCAAGCCCGTGGCCATGCTCGCGAAGGAAGCCGTCAACGCAGCCTTTGAAACGGGCCTCGCCCAGGGTGTCCTGTTCGAACGCCGGATCTTCCACTCGCTCTTCGCCAGCGAGGACCAGAAAGAAGGCATGGCCGCCTTCACGGAAAAGCGCCAGCCCAAGTTTACCCACCGCTAGCCAAGTTCGACGCGCATACATCCCTGCGACGCGCTAATGTCCTGGCGCTGCTGGAAATCCAGTAGCGCCAGGACATTTGCGCGTCGCCAGGCAACAAACGCGTCGCGCCTGATGCCACGCCGGGCTAGGCGGTGAGGCTGCCCTGATGCGCCGCGACGGCTTCCGCCAGTTCCTCCGCCATCAGGTCCGAATTGATGCCGACGCCGGCCCACGCCCCGGCGGCTGCCGAGGACAGCACCTGCGCGCGGAGATCCGTGACGTTGCCTGCCGCCCACACCCCGGGCACGCCGGTGGCTCCGTCGTCGTCGGTGTCGAGGTGTTCGCCCATTCCGGTCGGGTGCTGGACGGCCTTGAGTCCCAGCTCCGCAAAGGCAGCGGTCCGTGCCATGAATCGGGGTGCCGTCACCACAGCGTCCACTGCCACGACCCTGCCGCCGATCAACGCGACTCCGGTCAGCCTGTCCCGCTCCACCAGAAGGGAGTCCACGCAGCCGTCAACCACCGTAATGCCGCGCGCTGCCAACTGGTGCAGTTCCACGTCCGTGGGCTGCAGGGCGTCATTGAGGAACAGTGTGACGTTGGCGCTCCACTGCCGGAAAAGTAGTGCCTGGTGGGCCGCGAGCGGTCCGGTGGCAAGGATGCCAATGGCCTGGTCCCGGACTTCCCAGCCGTGGCAGTAGGGGCAGTGCAGGACATCCTTGCCCCAGCGTTCACGCAAACCCGGTATGTCCGGCAGTTCGTCCACCAGCCCGGTGGCGATGAGGAGCCTGCGGCCGCGGACCATGCTTCCGTCCTCCAGCGCTACCGAAAAGCGGCCCTTGGAGCCGGTGACGCCAACCACCTGCCCGTTGAGGAACCGGCCGCCGTAGGACGCCGCCTCGGCGCGGCCAATCCGGTACAGCTCGGCAGGGCTGATCCCGTCGCGGGACAGGAAGCCGTGCACCGCGTCGGCCGGTGCATTCCGGGGTTCACCGCCGTCCACCACCAGTACCGACCGGCGTGACCGGCCCAGCATCTGGGCCGCATTCAAGCCGGCTGCACCACCGCCAACAATGACGACGTCCACCAATGTGTTGTTCAATTTTGTCATTTTTCTTACCTCCACATCCATCGTCGATGGCGGCTCGGACGATGGCAACCTTCTTTGCTGAAGTGGCAAACTGAAAGCATGGATGAACTTGATGATGTCATTGCAGCCGTCGGTCCGCGGCTCCGCGCCCTGCGGATCAGCCGCGACACCACCCTGTCTGCGCTTTCGACGGTCACGGGTATCTCGGTCAGCACGCTCTCCCGGCTGGAATCAGGACAGCGGCGGCCCAATCTGGAACTGCTCTTGCCCCTGGCCAAAGCGCACCAGGTTCCGCTGGACGAACTGGTGGGCGCGCCCACAACCGGGGATCCGCGGGTTCACCTGCGGCCCATCATCAATAAGAGGATGACCATTGTGCCGCTGACCCGTCGGCCCGGTGGCGTGCAGGCCTACAAGCTCGTCCTAAACGCAGGTAGTCCAGAGGAGCCGACACCTCAGGTCCACGAGGGCTACGAATGGATTTACGTGCTCAACGGCAAGCTGCGGCTGGTGCTCGGGGACCAGGACATCGTGCTGCCTCCCGGCGAAGCGGCGGAGTTCGACACGCGGATCCCGCATTGGTTCGGCCGGGCGGATGCCCGGCCGGTGGAGTTCATCAGCCTCTTTGGGCGCCAGGGCGAGAGAATGCACGTCCGCGCGAAGCCGGCCCCCGGCTGAGCAGGTCCGAGGGAGCGGCTCCGCCGGTAGCTGTCGGGGAGCGGGGCAGGCTACGCCGCGCTGATCCCGAACAGGCCGATGATGAGGGCCATGACTTCAAAGGTGGCCAGTTCGTGGGCGCAGTTCAGGAGCGTCAGGCGGGCGGGGCGGCCCTCGAAGGCATCGTGGGTGATGAAGCGGGCCGCCGTGAACCCGGCCCAGAGAATGGTGGCCGTGATCAGGGTGTTGGGAAGGAAATTTCCGCCGTAGAAGTGCTGGGAGATGGCGGCGGAACCGGCAAGGACCCAGGCACTGACGAAGCTGACCCCCAGCGTGATCAGGATGGGTTTGACGGCATCCTTGGCTTCCCCGCTGGGCGTGACCTTGGCGACGCGCATCCAGTAGGTGCCGAACACCTTTGGCGTGTACCAGACGGACCCGACCACCATGCTGGACAAGGTGGCCACCAGCACGCCCCAGAAGTTGATCTCCGGAATCATTGTGTACTCCTCAGGTCCAGGCCCGTTCCATCCGAACGCTCCGCTCCACCGAAGTCTAGGGGACGGCCGGGCCGCGTTCCCGGCCAGACGGCGCTTGGTGTTTAACCTCGGCCGCCGACGTCGCCAGACGTTGCACTGGAGGCAGGCCCGGATCTCACAGGACCTTTGAAAGGAACTCCCGGGTCCGGGCGTGCTGGGGGTCGGCGATCAGCTGGCGCGGGTCGCCGCTTTCGACGACGACGCCGCCGTCCATGAAGGTCAGCGTGTCACCGACCTCCCGGGCGAAGCCGATCTCGTGGGTCACCACGATCATGGTCATGCCGGACTTGGCCAGGTCCTTCATCACGTTGAGGACATCACCCACCAGTTCGGGGTCGAGGGCGGAGGTGGGCTCGTCGAAAAGCATCAGTTCCGGGTCCATGGCCAGTGCACGGGCAATGGCCACGCGCTGCTGCTGGCCGCCCGAGAGCTGGGCGGGATAGTGATTGGCGTGGTTAGCCAGGCCGACCCTGTCCAGCAGCTCCATGGCCCTCGTCCTGGCCTTCACCTTGGACTGTCCTTTGACCTGGGTGGGTGCCTCGATGATGTTCTGCAGCGCGGTACGGTGGGCGAAGAGATTGAACTTCTGGAACACCATGCCGATGTCCCGCCGCTGCGCTGCTATCTCCTTGGTGGTGAGGTCATGGAGGCGCCCGCGGCTTTCGCGGAAGCCGATGAGGTCATCGCTGACGCGGATCCGCCCGGCGCTGATGGTCTCAAGCATGTTGATGCAGCGCAGCAGCGTGGACTTCCCGGACCCGGACGGCCCGATCAGCACTGAAACCTCACCTTGCCGGACCGTCATGTCAATGCCGCGGAGCACATGGTGGCTGCCAAAGTACTTATGGACCCCGTCAATCCGGACGAGGGCTTCCTTCGTCACGACGTCACTGGTGATGGTCACAGAACCTCATCCTCTTTCCGGGCTGCGTGGGGTGCGTGGGCTGCCGGGGCGGCGAGGGCGCTGGCGGGGGCTTGTAAGGGTTGGACTGGCGCGGGAGCGAGGTTGTCCACACCCTTGCCGAAGTGGCGTTCGATGTAGAACTGACCCACCATGAGAACGCTGGTGATAACGAGGTACCAGACAGCGGCGACGATCAGCAGGGGAATGGGCAGGTAGCTCCTGTTGGCGATTCCGTTGGTGGCGAACGTGAGATCCAGGGTGAAAGGCACTGCCAGGACCAGCGAGGTGGTCTTAAGCATTCCGATGGTTTCATTGCCGGTCGGGGGAACGATCACGCGCATGGCCTGGGGCAGGATAATGCGCCACATGATCTTGGACTTGCGCATGCCCAAAGCCTCGGCGGCTTCCATCTGGCCCGGGTCGACCGATTTCAGGCCCGCCCTGAAGATCTCGGCAAGGTACGCGGACTCGTTCAACCCCAGGCCGAGGACCGCCGCCACAAAGGCGGTGACCACATCCTGTGTGCTGAAGCTGAACAGCTCGGGCCCGAACGGAACGCCCACGGCGATCTTGGGATAGAGCACCGAAATGAGGCCCCAGAAGACGAGCTGGGTGTAGACCGGCGTTCCGCGGAAGAACCAGACCCAGGCCCAGCTCACGCCCCGGAACAGCGGGTTGTCGGACTGGCGCATGAAGGCGAGCAGCACGGCCAGCACAATGGCGATTATCATCGAGAGCACCGTGAGGAGCAGCGTCCAGCCGATGCCTTGGACCACCAGAACGTCCAGGAGGTACTTCCCCACAGTCTCCCAGCGGAAGTTGGCGTTGGTGAACACGCTCTGGGCCATGATGGCGGCGAAGAGCAGGATGATAGCGCCCGCGGCCCACCGGCCGGGGTGCCGGACCGGAACGGCGTTGATGAGTTCCGGTCCCCGGCGCCGTTGCCCGGGCGCGACGGTTGTGGTCTTGCCCGGCGTTAGTGTGCTCAACTGCCCACCACCGGGTTCACTTCAGACTTGGACACGGCGCCCTTGGAGTTGTTCCATTTGTCCAGGATTTTCCCGTAGGTGCCATCGTTGATGAGCTTGTTCATAACCTTGCCGATGAGTTCGGACAACGCAGTGTCCGACTTCGCAATGGCAATTCCCTGCGGTGCGGCGTCGTAGACTTCGCCCAGTGTCTGGAGTTTGTCCCCGGTCTGGGACAGGGCGTAACCGATGACCGGCGAGTCTGCGGCCATGGCGTCGATGCTGCCGTTGACCAGGCGCGTGGTGACGTCTGTCTGGTTCTTCAGCGTGACAATGTCGATAGCGGGTTTGCCCTCGGCGACGCACTTGCGGGAGCGGCCGGACACATCAGGATCCTCCTCTACGGTGCCGGTCTGGACTCCCACCTTCTTGCCGCAGATATCCTCCACCGCGAAGTTCTTCGGGTTGTCCTTGGCTACGGCCCACAGCACGCCTGCATTGAAATAGCTGACAAAATTCACGGTCTGGGCGCGCTCGGGGTTGATGGTGAACGAGGAGATCCCGAGATCGTACTTGGGGCCCAGTGCCGGCAGGATGCCGGTGAACTCCGCCGTCTCAACCTTGGTGCTCAGGCCGAGGGTCGCACCGATCGCTTTGGCGATGTCGACGTCATAGCCCTGCGGCGCCTGTCCATCGGCACCCAGGAATTCGGCGGGGGCGTAGGACGTGTCGGAGCCGACGGTCAGGGCGCCTTTTGCCTTCAGCTCGGGGGAAACCAACGCGGCCAGCGCTTCGTCCTTCTCGATTGCCGAGGGGTCGAAGCCGGCAGGCTCCGACAAGGAGCCTGCGGCGGTCTGCGAGGCGTTGGTGCAACCGGTGAGGGCCAGCGCGGCGGCTGCGACAACGGCAGCGAGCCTCAGCGACGGCATGAAGGAAGACGGCATCTTTTTACCCTTTGAACTAGGTGAGAGCGGAGTGGCGGCAGCGTTTCTTGTGTCCTGCGTCACCGCTGCGACAACACTACGGTTGGGTGATGTGCATCCTCAATGGTTAAAAAACCAACTTTTCATTGAAAAAACTCACAAAACGATGAATCCCGATATACATTATGACGATGACCCCCCTCACTGACCTTGATCGCAGGCTCCTCTCCGCCCTCCGTGAGGACGGCAGGGCCTCGGTGGCCAGCCTGGCCCGCAGACTCGATGTCGCCCGGGCCACGATCAACAGCCGGCTGGAGCGGCTGGTCGCGTCGGGGACCATCGTCGGCTTCACGGTCCGGGTGCGCGACGAGCTCGATCCTCTGGCGATCCACGCCATTGCCCTGATCGCCGTGGAGGGCAGGACTACGGACAGGGTCATCCGCCAGCTCAGGGGCTTTCCGGAAATCACGGCGCTGCACACCACCAACGGAGGCTGGGACCTGGTTGCAGAGCTCCGGACCGAGAGCCTCATCGGCTTCGACCAGGTCCTGGGGCGGATCCGGGGGGTCGACGGCATTGTCAACAGCGAGACGAGCCTCCTGCTCAGCTCGGTGCTGCGCTAGGGATCCGGGGATCCGGGGATGCGGGATCCAGACGACCCGGCGTACATAATGCGCAATACTTCTCGTCATTATGCTCAGATATTCAACAGAAAGCTTGCTGTTCGGCAATTGAGCCTGCATATCGCCGAACCCTAGAGTTGTGGCATCAGTGGATAACTAGAGAATTAGGGGGCGCAGATGACGCGCTTTGTCGATGTTCACAACATGGTGCGCTGGGCTGCAGGACGCGGTCCGGAGCACATCATTTCCGGAATGATCCAGTACCTTGAGGATGATTTCCGGCGCTGGGAATCGTTCGATAAGACGCCCCGGGTCGCCAGCCACACGCCGTTCGGCGTCATCGAGCTCATGCCCACGAGCGACCACGAGACCTATGGTTTCAAGTACGTCAACGGGCACCCGTCCAACCCCGCGCGTGGGTTCCAGACCGTGACGGCGTTTGGCGTCCTAGCCGACGTCCACAACGGCTACCCCACGTTCCTTACCGAGATGACGGTGCTGACGGCGCTGCGCACCGCGGCGACGTCCGGCATGGTGGCGAAAAAGCTGGCCCGTGCCGACTCGCGCGTCATGGCGATGATCGGCAGCGGAAGCCAGTCCGAGTTCCAGGCCCTCGCGTTCCGCAGCGCCCTGGGTATTTCCACGCTCCGGGTATGGGACACCGACCCCACCGCACTGGAGAAGTTCGTGGCCAACATGGCACCCCTGGGATTCGACATTACGATCGCCACGTCCGCAGCGGACGCGGTGCGCGGGGCCGATGTCATCACCACGTGCACCGCGGACAAGGCGAACGCCACCGTCCTCACGGCGGACCTGATTGAACCGGGCGTCCACCTCAACGCCATCGGCGGGGACTGCCCGGGGAAGACCGAGCTTGAACCGGCGATCCTCGGACTGGGCGACGTGTTCGTGGAGTACGCCCCCCAGACCCGCATCGAAGGGGAGATCCAGCACATGCCGGCCGGCTTTGGCGTGACGGAGTTCTGGCAGGTCCTGACGGACAGGGTGCCCGGGCGCACGGCGGCTGCGCAGATCACCATCTTCGACTCAGTCGGCTTTGCCATTGAGGATTTCTCGGCCCTGCGGTTCGTGCGCGACGCCGTCGACGGCACCGACTTCTTCGTCGAGATCGACCTCGTGGCAAGCCCGGAGGACCCGAAGAACCTGTTCGGCCTCGTGGGTGCCCTCTCTCCGGTTGGCTCCTGAGTCTCCGATGTCAGTTCAAGCCCCGTCCGCCGTCGTCCTCGTACGGCCGCACACCTTCATGCCCAACCCGGCGACGGCAGCGGACAATGCCTTCCAGATGTCGGCTCATTCCGTGGACCGGCGAACGCTTGCCGCGGCAGCCCGCAATGAGGTGACCGGGCTGGCCGAGGCGCTGGAAACAGCCGGCGTCACGGTGCACGTGTTCGAGGACTATGACGAAACCCGCCCGGACAGCGTGTTTCCCAACAACTGGCTCTCCACGCATGCGGGCGGCCACGTTGGGATATTCCCGATGTACGCCCCCAACCGCCGCCACGAACGCCGCAGCGACATTCTTGACTTCCTCAAGACCCATTACCGTGTGCAGGACGTTATCGACTACTCCGGGCTGGAAATGGACCGCGTGTTCCTGGAGGGAACGGGAGCAATGGTCCTGGACCACGGTGGCCGTGTGGCATACGCCGCACGCTCCCGCCGGGCCGATCCCGTCGCGCTGGAGCGGTTCTGCACGAACTTCGGCTATGAGCCCATGCTGTTCGACGCGGCCGACGCGGATGGCACCGCCGTCTACCACACGAATGTGATGATGTCCGTGGCGACGGAGTTCGCGATGGTCGGGCTGGGCCTGATCCCGTCGGCGGAGCGCCGGCGCGAGGTGGTGGAACGGCTTTCCGGCGGGGGACGGACGGTGATCGAGCTGAGCCACGACCAGATCCTCAATTTCGCAGGCAACGCGATCGAGCTCCAGGGCGGGGAGGGCCGCGTGCTGGCGCTGTCCGGGCGGGCCCTGGGGAGCCTGACGGCGGAACAGAAGGCCATCATAGAGAGCAGCTGTACCCTGCTGCCCGTCGATGTTCCCACCATCGAACTGGCCGGAGGCTCCGTGCGGTGCATGATCGCCGGAATCCACCTCGACCGCAGGCCCGTCCTCGCCGGCATCGGAGACTGAGCCGGTCTTCAGCCGGTGAAGTCCCCGGCATTCCGGCGGAAGGTGCCCAGGATGCGGATCAACTGGTCCACGCCGGCCGCGTCGAAACCTGACTGGCCAAACACCTCCGTATTGAGCACCGCCGTCGCGCGTTTGGCAACGATCCGCCCTTCCACGGTGAGCTCGATCAGGGTAGTGCGGCCGTCAGTAGGATGCGGCGAACGGGCCACCAGTCCCGAGCCTTCCAAACGGTCGACGGCGTTGGTCACCGAGGTGGGATGGACCTGGAGCAGGGCGCTCGCCTTGTTCATGGGCAGCGCGCCGCTGCGGGCGAAGCTGAGGAGCGCGAGCAGTTCGTAGCGGGCGAAGGTCAGCCCAAACGGTTTCAGGGCGCCCTCGATCCGGGCCAGCAGGATCTGCTGGGTGCGCATGATCGCGGTGATCGCGGCCATGGGAGCGGCGACGTCGGCCCAGCCGTGCTCTTCCCAGTTCCGTTGGGCGTCGGCGATGGGGTCCCGGGGCAGTGGCGCGGCCATCCCTCAGCCCTTCAGCCCCGGGAAATCCGCCTCGGAGTACTCCACTCCCAGGCCGTCGGGATGGGTGCCCCCGCCATGCCGGAGCTCTTCATGGTGCCGCAGTTCCACGCGGCGGATCTTGCCCGAGATGGTCTTGGGCAGTGCCGCGAATTCCAGCCGCCGGATCCGCTTGAACGGCGCCAGGTGTTCTCGGCAGTAGCGGAGGATGTCCTCCGCCAGTTCCGGCCCCGGCTCCAGTCCGGACACCAGGACAACGTAGGCCTTCGGGACGGAGAGCTTGAGCGCATCCGGCGACGGAACCACTGCCGCTTCGGCCACGGCCGGGTGCTCCAGCAGCACGCTCTCCAGTTCGAACGGCGAGAGCCGGTAGTCGGAGGATTTGAAGACGTCGTCGTCGCGGCCCACGTATGTGATGACGCCGCGCTTGTCCCGGCTGGCCATGTCGCCCGTGTGGTAATAACCGCCCCGGAACGCCTCGGCGGTCCGCTCCGCGTCCCCGTAGTAGCCCTTCATCAGCCCCACCGGCCGGGGGTCCAGGCGGAGGCAGAGCTCGCCGTCCTCGGCTTCTTCCCCGCTGTTCGGGTCCACCAGCACCACGTCGTAGCCGGGAAGCGGCCGCCCCATGGCGCCGATGGTGATCGGCTGGCTGGGCGTGTTGGCCACCTGGACAGTGGTTTCGGTCTGGCCGAAGCCGTCCCGGATGGTCTGGCCCCAGGCGCGCTGGACCTGTTCGATCACTTCGGCGTTCAAAGGCTCGCCCGCGGAGACCACCTTGGTGGGCGGGGTTTTCAGCACTTTCAGGTCCGCCTGGATCAGCATCCGCCAGACCGTGGGCGGGGCGCAGAAGCTGGTGACGCGCTCGCGGTCCATCTGCTCCATCAGGGCACGGGCGTCGAACCGTTCATAGTTGTAGACAAAAACGCAGGCCTCCGCGATCCACGGGGCGAAGAAATTGGACCACGCGTGTTTGCCCCAGCCCGGCGACGCCACATTCAGGTGGACATCACCAGGTTCCAGGCCAATCCAGTACATCGTGGAGAGGTGCCCCACCGGGTACGACGTGTGCGTGTGCTCCACCAGCTTGGCCTTCGATGTGGTTCCGGAGGTGAAGTACAGCAGCAGCGTCTCGTCCGCCTGGGTGGGGGCGTCGGCCGTGAAGTTGACTGCCGCCGTCGTCGATTCCGTGTACTGGAGGGCCTCTGCGTTGGCGGCTGCGCCGATCCCGCCGATTTCGATCAGGCGGTAATCGCCGGGAACGCCGGCAAACTTGCCGATGTTGGAACGCCCGACGGCGGCCCAGCCCGCCTCGCCGCGCTCCACGCGTTCGGCCAGGTCCTCCGGCCCCATCAGAGTGGTGGTGGGGATCAGGACAATGCCCAGCTTGATGCCGGCCAGCATCAGCTCCCAGAGCTCCACCTGGTTGCCCAGCATGATGATCATCCGGTCCCCGCGGCGCATTCCCTGGCTTCGCAGCCAGTTGGCCACCTGGTTGGAACGGGCGGCCAGGTCCGCGAAGCTCTGCCGGGTGGCCGAGCCGTCCTGCTCCACGATGACCAGGGCCGGATTGTTGGCCTTCTCAGGATCTGCGGCGATCTGATCGAACCAGTCGAGGGCAAAATTGAATTCCGTAAACCGCGGCCATTCGAACTCGCGTCCGGCTTGGTGGTAGTCGGTTCGGAGCGCCAGCATGCGGTCGCGTGCCTCGCGGAAGTCATCGGTGACTGACAAGGGGGACACCTTTCGTCCAGTGATGCGCATCACTAAAGATTCGTCCCTGTGCAATATACTAGGACATCCAAGGGTTTGGAAGACCGAAGGGATGTGAAGCGTGCAGCCACAAGGACGTGAGCGTGTTGTGACCGGCGCCCCGCCGTTTGCCGAGGCAGACCTGATGCACATCGTGGACCTCCTGCCCGCAGCGGAGCGCGTGCGCTATCTGGAAATCCGGGCGTTCCTGCAGTCCACCGTGCGGCAGGCATCCATTGACTACTGGAACCGCGAGGAATTCCCGTTCGGGTTACTGGCGGAACTGGGCAAGCGCGGGCTCGGCGCACTGCAGACGGACGGCACCTCGAAACTCTTCAAGGGCCTGATGTACGTCGAAGTGGCCAGGGCGGACGTTTCGCTGTCGGCCCTGGTGGGGATCCACAACGAACTGATCGTGGGGATGATCGATGCCCTCGGTTCCGAGGAACAGAAGCAGCGGTGGCTGCCTGGCCTGACAACCTTTACCCAGCTGGGCGCTTTCGCCCTGACCGAACCCGAGCACGGCTCGGACATCGCCGGCGGGCTGGAAACATCCGCGCGTCTGGAGGACGGCGAGTGGGTGATCAAGGGCGCCAAACGCTGGATCGGCTCCGGGACCATCGCGGACTTTGCCCTGGTGTGGGCGCGCGACGCAGCGGACGGGCACATCAAGGGCTTCATCGTGGAGACGGACCGCGCTGGCTACCGGGCAACCAAGATTGCCAACAAGATCGGCCTGCGGATCATGCAGAACGCGGACATCGTGCTGGACAACGTCAGGATTCCGGCGTCCAACATGCTGCCGGGCGCCACGGACTTCTCCAAAGCCAACGACCTCCTGCGGGATTCGCGCGCCTGGGTTGGCTGGCAGGGTGCCGGCATTCAGCTGGCCGCCTTCGACGTCGCCCGTTCCTACGCACTGGAACGCAGGCAATTCGGCAAGGAACTGGCATGCTTCCAGCTGGTCCAGCAGCAACTTGCGGAAATACTGGGCAACGCCACCGCGTCGCTGGCACTGATGGCCCAGCTCGCCCGGATCCAGACGGACGGCAAGCTGGAGATGGCCCAGGCGGCCATGGCAAAGTCCACATGCACCCGGCTGGCCCGTGCGTCAGTGGCGATGGGACGGTCGCTGCTGGGCGGCAACGGCATCAGCTCGGATTATGAAATGGGCAAGCTGTTTGGTGATGCCGAAATCCTCTATACCTATGAGGGCAGCTACGAAATCAATTCGCTGATTGTGGGCCGGGCCGTCACCGGAAAATCGGCCTTCGTCTAGAAATTCACGGGTAATAAACAACTTAACAAAAAACTGCCCTGTCCATGCTTTGCAGCACGGCCAGGGCAGTTGATCAGAACCTTAGAGCGGGCGAATGTTCTCTGCCTGCGGGCCCTTGGGACCTTGGGTCACATCGAATTCGACTTTCTGGTTCTCATCCAGCGAGCGGTAGCCGCTGCTGGCGATTGCCGAGTAGTGCGCGAAAACATCGGCGGATCCGTCGTCCGGAGCGATGAAGCCAAAGCCCTTTTCAGCGTTGAACCATTTAACTGTGCCTGTTGCCATTGCTAACTTCCTTTGTAACCCTTTTCTGGTCCTGCTCGGACGGCAGGCAGACGCGGAGTCTGTAGTCCGCTCTCTCAAACCTAGGGGGTGCGGGGTGGGCGTGCAATAGCTGCAGTCATCGAGTGTCACTGCTGTTACTGAAGTGGTACCCGGGAACCGGGCGCCCGAACCGCCGAAGTCAGCTGCCACCCGGCTCCGGGGATGTGTTTGCCTTGACTGCCCTCGGCTAGCGCATACCCTCCCGGCGGATGGCCGTTGCGATGGCAGCTGCGCGGGTTTCCACGCCGAGTTTGGCATAGATATGCGCCAGATGGGTCTTGACCGTGGCCTCGGAGATGAAGAGCCGCTGACCCAACTGCCGGTTGCTGAGCCCCTCGGTCAGGAGGCTCAGCAGCTCCGCCTCCCGGGGTGTCAGGACCTCGTCGGGATTGCGCAGCTGCTGGAAGAGCCGGGAGGCCACCGGGGCGCTCATCACGCTCTTCCCTTGAACTGCTCCGCGGATTGCGGCGAAGATTTCATCCGGGGCGGCGTCCTTGAGGAGATATCCCATGGCGCCAGCGTCCACCGCCCGGACAATGTCTGCGTCCGAATCGTACGTGGTGAACACCAGGATGGCCTGCCGGTTGTTGCGCTGCCTCAGCCGCCTGATGGCCTCGATTCCGTCCATTCCGGCGCCCATGGCCAGATCCATCACCACCACCGCAGGGGAGTGCTGTTCCACCAGTTCCAGGGCTTCCTCGCCGGAGGCGGCCTCGGCCACCACGTCAAAGTCAGGCTGGGTGCCCAGCAGTGCCTTGAGTCCGCTCCGGACCACCAGGTGGTCGTCCACCAGGAGGACGGTGATGCCGGTCATGCCTCGTCCCGGGTGGTGTGCTGCGCAGATGGCGCTGACTGCACCCGAGCCGGCACTTGTGCGGCCACGATGGTCCCTTCGCCGGGGGTGCTTTCAACCGAGAATACCCCGCCCAGTTGCTCCACGCGCTGTCGCATGGCCCGCAGCCCGTATCCTCCGGCGTCCGACGGCGGTGCTGCCGCAGAGGGATCAAAGCCCGTCCCGTCGTCGTAGATGTCAAGGGTGACCGAGTCAGGAAGGAACCCCAGCGTCAGGGTTGTGGTGCCGGCGTTTGCGTGCCGCTGGATGTTCGCGGCCGCACTCTGCGCCACCCGCAGCAGGGTGTGCCGGACTTCCGCCGGGACATCCCTCGGTTCGCCGGTGACCAGGAGCCGGGCGTGCGGGACGTACTGGGCGGCCGCCTGGCGCAGGGCCTCGGGGAGGGGCGACGCGTCGAGGCCCGGGGAGGCGAGCTCGTGGACCAGGCTGCGGGTCTCGGAGAGGCTCCGGCGCAGCAGCTGAGTAGCCTGGTTGAGGTCCTGCCGTGATTCCTGGCCGGGCCACGAACGGTCCGCGGCCTCCAGGAGCAGCAGGCTGCTGGCCAGGCCCTGCGTCACGGTGTCGTGGATCTCGCGCGAGACGCGCTCTCGTTCGGCGATGGTGCCGGCCCTGCGCTCGCTGGCCGCCAGCTGCCCCTGTGCCAGCGATACCTCGGCATGGAGACGGCGCTGCTCCGCGGCGTCGTGCTCGATCCGGTCATAGATCAGCGTCAGCATCACACCCACGGCGAGCGGCCCCAGCAGCATCGCGAGGTCCGTCCCGTCGCTGAGCCGGAACAGCCCGACGGCGGTGGCGGCCGCCGTCGCGCCCGCCGCCACGTAGCCCACGGCGCCAGTGAAGGCGGTGCGGCACAGGAAGAAAATCGCAAAGGAACACCAGGCAAAGCTGGGTGCGGCAATGACCAGCACAGCCCAGACGGCCACAAACACGAGCATCCAGACAGCCCACGGGCGTCTCTGCCGGGCCAATACAGCGATCACGGCATACAGGGCGCACACTGCTCCTGCCAGGCCAAGGACGAGAAGGTTGTCCGGAAGACTGTGCCGCATGACATAGCGGACGGACGACGCGACGAGCAGGACAGCGAAGCCCAGGTGGACGGCGGTGTCGATCCGGCCGAACCGGCCAGTTGCCGAGGCAGGTTCGGCGGGCCGGGCGGATCCGGTGGTCAGGGTTTCACGGGGAGTGGCAGGGGAGGGCATGGGGTCCGGTTCAGGTCAGGGGAGTTCCTCTCCCATGCTATTGCCCGCGCCGTTGCTGGTCTCTCAGCCTTTTGGCTGATGCTGCTGGCCTTCCGGGGGAGCGGGGCGCAGCCGAAGGCCCGATGTTTGTTCCGGCTGGCCTGGACAGGATGGATGGAGCCGATGCCCATCAGGGCATTCCGCCAACGTGAGCCCCATTCAGCCAACGTGGCTCCATCAACCCAAGGAGAACACCGTGAAGAAGTCCAACAAGATTGCAGCCGCTGCCGCCGCAGGAGCTTTGCTGCTGACCGGAGGGCTGACCGTTGCAGCCAATGCCGGTACCAACCAGGCGGGCGCCCCTGCCGCCGCCCCCGCCGTGGTACCCGCCGTTGATATCCCGCAGGCGCCGGAGACCGTCGTGGCGCAGAACCGCATCACCGTTGGCGCCTCGTCCGATGCCGTCCGGGCAGCCCTCGCGAAATGCCAGGCGGACAAGCTGCCGTTCGTCACGGTGGCCCTGGTGGACAGGTTCGGCACCGTCCAGGCGCTCCTGCGCGGGGACAACGCCGCCGAGCACACAATTCAGGCAGCGCAGCAGAAGGCCTACACCGCGGCCGCCTTCGGTGCGCCCACCAGTGAGCTGGCCAAACGCATCAACGGCAACGGGCCCAGCATTGCCGACCTCCCCGGCACCCTGTTCCTCGCCGGTGGCGTCCCGCTCAAGGTCAACGGTGTCTCCGTGGCAGGCATCGGCGTGGGCGGCGCCCCCGACGGCAATCTGGACGAGGCCTGCGCCACCGCCGGCGCCGAGGCCATTGCCGCTGCGGCTGCCAGCCCGGCCAAGTAGGCTCGGCTCCCTGCGGCGGTTCAGGACCTGGCACTTCAGGACTTGGCGGATGATGACCCGGCGCCGGTCGCGCGGGGCATCGGCCATGCTCATCGTGGCGGTTGCAGTGGCAGGTTCCCTGGCTGCGTGCCAGGGGAACCCGGGAGAGCCGCAGCGGCTGGAGTCGCCGCCGTCTTCCGTCCTGGCCAGCCCGGGCAGCCAGCCACCGTCCGGTTCTTCAGCACCAGCGGCTGCATCCCCGGTTGCCTCCACCGCATCGGACGCCACGAAGCCACCGGCCCTTTCGGCCGAAGCCCAGGCCCGGCTGGACCAGGAACTGATCGCCGCTGCGAAGACCAACAACGTGGCGCTGGTCGGCGAACTCATCGGCCGCGGCGGCAACGTGAACACCAAGGACGCCGTCCAGGATTCCGCGTTCCTCTATGCCGGGGCCGAGGGCTTCAATGAGGTCCTCCAGCTGACGTTGGGCGCAGGAGCGGACGTTGCCAGCATCAACCGTTACGGCGGGACGGCGCTGATTCCCGCCAGCGAGCACGGCCATGTGGAGACGGTCGGCATCCTCCTGGCAGCCGGGGTGCCAGTGAACCATGTGAACAACCTGGGCTGGACCGCCATGCAGGAGGCCATCCTGCTCAACGATGGTGGGCCCAGGCAGCAGGACGTGGTGCGCCAGCTCCTCGACGCCGGTGGAGACCCCAACGTCCGCGATCCTCAGGGGCGGACCGCCCTGGAGAACGCCGAACGGCTGGGCTTTGTGGAGATCGCCAACCTGATTCGCGGCCACGGCCAGTAGCCGGCCTGTGATTCTGTGGCCGGGGCTTCCGTCCTGACCGTCGCGGGGCACATTGGTGCGGACACGCCGACGTTTGGCCGGTGCCAGCGGAAAACGGCCTCAATGCAGCCCAGGACGGCGGTGCTTGCCCCGGCGCCCACCTCTCAGACGGCCTCGAGGACGCTGACGTAGTTGGCGATGCCTACGCCGCCCATGTTCTGGACGGCGGCGCGGCGCGGGTTGGCGAGCTGCATGTCGCCGGCGGTCCCGGTGAGCTGCATGGCGGCGATGACGTGCTGGGATACGCCTGTGGCGCCGACGGGGTGGCCCTTGGCCTTGAGTCCGCCGGAGACGTTGATGGGCATCTTTCCGTCCTTGAAAACCCACCCTTCCTGCAAAGCGCGGGCGCCCTGGCCGGGTTCGGTCAGTCCCATGGCCTCGTACATCAGCAGCTCGGCGATGGTGAAGCAGTCGTGGACCTCAGCGAAGTCCAGGTCAACAAGTCCGACGCCGGCCATCCCCAGCGCGCGCTGCCAGGACACCCGGGTGGCGGCGAAGGCGGTGGGGTCGCGCCGTTCGGCCGGAAAGAAGTCGTTCGCGTGGCCGAAACCGGCCAGCCTGACCGGCGTAGCGGCCCCGCCGGTTGGCGAGGTGCTGAGCACCACGGCGGCGGCGCCGTCGGACACGGGGGAGCAGTCGGTGCGGCGGAGGGGGTCGGCCACCATGGGGTTCTTGTCCGAGATGGTGCGGCAGAATTCCTCGCCGAGGTCCTTGCGGAGCTGGGCGTAGGGGTTATCCACGCCGTTGCGGTGGTTCTTGGCTGCGATGGTGCCCAGCACGTCGGAAACAGGTCCGTAGCGCTTTTCGTAGTGCTTGGCGACGTCCGCGAACAGGCCCGTAAAGCCGGTGGTGGACGTCTGGCCGGCCATGTCGTAGTCAGCGCCCAGCAGGGCGGCGCCAACAACGTCGGCGCCGGCGTGCGTCATCTTCTCGGCGCCGATCACCAGCACGGTCTTCGCCGTCCCGGCCAGCAGCGACTTCGTGCCCTGCTGGAACGCGGCCGACCCGGAGGCGCAGGCGTTCTCCACACGCGTGGCGGCGACGTTGGCCAGCTGGTCCGAGACCTGCAATGCCAGCGAGGACGGGAAAGCCAGCGGCATCATGCCGGAGTTGAACTGGCCCAGGTAGATTTCATCGATCTGGCCGGGCTCGATCCCGGCGTTGCTGATGGCCGCGGTGGCTACCTGGACGATCAGGGACTCGAGGGTCTCGTCGGTGAGTTTGCCGAACCTGCTGTGGCCCCATCCGGTGAGCAGGACATCCTTGCCGAACTGTTCCTTGAGGCTCATGCCGTGGCTCCTTCGAGGGTTGATTCGTTCAGTGCGGGCTCATTCAGGGCTGATTCCAGGGCGACGCTGAACTCTGCTTCGGTCTTTTCGCGGATTTCCTCCTCGGTGACCCCCGGCGCAAGGCGGGTCAGCGTGAGCTGCCGCCCGCCGGCGTCGTCCGCTTTGATCACATCAAAAACGGCGAGGTCGCTGATGATCCGGTCCACGCAGCGCAGGCCGGTGAGCGGCAGGGTGCACTCGGTGACGATCTTTGCGGTGCCGTCCTTGGCGTTGTGCTCGGTCAGGACCACCACGCGCGGTGTGCCGGCGACGAGGTCCATGGCGCCGCCCATGCCCTTGACCATTTTGCCCGGGATGGTCCAGTTGGCGAGGTCGCCGTTGCCGGAGACCTGCATAGCGCCCAGGATGGCGACCTTGACGTGGCCGCCGCGGATCATCCCGAAGGACGTGGCGGAGTCGAAGATGCTGCCGCCGGGCAGGACTGTGACGGTCTGCTTGCCGGCGTTGATGAGGTCGGCGTCTTCCTCGCCCTCATAGGGGAACGGGCCCATGCCGAGCAGGCCGTTTTCGCTCTGCAGGACCACGCGGACGCCGTCGGGCAGGTTGTTGGCCACCAGCGTGGGGATGCCGATGCCCAGGTTCACGTAGTCGCCGTCGTTCAGTTCCTCGGCCGCGATGGCAGCCATTTCATCCCTGGTCCAGGCCATGGGGTTCTTCTTGGGGTTCAAAAGTTTGCGGGGGTTTAAGTGTTCGTTCGCGCTGGGGTGGGGCAGACCGGGGTAGACGTTCAGGCGGGGATTGGTGCCGCTTCCCGGGAACGGACGGTGCGCTGTTCGATGTCCTTCACCCGGCCGCTCGCCTGGACCAGGTGCTGGACGTACACCCCCGGGGTGACGATGTGGTTCGGATCCAGTGCGCCCGGCTCCACGATGACTTCGGCTTCGGCGATGGTCACCCGGCCGGCGGTGGCCACTACCGGGTTGAAGTTCCGGGCCGTGTACCGGTAGATCAGGTTCCCCTCCGTGTCCGCGGTGTGCGCGTGGACCAGTGCGACGTCGGCGCGGATGGCGCGCTCCTGAACGTACGTTTCGCCGTCGAACTCTGCCAGCGGCTTGCCTTCCGCAACCAGCGTTCCCACGCCGGTCTTGGTGTAGAAGGCGGGGATGCCGGCGCCGCCGGCGCGGAGGCGCTCGGCCAGGGTGCCCTGCGGGGTGAACTCCACCTCAAGCAGGCCGGCGAGGTACTGCTCGGCGAAGAGTTTGTTCTCGCCGACATAGGATGCGATCACCTTGCGGACCAGGCCGGCTTCGATCAGCACGCCCAGGCCCTTGCCGTCCACGCCCATGTTGTTCGACACCACAGTCAGGTCGCGCACGCCGGAATCCCGCACTGCCTCGATGAGGTCCGCCGGGATGCCGCTCAGGCCAAATCCGCCGACGGCGAGCGTCACGCCGTCCTGGAGCACGTCCGCCAGGGTAGCGGCGGCGTTGGATTTAAGTTTGGACATTCCGTCTCCTCGTCATCGAGCGTGCAGAGCCATTCGGGTTATCCACTTTGTGGACATTGGGTCTAGAGAAGGAGCCTAGGGCGCCCGAGAAAGCTTGTCAACGGCGCAATTCTGCCAGCAAGGGAGATATCTCACAGCGTGGACGCTAGACTTTGAGTCGTCCACATTGTGGAGAATTTCTTGAGAATTGGTGAGCTGAATGACAAATCCAGTCCAGGGGGCGCAGGTAGTGGGCCGCGTGGCGTCACTGCTCCGGCTTGTCGGCCGGAAGCCGGAGGGCAGCTCGATTTCCGGCCTGGTCAGGGAGTCCGGGCTGACCCGTCCCACCGTCCACCGGCTCCTGGCCTCCCTCGCCGCTGAGGGCCTCCTGGACCACGATGCCCGCAGCGGAAGCTGGATCCTGGGCCCGGAGATTTTCCTGCTGGGCTCGGTAGCGGCGGCCCGCTTCCCGTTTGAGGACCTGGCGCGGCCAGGCCTGCGCCGGCTGGCGGAGGAGACCGGCGAAAGCGCCTTCTATTCCATCCGCAGGGGCCAGGAAACGGTCTGTGTGCTCCGGGAAGAAGGCAGCTTCCCGGTACGCTCCTTCGTGCTGCACGAGGGAGTACGGTTTCCGCTGGGTGTGGCCTCGGCCGGGACCGCCATCATGGCGTTCCTCCCGGATGAGGAACAGGACGCCATCCTGTCCGGCTGGGACCAGCACGCCGGCACTTTCGCAGCAGGCCACGGCGTGGACGTGGTGCGCAGGAATCTGGAACGGACCCGGCTGAATGGCTTTGCAGTGAATCCCGGCCTGGTGCTTGAGGGCAGCTGGGGAATGGGAGCGGCCGTGTTCGACCAGCTGGGCAGGCCGGTCGGCGCGCTTTCACTCACCGGCATCGAACCCCGGTTCCGGCCGGATCGGCAGGAGTTCCTCGGCAAACTGCTGATGGAGGAAGCCCACCGGATCAGCTCCACACTGAGTGGCCGCTAGTCCCGGGCTGCCGCCGCTGAGATGTCCCGAGGGCCGTCGTCGGGCACTTTGACACGGACACGCCGGTATTTCGGGCGGGACCGGTCCAGACAGGGTTCAACGTGCCCCGGTTCGGCTGACAGCCCGACCCGGCATACCTTGGCTCAGCCCTATTTCCACCATGTATCGAAGATCGTCACAGGAACAGTGCGCTTGTGGCGCGTGCGCAGGTACTTCTGCTCTATCAGCTCAGCGGCCGCTTCGGGGATCTCCCGGCCTTCGAGGTAGTCATCGATCTGGTCATAGCTCAGGCCCAGTTCGTCCTCGTCGGTGCGTCCGGGCTTGCCGTCCAGGAGATCGGCGGTGGGTACTTTTTCCCAGACCCGGGCAGGGGCGCCCAGCTCCGCTAGCAGTTCACGGTTCTGGCGCTTGTTGAGGCCGAACAGCGGCAGGATGTCCGCGCCGCCGTCGCCGAATTTGGTGAAGAAGCCGGTGACGGACTCGGCGCCGTGGTCGGTGCCGATCACCAGGTAGTTGTGCTCGCCGGCCAGCGCATACTGCGCGATCATCCGCGTGCGGGCCTTGGTGTTTCCCTTGTGGAAATCGGAGATGCCGTTGCCGACCGTCTTCTCGAATTCGTCCTCGAAGCCATCCACGGCGGCGGAAATGTTGAAGGTCCATTCCGTCTTGGCCTGGATGAAGTCCAGAGCGGCCTGTGCGTCGTCTTCATCGTGCTGGACGCCGTAGGGAAGGCGGACGGCGACGAAGTTGGCCTCCACGCCTTCGGCCGCCAGCTCCTCCACGGCCAGCTGGGCCAGCCTGCCGGCGAGGGATGAATCCAGCCCGCCCGAGATGCCCAGGACAAAGCCCTTCGTGTGGGTTGCCCGGAGGTAATCCTTGAGGAAAGCCACCCGCTTGCGCACCTCCCCGGCGGGGTCGATCCGGGGCTGCACGCCCATTTCTTCGATGATGGTGGCCTGGAGTTCGCGCATGTGATCCAGCCTAGTCAGCGCTGTCAACAACGCTCAACTGTGTCCACCCGAACCTCGCACGGTTTTGCTCGAAAGGACACTTGAGAACCCCCGCACGAACGGCCACTTGGGGCCTACAAGCGCGAGCGGGCGCTTGGGCCCCGGAGCTACCGCGTTCCCGGTGCCGCTCCGGTTGAACCGCGGACGGTCAGGTGCGTGGGCATCAGCGATCGGCTGCGGCTGCCACCGCCCGCCAGCGGGTTGAGCTGGGCCAGGAGCATGGACACGGCCACGCGGCCGGCCTGTTCGATCGGGGAAGCCATGGTTGTTAGCGGGGGATTACAGAAGTCCGCGCCGAAGATGTCGTCGCAGCCCACCACACTCATGTCCTCCGGGACCCGGATGCCACGTTCGCGCAGCCGCTGGAGCATGCCGATGGCGATGAGGTCGTTAAAGGCAATGCAGGCGGTGACGCCGGAGTGCACGGCCGCGTCTGCTGCGGCGGCACCTGATTGTGTCTTGGGGGCGAATGGTCCCAGCCTGAGCACTTCCACGCCGCGGTCCTCGGCGGCGGCCGCCAGGGCTATCCAGCGAAGAGTGCTGGATTGGGACGTGAGGGGGCCGGCCATGTAGGCGATGCGGGTGTGGCCCAGCGAAATCAGGTGGTCCAATGCCTGGCTGGTGGCGGACGGCGTGTCAATAACGACGGCGGGAACTCCGGCTACGTCGCGGTTGATGGTCACCATGGGAATCTTGGCGGCGGCGGCCAGCAGCGCCTCATCGCTGAGCCTGGACGCGGCCACGATGATTCCGTCAGCGCTCTTGCGCAGCTGCTCCATGGTGGAGGCCTCCACCTCGTCGGACTCTTCCGTGTCCACGAGCAGCTGGGTGTAGCCGGCCGCCTTGAGCTGCAGCTGGGTGCCCCGGATGAGGTCAAAATAGAAGGGGTTGGTGATGTCCGGCACCAGGACGCCGACGGCGCCGGTGCGGCCGGAGCTCAGGGCCTTCGCCTGGCTGTTCGGCGTGTAGTTCAGCTCTGCGGCCGCCGCTTCGATGCGGGCGCGGGTGCGGATGTTGACCCGGTCCGGAGTGGAAAGTGCGCGAGACACGGTGGATGCGGCCACGCCGCAGATCGCGGCGATGTCGTGGATGGTGGCAGGGCGGTCTGTTCCGGCTGCTTGCATCGCCATGGCGCGCTCCTCACTGAACGGGATGACAGGGGGCTTGTGACGGTTGCCACAGCCCTGTAGCTCCTAGATTGCCACAGCATGCAATCATTTGGCAATCGGTTGTCATTGACAGGGGGCGTGTCTAGACTAAAGCCAGCACTTTTTGTGAATTGAGTCACCCGCGCGCCGGAGCGGCACCTAGGCTGTCCCGTCGCGGGCACACCTAAGGAGATTCCCGTGACCGAAGCAACAACCGAAACAGCAAGCACCGTTTGGCCGCTCTCAGGCTTCGGCGATGAAGTGGATCCGGACCCCGCCGTCCAGGCCGCTGTCCTGCTGGCACTGGGCGCGAGCTACATCGAAGTACGCAGCGCCTGGGGTGTCAATGTCTCCGAATTGACGCCGGAGCAGGTGTCCGAGCTCAAGGAAATCCTGGACGCCAAGGGCCTGAAGGTTTCCGCCGTGGCCAGCCCCATCGGCAAGGTGGACATCAGCCTGCCCGTGGGACACGAGGTGGAGCGCCTTCGCCAGATCATCTCCGTGGCCAAGGGCCTGGATACCAAGTACATCCGGGTCTTCTCCTTCTTCCGGGGCGAAGACCAGACGCCGGAAGAAATCCGCGACGACGTCATCACGCGCATGCGGGCACTGGCCGCTGAAGCCGCAAGCGCCGGCGTCGTACTCCTGCACGAGAACGAAAAGGACATTTACGGCGATACGCCGCAGCGCGTCCTGGACATCATGGAGTCCGTCGACTCGCCCGCACTGCGCATCGCCTGGGACAACGCCAACTTCGTCCAGGTTGGCGTCCGGCCCTACACCGATGGATACGCCATGCTCCGCCCCTACCTCGAATACCTCCAGGTCAAGGACGCCATCATGGCCACGGGCGAGGTTGTGCCCTCCGGCCATGGCGACGGCGAACTGGACGCCACCATTGCCGCCCTGAAGGCGGACGGTTACGCAGGCTTTGCCTCCCTTGAACCGCACCTCGCCAGCCACCATGAACTGGGTGGTTTCTCCGGACCGGCTGCCTTCGGCGATGCTGCCCGCGCCTTCGCGGTCCTTGCTGCCAAAAACGGAATCGAACTTTCGTGACCCCCCTCACGGCCGCAGTTATTGGCTGCGGTGACGTTTCCGCGGTTCACTTCGAAGCAATCGCAAAGCTCGACGGCGCGCGGCTGGCCGGGGTCTGTGACTCAGATCCCGGCCGCCTTGCGGCGGCTGTGGCCGCCTATGGCGTCCCGGGGTTCCCGGATCACCTCAGCCTGATCGAGGCCATCGGACCGGATGTTGTGCACATTACGACGCCGCACAACATGCACGCCTCGATTGCGGCGGACTGCCTTGAGCGTGGCGTGAATGTGATTGTGGAAAAGCCGCTCGCGCATTCGCTCGAGGAGGGCCGCCGGCTGGTGGAGGCTGCCAAAGCGTCCACTGCCAAGATCGCCGTCTGTTTCCAGAACCGCTACAACGCCACTGCGCAGGCCATGCATTCCCTTCTGTCCTCCGGTGAGCTCGGCGCGGTAGTAGGGGCTTCAGCGACTGTGCTGTGGCAGCGGGAGGCGGACTATTACCGCAGCCGGCCGTGGCGCGGAACCTGGGAGGGTGGCGGCGGCGGGCTCATGATGAACCAGGCCATCCACACTGTTGACCTGCTGCAGTGGCTGGTGGGCGACGTCGTTTCGTTGTCCGGCAACGCGGCCACCAGGTTCCTGGGCGAAACCATCGAGGTGGAGGATACGGCGGAGTTTGTTGCCCAGCACGCCAACGGTGCGCGCAGCGCCTTCTACGCAACGCTGGCCAATGCCGTGAACGCGCCGGTCACGCTGGACATTGTCACGGAAAAAGCGACTCTCAGTCTTCGTGGGGACTTGACGGTCACTTATGCGGACGGCCGCGTGGACGTGGTCCCCGAGCGTGTGGTGGAGTCCGGCGGGCGCGCCTACTGGGGTGTCTCGCACGAGCTGCTCATTGCTGATTTCTATGCCCGCCTCGGCGACTCGGGTCCGTTCTGGATCAACCCTGAAGAGGCCGAGAAATCTCTGAAAATCGTCAAGGAGATTTACCGCCAGAGCTACCCGGACGCGACGGGGAAAGTTTCCTGAGCTACGCACGGCAACCGGTTGAATAGTTTAGAACGTTTCATTCACGGCGATTGTCGCCTAGTTTGCAACAATATTGACAATCGGTTGCCAAAGTTGGCAATCATGCGTATTCTGAATCTCGAAGGCCGGTGTGGCCCACGCCACACCGGCCCAATCGCAACTCTCACGTTCCACAGATTCAGGAGCCAACAATGAAGTTAGGTCCCAAGGCGGCAGCTGCCGCCTTTATCGTCAGCGCAGCGCTGGCACTGGCAGCCTGCGGCGGCGGCGCTACGGGTGGCGCCGGTACGGCAGCAGCCAAGACAACGTCCCTGACATTGGGCGCCGTTCAGGAAATCCGTTCCTGGGACCCGGCACAGGCCCATGTGGGCCACTTCCTCCAGCCCTACCAGGCAGCGTACGACTCCCTGATCCTGCGGGAACCGGACGGCAAGCTCAGCCCCATGCTGGCCACGGAGTGGAAGTACAACGACACCAACACGAAGCTCACCGTGGACCTTCGCACCGACGTGACCTTCAGCGATGGCGCCAAGTTCGATGCTGAGGCAGCCAAGGCAAACCTGGACCACTTCAAGACGGCCAACGGCCCGCAGATGGCACAGCTGACCGCCGTCTCCGACGTCACTGTTGTGGATGCCGACACGATCGAACTGAACCTTAAGAGCCCGGATCCCTCGCTGGAGTTCTACCTCAGCCAGGCCGCAGGCCTGATGGGGAGCCCGAAGGCGCTGGGCACCGACGCCATCAAGACCGAGCCCGTGGGCTCCGGCCCGTACGTGATGGACAAGGCCGCCACAGTGAAGGACTCGCAGTCGGTGTTCACCGCCCGCAAGGACTACTGGAACAAGGACCTCCAGAAGTTCGAGAAGGTCACCTTCAAGATCCTGATTGACCTGACCGCCCGCACCAACGCCCTCGTTTCGGGCCAGGTGGACGCCACGCTGCTGGACCCCAAGACCGGCAAGCAGGCTGAAGGCGCCAAGATGAACCTGGTCGCCACCGAGGTGGACTGGCAGGGTCTCCTGCTGATGGACCGCGACGGTACCAAGAACCCCGCGCTGGGGAACGTCAAGGTCCGCCAGGCCATCAACTACGCCTTTGACCGCAAGACCATCCTGGACCAGGTCCTGATGGGCCAGGGCACCCCCACGTCGCAGCCGTTTGGCAAGGCCAGCGGTGCATGGACCGAAGAGCTGGAGAACTACTACAGCTACGATCCGGCCAAGGCCAAGGCTCTCCTGAAGGAAGCCGGCTACGAGACCGGCGTCGTCCTCGACATCCCGTCGGTTCCGGGCTGGGAAACCCAGCTCGCAGTGATCAAGCAGCAGCTGGCTGACGTTGGAATCACCGTGAACATTGGTGCCGCCATCACCAACACGTTCACCAGCGATGTCGCCGCCCAGAAGTTCACCACCATGTTCTTCTCCCTCTTCCAGGGTGAGCCGTGGGTTGCCACCAACCAGATCATCTCCACCAAGGCCCTCTACAACCCGTTCAAGAACACCACTCCCGAGCTGCAGGCCAAGATCGATGCAGTCGAGAAGGGCGGCAAGGACGCTGGCAAGCTGGCCCAGGAAGTCAACAAGTACGTTGTGGAGCAGGCCTGGTTCGCCCCGATGTTCCGGGTCAACCAGATGTACTACCACAACTCCAAGATCACCGTCACGCCGCAGGTCCAGCAGGCCGTTCCATCGATCTACAACTACTCGCCCGCCAAGTAATACCGGGCACGTAGCCACACAAAAACCTGCGCAGGTCCGGCAGCCCACCACCAACGATGGGCTGCCGGACCTGGCAACCAATCCATGCCAGTTCAATGGAGCCAGCAATGATCACTTTCATCCTTAAGCGCCTCGGCAGCGGACTCGTAGTCCTGTTCGCCGTCTCGATCCTCGTTTTTTCCCTGCTCTACGTATCGAGCGGCAGCATTGCGCGGAACATCCTGGGTGACCAGGCCACGCCGGATCAGCTGGCCGTGAAGGAAGCCGAGTTGGGGCTGGACCAGCCCATCATCACGCGCTACTTCAGCTGGCTCACGGGCGCCCTGCAGGGGGATCTGGGCACATCCTGGTTCACCTCTGAACCCGTCTCCAACGCCCTCGCCACCCGTATTCCGGTGACCATGACCATGGTGATTGCAGCCATGATCCTGATCTCCATCATCGCCACCCTCATCGGCGTCGCCGCAGCAGTAAAGCGCGGCTGGGTGGACCGCCTGGTCCAGATCGGCGCCATCATCGGCGACTCTGTCCCCGGCTTCGTCATCGGCGTCATTCTGGTGACCATCCTGGCCATCCAGATGGGCATCTTCCCCGCCACCAGCACTATTTCGCCCGGTGTCGGCGCGGACGCCTGGGTGCTTTCCCTGACCCTTCCGGTGATTGCCCTGCTGATCAACGGCGTCACCGGCGGCGCGCAGCAGATCCGCAGCGCCGTCATCAAGCAGCTCGAACGCGATTACGTCCGCACCCTGCGCAGCCGCGGCATCGGTGAGCGTGAGGTCCTGTTCAAGCACGTCCTGCGCAGCGCCGCTCCGGCCGGCCTGACGGTGCTCAGCCTCCAGCTGATCGGCATGCTGGGCGGTGTGGTCATCATCGAGCAGATTTTTGCCCTGCCCGGTATGGGACCGCTTGCCGTCGCCGCCACCGCCCAGAGTGACCAGCCGGTGGTCATGGGCGTTGTTATGTACACCGTCGCCGTCGTCATTGTGGTCAACCTCATCGTTGACCTGCTCAACGGCTGGCTTAACCCGAAGGTGCGTGCCTCGTGACCGAGTCCGTCGAAACCTCAGCCCTGACGCCCGCACCCGGAACGTCAGGCCAGACCGGAACAGTCGTCCGGTCAACAGTCCTCAAACGCCTGTTCAAGAATCCTCTCGGCATCGTCGCCATCGTCATTCTGCTGGCAATGGCAGTGATGGCCGTCTTCGCCGATGTCCTGGCCCCGTTCGACGAGAACTTCGCCAACATCTCCAAGACCCTCGCCGCGCCGGACGCTGTCAATATCCTGGGCACGGACAGCTCAGGACGTGACGTCTGGAGCCGGCTGCTCTTCGGGGCACAGCTGACCCTCAGCTCCGCGCTCCTTTGCGCGGCCGTTGCCATTGCCATCGGCCTGCCGGCCGGCCTCGTGGCCGGCTACTACGCCGGCAAATTTGAAGCTGTCTCCAACTGGATTGTCAGTATCCTGATGAGCCTCCCGGGCCTGATCGTCCTCCTCACCATCCGGGCCGCGTTCGGTCCGTCGGTATGGATTGCCATGATCGCGTTCGGCGTCCTGATCAGCCCTTCCTACTTCCGCCTGACACGATCAGCGGTGCAGTCGGTCCGCAACGAGCTTTACGTCGATGCCGCCCGCGTCTCCGGCCTGTCAGACCTCAGTATCATCACCCGCCACATCTTCTCCGTGGTACGGGCCCCCATCATCATCCAGACGGCCGCGATCGCCGGCGTGGCCATCGCCATCCAGTCCGGTCTCGAGTTCCTGGGCCTGGGCGATCCCGCCAAAGCAACCTGGGGCGTGATGCTCAGCGAGGGATTCAAGAACGTCTACCTCACGCCGACACTGCTGTTCTGGCCCGCGTTTGCCATGGCGCTGACCATCGGCGCCCTGGTCCTGCTGGGCAACGCCATCCGCGATGCCCTGGAAGACGGCGAGAAGATCAAGCACCGCCGGCAGAAGGCACACCAAGCCGAAGATGCTGCCGCAGCGAGCGCCACCAAGTCAGCGCGCAAGACCATTGCCGCCGTCGAGGCCGGAACCGAACACCACCTCGTCAAGGTGACCAACCTCGGCGTCGGCTACCCACAGGCCGACGGCTCCATCAAGAAGGTAGTGGACGACGTCTCCTTCCACGTTGACCGCGGCGAAATCCTCGGAATCGTGGGCGAGTCCGGTTCGGGTAAATCCCAGACGGCCTTCTCCATCCTGGGCCTGCTGCCGGACACCGCACGCATTGTGGGCGGCGCCATCCAGTTCGATGGCAACTACACCGTCGCTCCAGGTGAGGACAAGGTCAATCAGGACCGCCTCTCCAAGCTGCGCGGCAAGCGGATTTCCTACATTCCGCAGGAACCCATGAGTAACCTGGATCCGGCCTTCACAATCGGCTACCAACTGGTGACACCCATGATGCGTGTCCTGGGAATCTCCAAGGCGGAAGCCACCAAGCGGGCCATGAAGCTGCTTTCCGATGTAGGCATTGTCAGCCCGGAGCGGACCTTCAAGGCCTACCCCCACGAGGTTTCCGGCGGCATGGCCCAGCGTGTGCTGATTGCCGGCGCCATCAGCTGTGAGCCGGACCTCATCATTGCTGATGAGCCCACCACGGCACTGGACGTCACTGTCCAAGCCGATGTGCTGGACCTCATCCGCGACCTCCAGCGCCGGCTCGGCGTCGGCGTCATCCTGGTGACCCACAACTTCGGCGTTGTGGCTGACCTCTGCGACCGTGTTGTGGTCATGCAGAACGGCCGGCTGGTGGAGGAAGGGCCCGTGCGGGAGATCCTGCGCGAACCGAAGGAACGCTATACCCAGACTTTGTTGGCTTCGATGCTGGAAGGCAAAGAACCGATGACCATGCTGGTTTCAGCTGCTTCGTCTTCAACTGCGTCATCAAGTGCTAAGGAGAATGTCCTGTGACGGAAACTGCAGCCTCAAGCGCCGCTGTATCAGCCCCGGCACGCGAAGAACTCCTTCGCGTGGAGAACCTGGTGGTGGACTACGCAGGCAAGGGTTTCCGCGCCAAGAAATTCCGCGCCCTGACCGACATCAATATCAGCATCGGCCAGGGTGAGACCCTGGGCCTGGTGGGCGAATCAGGGTCGGGTAAGACCACGCTGGGCCGGTCTGTACTGGGTCTCGCGCCGGTGAGCGGCGGCAAGATCACCTTCGAGGGCCAGGACATCAGCCACGCCACCCGCAAGCAGCGGCGCGTCCTCAGCCGTGACATGCAGGTCGTCTTCCAGGATCCCTACACGTCACTGAACCCCGCCCTGGAAATCGGCGACATTCTGGCCGAACCCCTGGGCGTGCAGGGCATGGAGCTGGCAGCAGCAAAGAAGCGCGTGAAGGAGCTCCTGGACCAGGTTGGCCTCCCGTCGGACGCCATCCACCGGCTTCCGCGCGAGTTCAGCGGCGGCCAGCGCCAGCGCGTGGCGATTGCCCGCGCCCTGGCGCTGTCTCCCAAGCTCATCGTCTGTGATGAGCCGGTCAGCGCATTGGACCTGTCCACCCAGGCCCGCGTCCTGGATCTCTTCCTGCAGATCCAGAAGGACACTGGCGTCTCCTACCTGTTTGTCTCCCACGACCTTGACGTGGTCCGCCACATCAGCCACCGTGTAGCCGTGATGTACCGTGGAGAAATCGTGGAGCAGGGGCCGGCAGAGATCGTCACGCGCAACCCCGAGCACCCCTACACGCAGCGGTTGCTGCTCGCTTCCCCGGTGCCGGATCCGGACCGCCAGGAGAAGCGCCGTGCCGACCGTCACCGGCTGCTCGAAGAACAGCGCCAGCAGAACGAGCAGGCCGCTGTCCTTGCCTAGGGCTCGTGCCCGAACTAACTCAACAGCAACAACAATGGAGGAATAACGTGGCCAAAATTGGCGTACAGGCAATGATGCTGAAGGACAGCTTCACCGAAATCGGGGCGTTCGAAACGCTCCGCAAGGTCAGCGACATCGGCTACAACGCCGTCGAGATCTCCCAGATCCCGATGACGCCGGAAAACGTCGCTGAACTGGACCGGTCCCGCAGCGAGCTGGGCATGGACATCGCAGCCCTTTCCGTGGCCATGGAGACCCCCAAGGGCCGGCCCGGCGATTCCCTGGCGGAGCACTTTGACAAGATCGTGGATGACGCAAAGAGCCTGGACTCGAAGTTGCTGCGGATCGGTATGCTGCCGTTCGAGGCAATGACGTCCATCGGCGCGGTGATTGACTTCGCCAAGCAGGCCAACGAATATGCCGAGCGTCTTCAGGAGCAGGGCCTGGGGCTGTACTACCACAACCACCACATCGAGTTCGCGAAGTTCGACGGCAAATACATGCTGGACATCATTGCAGGGAACTCCCCGGCCATGGGCATGGAAATCGACGTGCACTGGGTCCAGCGCGGCGGCCTGGACCCGGTCCGCACCCTGGAAAAGTACGCCGGCCGCACGGCCATGGTCCACCTGAAGGACTACCGGATAGGCCAAATGCCGGAGTCGGCCATGGGTCTGCTGGATTCCGGCGACTTTATGGGCTTCATGCAGGAGTTCAAGAACGTTGTCCAGTTCGCCGAAGTGGGCGAAGGCAACCTGGACTTCGCGTCCATCATCCCGGCCGCGCAGGCTGCCGGCGCCGAGTACCTGCTGGTGGAGCAGGACGAACTATATGGCCGCACGGTTTGGGAAGCGCTGCAGACTTCCTACGACAACCTGGTTGCCCTGGGCCAGTCCGAGCTCTTCTAAGCGGACCCACTTCTGCAATTTGGTTTCGACAAGCTCAACCGACGAAAAGGACAAATAACTGTGAGCAAGAAAGTACGCCTCGGCATCATCGGCCTGGGCCAGCAGGGCGGCGCTTATGCCAAGTTCATCACGGACGGCATGGTTCCCAACATGGTGATCGGGGCCATCTGCGACACCGATCCGGCCAAGAAGGAAGTTGCCTCGGCCACGTACCCGGACGCTCCCTTCTATGACGACTACATCGCCATGCTGGAAAGCGGCGACGTTGACGCCGTCGTGACCTGCGTTCCGCACTTCCTGCACCCCGAAATGGGCATCGAGACCCTGAAGCGCAACATCCACGCGCTGGTGGAGAAGCCAGCCGGCGTCTACACCAAGCAGGTCAAGGAACTCAACGAGTTCGCTGCCTCCAAGCCCGAACTCTCCTTCGGCATCATGTTCAACCAGCGCAACAACCCGCTGTACAAGAAGCTCAAAGAGATTGTGGAAAACGGCGAGATCGGCAAGATCCGCCGCAGCAACTGGATCATCACCAACTGGTGGCGTCCCCAGGGCTACTACAACTCCAGCGAATGGCGCGCAACGTGGGGCGGCGAAGGCGGCGGCGTCCTGGTCAACCAGGCACCGCACCAGCTGGACCTCTGGCAGTGGATCTGTGGCGTCCCGAAGTCCGTGTACTCCAAGGTTGCCTTCGGCTTCCGCCGCGATATCGCCGTCGAAGATGAAGTGACTGCGGTGGTTGACTACGGAGACGGCGTTACCGGCGTTTTTGTCACCGCCACGCACGATCTGACCGGGACCGACCGCTTCGAGATCCTGGGCGACCAGGGCAAGATCGTCGTAGAGGGCAGCAAGACCGCCACCGTGACGCGCCTGCACAAGCCCGAGCGCGAACTCAGCGACGGCATGGGCATGGACGATGTCCGCAAGCTCTTTATGGGCGAGCTGAATCCGGAGGAGTACTACACCACGGAGGTCATCGAGTTCGAGTCCGCGTGGGGTGCCCAGCACTCCGGCGTCCTGGAGAACTTCGCCGCCAACATCCTGGACGGCACGCCGCTGCTGGCTCCGGGCTCGGACGGCATCAACGGAGTCCGCCTGGCCAACGCCATCCACCTCTCCGCCTGGACCGGCAAGGAAGTTGGACTGGACTTCGACGAGAACGAGTTCCTCGCCGAGCTCAACAAGCGCATCGCCGAAGAGGGCAAGTTCCCGCAGCGCGCGTAACCTCCTGAGTGAGCAGCGGAGCTGAGTAGCAGCTGTGGCCGTTTTGGACCATCAAAACGGCCACAGCTGCGACCTGGTTAAGTGCTTTCATCGTTAGGATGGGGCGGTGACTGAACCCCAAACACCGGACACCGCCCCATCAACGGGTTCGGTCAAAAAGCGCGGCCGCGACGGCAAATCCAACGCGACCATCTACGACATCGCCAAGATGGCCGGCGTCAACGCGTCCACCGTTTCCCGGGCGCTCAGCAAGCCGGGCAGGGTCAGCCCCAAAACACAGAAGCTCATCGAGGATGCGGCCGCCCAGCTGAACTACCAGGTCAATCCGTTCGCACGCGCCCTTCCCACGGGCAAGACCAACACGTTCGGCCTCATCGTCGCGGACATCACCAACCCCACCTTCTTTGACATCATCCGCGGCGCCGAGACCACCGCAACCAGCCGGGACTACACCCTGGTGCTCGCCGAGTCGGCGGAGTCCCCGGCAACTGAACTGACTGCCGCCCGGCGGCTCATGGCCACCGTGGACGGCCTTATTCTCGCGAGCCCGCGCATGGACGATGACAACATCCGCGCCCTGGCCCAGGATAAACCCGTGGTGGTCATCAACCGCGAAGTACAGGGCGTGCCGTGCGTGGTGCCCGACGTCAACAAGGGGATCAGCGAGGCGGTCCGCAGCATTGCCGCCAACGGCCACACGAGAATTGCCTATGTGGCGGGCCCGCCGGAATCCTGGATGTCTGAACGCCGTTGGGAGGGCGTGCAGGCAGCCTGCGAGTGGTCCCGGCTTGAGGCTGTGCGGCTTGAGTCAAGCAAACCAACGGTCGACGGCGGCCGGCAGACTGCGCGTGATGTCCGCGCCAGCGGTGCCACCGCGGTCCTGACGTACAACGACCTGCTGGCCATCGGGCTCATGCAGGAGCTCCAGGCCGCCGGCATGGTGGTGCCCGACGACATCAGCATCGTCGGCTTCGACGACATCTTCGGCGCGGATTTCACGACGCCGCCGCTCACCACCGTGCGTTCGCCGCTGGGAGAGTGCGGCGAGGCAGCCGCCACACGCCTGTTGGACTTTCTCCACGGGAGCGGGGAACAGGCCGGCACCTTGAGTGTGGAGACTGAGCTGGTGCTGCGCGGTTCCAGTGGGCGGATATTGCCCACGAAGTGAGTCCTGGACGGGCCGCTGACAGAATTTTGGCAAGCTTTGGCAACCGGTTGACAAAATGAGGTGCCAGGCCGGATTATTGACCTATGTCACAGTCGATTGCTGCCAACCCAGACAGGCTCCTACCCGCCGACCCAGGAACGCGCAGCATTGCGCGTGACCTCCTTGCGCGCGTACAGGACCTCCCCATTATCTCCCCGCATGGCCACGTTGACGCCGCCGTCATCGAGCACAACACGCCGTTCCCGGACCCGGCAGCGCTGCTCGTCAGCCCGGACCACTACGTCACCCGCCTGATCCACGCCAACGGCGCCCCCCTGGACAAGCTGCGCGCCGGCGGTCCCACCACGCCCGGGTCACGCGAAATCTGGCGCACGTTCGTGGATGCCTGGCCCCTCTTCGAGGGCACGGCCTCCGGCTACTGGCTGCGCAATCAGTTCGACAGCGTTTTCAACCTGGCCGCAGACCTGGGCGAGATGTCCGCCGACGCCAGCTATGACGCCATCGCCGCCAAGCTCGTGGAGCCGGGCTTCCGTCCCCGCCAGCTGTTCAAGGACTTCAACATCGAGGTCCTGGCCACCACGGACGATCCCCTGGACAACCTGGCCAGCCACAAAGCCATCGCCGAGGACTCCTCCTTCAATGGCCGCGTCCTGCCGACCTTCCGCCCGGATGCCTACCTGAACATTGCCCACCCCACCTGGAGCGCCAACGTTGATCGCCTTGTCGATTCTGCCGGTGACGGCGCAACCGGTTATACGGGCTACATCACGGCCCTGGAAAACCGCCGCCGCTATTTCGTGGAGCACGGCGCAGTCTCTGCAGACCACGGCGTGGCCACCCCGGCAACGCTCAAGCTGGACCGTGCCGAGGCCGAGCGGATCTTCGAACTCGCCCGCGCCGGCAAGGCCACGGCCGAGGACCGCAACACCTTCGAAGCCCACATGATGTACCAGATGGGTCGCATGTCGGTGGAGGACGGGCTGGTCATGACCATTCACCCGGGCTCGTTCCGCAACCACCACACGCCCACGTTCGAGGCCTTCGGCGCCGACACCGGCCACGACATCCCGTTCGCCACCAACTACACCGCGGCCATCCGGCCCCTGCTGCAGGACTTCGGCACGGCCAAGGACTTCCACCTGGTGCTGTTCACCCTGGACGAGACCGTGTTTTCCCGCGAGCTCGCACCGTTGGCCGGCTTCTACCCGTCCGTCTACCTGGGCGCACCCTGGTGGTTCCTGGACGCCCCGGATGCCATGCTCCGGTTCCGCTCCGCCGTGACCGAAACGGCCGGGTTCTCCCGTTCCTCCGGTTTCATCGACGACACCAGGGCCTTCTGCTCCATCCCCGCCCGCCACGATGCGTCCCGCCGGATCGAAGCCTCATTCCTGGCCCGCCTCGTGGCCGAGCACCGTGTCAGTGAAGACCGCGCCCACGAAATCATCGTGGACACGGTTGATTCCTCCCCGCGAAGGGTTTTCAAACTGTGAGCATCGAACAGACGGACGCAGCGGTCAAGGCAGTCGAATCCCTGCCGCAGCTGAACCGGACCACGCACGTCGCCGCCCAGCCGCCGGTGCGGATCGTCCACCTCGGACTCGGTGCCTTCCACCGCTCGCACCAGGCCTGGTACACCAGCCAGGCCAGCGACGCCGCTGACTGGGGCATCGCCGCTTTCACCGGCCGCCGCCCGGACGCTGCCCTGGCTCTTGCCGAGCAGGACGGCCTCTTCACGCTCGTGGAGCGCGCTGACAGCGGCGACTCGTTCTCCGTCGTCGGCAGCATCGTTGAAGCGGTAGACGGCGCGGACGTGCAGCGGCTTGCAGAGCTCGTTTCGGCGCCTGCCACGGCCATGGTCACCTTGACGGTCACCGAGGCGGCGTACCGGCTCGGTGCCGACGGACAGCTGGACACTACGGCGTCCGACGTCGCCAGCGACCTTGCACTGCTGGCTTCCGGCAGCGGAAACCCGTCGACGCCGCTGGGCCGGCTTGTCTTCGCCCTCGCCGCGCGCCGGGCTGCCGGCGCCGGGCCGCTCGCCGTTGTCTGCTGCGACAACCTCGCGAACAACGGCACGGTAGCCCGCAACGCCTTGGCGGGCCTGGCACAGGCCTGGGCCGGGGAGCTCGCTGCCTGGGTCGAGGAAAACGTCAGCTTTGTCAGCACGTCCGTGGACCGCATCACCCCGCGCACCACGGAAGCGGACATCGCCGCCGTCGAGGCCGCCTGCGGCTACCGCGACAACTCGCCGGTAGTGGCAGAGCCCTTCACCAACTGGGTGCTCAGCGGAGATTTCCCCGCCGGCCGTCCGCGCTGGGAAGATGCCGGCGCTGTCTTCGTTGACCACATCGAGCCCTACGAGAACCGCAAGCTGTGGCTCCTGAACGGCGCTCATTCCCTGCTGGCCTACGCCGGCCAGCTCCGCGGACACACCACGGTGGCGCAGGCCCTCGCGGACCCGCAGTGCCTCACCGCCGTCGAAAGCTTCTGGGACGAGGCCGAGGCGAACCTGTCCGGCGCCGCGGCCGGCGGCGCGGACCTGCAGATCCCGGCGTACCGCGCGGCCCTGCTGGCCCGCTTCAGCAATGCGCGCATTGCCCACCACCTGGCCCAGATCGCCATGGACGGCAGCACCAAGCTGCGCATGCGGGCCGTGCCCGTCCTCTTGGCCGAACGCGCCCAGGGCAAGTCCGGTGCCGCTGCGGCGCTGATGATCGCAGCCTGGATTGATTTCAGTGCCGCGGCCGGGACGTTCCACGATCCGTTGGCAGCAGAGGTGGCCGCGGCCAACCTGCTGGCGGGTACGGAGCGCGTGCGGGCGGTCCTGGCGCTGGTGGATCCAGCCGTCGCAGCGGACGACGCCGTAGTGGAGCTCGTTTCCGGCCTGCTCGGAACATTCACTGCGGGCGCCAGCAACGTCTAACCGACTATTTGCGGTACGAACTGCCCGGTCCAGGATCTTGGACCGGGCAGTTTCTGTTTTGTGAAGCTTCAACAGAAATTTGTGGCAACCGCTTGCCATTTTATTGCCAAGTGACTAGGATTACAGGCAACGAGAAACACGCGGCGGTACCCGCGCCGGATGCGGATTCTGCCGACTCCAGCATCGCCAAAGATTCACCGCTTCATAGCATTTCAATAATTTTCGCTGGCCAACACGGCGGCAAGGGTAAAGGAGCCCAATTCATGAAAAAGCTAAACAAGCTCAGCATCATCGGCTATGGCGCCGGCGATGCAGCCAACAACCTCGCATTCACCACCGCCACCATGTTCCTGCTGGTGTACTACACCGATGTTGCCGGTATCTCCGCGGCAGCCGCTGGAACCCTGTTGCTGGTAGTAAGGCTCTTTGACGCCTTCGCCGACGTCTTCGCCGGCCGGATCGTTGACCGCACCTACAGCAGGCGCTTCGGTAAGTTCCGCCCGTTCATCATGTTCGGCTCCATCCCGCTGCTCCTGCTGAGCGTGGCAACATTCTCGATTCCGCAGCTGGGTGAATCCGGCACACTGTTGTACGCCTACGTCACCTACGCGGCCCTCGGCCTTGCCTACAGCCTCGTGAACATTCCGTACGGCTCGCTGGCCGGCGCCATGACGCAGGATCCGGGGGAGCGCGCAAAGCTGGGCTCGGCCCGCATGGTGGGCGCCCTGCTGGTGGGCTCTGCCCTGGGCATCTTCGTTGCACCGCTGATCAAGCCCGGTGCCGACCTCCAGTCGACGTTCACCACCATCACCCTGGTTTTCGTGGTCATCGGAGCGGCGCTGTACTTCTTCACCGCATTGACCGCCAAGGAACGAGTGCACCGCGCCGTCCCCAAGGTGACGTTCAAGCAGAGCATGGACACGCTTAAAGGCAACAAGCCGCTCCTGATGCTGTGCCTGAGTTCCTTCTTCTTCCTCTCCGGCTACCTCGCCCTGACCTCCGTGCAGCTGTACTACCTGCGCGACGTCCTGGGCCGCCTGGACCTGTACCCGGTACTGTCCATCATCCAGCTGGCGCTTACCTTCTTCCTGGCCGCCTTTATGCCCAAACTGGTCCGTAACGTGGGCAAGAAGCGCGTCTACATCTACTCTTCCCTGGTCACTGTCCTCGGCGGTGCGATCATCTTCTTCACTCCAACCGGCCAGGTCTGGATGGGCTTTACCGGCCTCGTGATCAGCCTCGTGGGTGTCCTTGCCGTCAACATCGTGGTGTGGGCGCTGGAAGCCGACACGGTGGAGTACGGCGAATGGCGGACCGGTGTCCGCACCGAGGGCATCACGTACGCCCTGTTCTCCTTCACCCGCAAGTCCGGCCAGGCTGTGGGCGGCGCCCTGGCGGCGTACGCCCTGGCACTGGGCGGTTACAAGTCCGGCGCGGCCCAGACCGCGGATGCCCTGTTCGGCATTCAGATTGCCGCGGGCGCAATCCCTGCCGTACTGACTATCCTTGCGGTACTGGTTATGACCAAGTACACGCTGACCGACGCCAAGCACGCGGAAATCCTCAAGGGGATCCAGGAACGCCGGACCAAAACTGTGGGCGCCGGCGAAGACGCTGACGCCGGCACCACCGCTGTCCCCAGCACCACCGCTGACGCCGGCACGCCGGTTGGCGCCGGCAAAACCGCCGGCCACTAACTTCCAGCACCACCAACTGACCAGAAGTCCCCGAAAGGATCTGCCGTGAAAATCATTGCCGCTGAAGTCTTCGTGACAAGCCCGTCACGTAACTTCGTGACCCTGCGCATCACTACGGACGACGGGGTCACCGGCATCGGTGACGCCACCCTGAACGGCCGCGAACTGGCTGTTGCCGCGTACCTCAAAGAGCATGTGGCCCAGCTGCTGATCGGCAAGGATCCGCACCGGATCGAGGACACCTGGCAGTTCCTGTACCGCAGCTCCTACTGGCGCCGCGGCCCGGTCACCATGGCGGCAATCGCCGCCGTCGACATGGCCCTGTGGGACATCAAGGGCAAGATGGCGAACATGCCGGTCTACCAGCTCCTGGGCGGCGCCTCACGCAACGGCCTGCGCGCCTACGGCCACGCGTCCGGCGCGGACATCGAGTCGCTCTTCGATTCCGTCCGTGAGCACCTGGAACTGGGCTACAAGTCAGTCCGCATCCAGACCGCTGTCCCCGGCATCAAGGCCGTCTACGGTGTTGCTGCCCAGGCCCAGGCCTCGGGCGAGCGCTACGACTACGAGCCCGCCGGCCGCGGCGCCTTCCCCGTGGAGGAAGACTGGGATACCCGCGCGTACCTGCGCCACCTGCCCACCGTCTTCGAAGCCGTGCGCAACGAATTCGGTCCCGAGCTGCCGCTGCTGCATGACGGACACCACCGCATGACCCCCATCCAGGCCGCCAAGCTCGGCAAGGCCCTGGAGCCGTACGACCTCTTCTGGCTCGAGGACTGCACCCCGGCCGAAAACCAGGAAGCACTGCGCTGGGTCCGCCATCACACCACCACACCGCTGGCCATTGGTGAAATCTTCAACACCGTGTACGACTACCAGACCATCATCAAGGAACAGCTGATCGACTATGTGCGCGCAGCCTCCACCCACTTCGGCGGTATTTCCCCGCTGAAGAAGGTCATGGACTTCGCGGCCCAGTACCAGATCAAGTCCGGCTTCCACGGCCCCACGGACATCTCCCCGGTGGGCTTCGCCGCCCAGCTGCACGTGGGCCTGGCCATCCACAACTACGGCATCCAGGAATACATGCAGCACTCCGACAAGACCAACGAGGTCTTCGAGCAGTCCATGACCTTCGTGGACGGCTACCTGCACCCGGGCGACAAGCCCGGCATCGGCGTCGAATTCAACGAGGAAGCCGCAGCAGCGTACCCGTACCAGCAGGCCTACCTGCCGTACAACCGACTGGTGGACGGAACGGTGCACGACTGGTGACCGCCACGACATCCCCCTCCACAGCGGGAGCCACCGGTCCCCGCGTCATCGTGATGGGCGTCTCCGGCTGCGGCAAGACCACCATCGGTGACCTGGTGGCCCGCGAGCTGGGCGTTCAGTTCCTCGACGGCGATTCCCTCCACCCGGTGGAGAACGTCGCCAAGATGGCAGCGGGCACTCCGCTGACCGACGAGGACCGCTGGCCGTGGCTCGCCACGGTGGGCTCTGAACTGGCAGCTGCCAAGGGCGGCCTGGTTCTGGCCTGCTCGGCTCTTCGCCGCAGCTACCGCGACGCCATCCGCGCCCAGGCGCCGGACACGGTGTTTCTGCACCTGCACGGCAGTAAAGAGGTTCTTAGGGCACGGACTGAAGGGCGGTCCGGGCACTTCATGCCGCCCGCGCTGCTGGAGTCCCAGCTGGCCACCCTCGAAGCGCTGGAAGCGGATGAGGCCGGCATTGTGGTGGATATCGCCGGTCCAGTGGACCAGGTCGTGGCCGACGCGTTGGCGGGCATCGCAGCCGCGGTGACTGCCGCCGTCGGAAGCTCCACCGCCGGTGCCACGGGCACCCCAGCACGCCAGTTCGACGTCGACCTCCAGGCCGCGCCGTTCAACCTCGATGACGCAGCGGTCACCTGGGTGAACACCACCCTGGAATCGATGACGCTTGAGGAGAAGATCGGGCAGCTGTTCATCAACCACAACAACGATTACTCCCCGGAGTACCTCGACGGTGTGCTGGGGAACTTCCATGTGGGCGGCATGCGGTACCGGCCAGGCCCGTCCGCTGCCGTGCAGGAACACATCCGGCACGCGCAGTCCAAGACCAAGGTGCCGCTGCTGGTGGCGTCCAACCCGGAAATGGGTGGCGCCGGAAGCTGCGACGACGGCACGTTTGTGTCCACGCACCTGCAGGCAGGTTCGCACCCGGACAAGTCCATCGCTCGCCAGATGGGGCAGGTTGCCGGCGTTGAAACCGCAGCCCTGGGCTGCAACTGGGCCTTCGCCCCGATCGTGGACATCCACTACAACTGGCGGAACACGGTGATCTCCACCCGGGCCTTCGGCAACACGCCGGAGATCGTGGTGGAACGGGCCAAGGAGTACTTCGACGGCATCAGTGAATCACCCACTGCCTGCGCCATGAAGCACTTCCCGGGCGACGGCATGGACGAGCGGGACCAGCACGTGGTCACGTCCTACAACACCCTCGGCTACGACGAGTGGAACAAGACGTACGGCCACGTGTACCGCGAAATGATCGGGCACGGCGTGCAGTCCATCATGATCGGGCACATCGGCGCGCCGGAGCTGTCCCGGCACTTCCGCCCGGGCCTGGCGGACAAGGACATCCTGCCCGCCACCCTGGCTCCGGAACTGCTCCAGGACCTGCTGCGTGGCGAGCTCGGCTTCAACGGGCTCATCCTCACGGACGCCTCGCAAATGATCGGCCTGACCCAGGCGATGAAGCGCAAGGACCTGGTTCCGGCGACCATTGCCGCCGGTTGCGACATGTTCCTGTTCTTCCGCAACCCGGAAGAGGACTTCCAGTACATGCTGGACGGCTACAAGTCCGGCGTCATCACCGAGCAGCGCCTGCATGACGCCCTGCGCCGCATCCTGGCCCTCAAGGCCTCCTTGGGGCTGCACCTCAAGGCACGCAACGAACTGGTTCCTCCGGTGGAGGCATTGGCAAAGATCGGCAGCGCGGAGCACCGCGCCGTCGCCGCGGAGATCGCGGACAAGACCGTCACCCTGATCAAGGACACCGCGAACAACCTGCCCATCCGGCCGGAAACGCACAAGCGGATCCGCCTGTATGGCATCTCCGGCGGCTCGGACTTCACCCGCGCGGACCCGCTGGCGTACCTGGACACGGTCAAGGACGAGCTGGAAAAAGCCGGCTTCGAGGTGCACGTGTTCAAGACCGCCGATCAGCGCGAAGCTGCGGGGGAGACGGGCGTGAACTTCATGTCCGTCATCTCCGAGGAAGCCACCGGCGACTACGCGGACAAGTACGACGCCGCGTTTGTTTTCGCCAACGTCAAGGGCTTTGCCCAGGAAGCGGCCATCCGGATCAAGTGGTCCACCCCGATGGCCGCGGAGATCCCGTGGTACGTCACCGAGGTTCCCACGGTGTTTGTGTCGCTGAACCAGCCCAACCACCTCATTGACGTGCCGATGGTCAAGACCGCCATCCACGCCCATGCGGGAACCGTGGAGGCCATCCGGGCCACCATCGGGAAGATCATGGGCAAGTCTGAGTTCCAGGGGACGTTCAACGAGAATGTCTTCTGCGATTCCTTCGACACCCGGCTCTAGACACGGTTCCCCTCTGGCGACACGGAAAAGGCCCAGCGACACGCAAATTCGCGTGTCGCTGGGCCTTTTTTGTGTCCCAAGACCAATTGCGCAGCGCAGGATCTTCGCCCGGCAACCAGTAAACTGGAGACCATGACTGCCACCCCTGATGCTGCTTCCAACACTGATGCCCGTGCCCGCCTGCTGGAACTGATCAAGGAACTTGCCGTGGTCCGCGGCAAGGTAATCCTGTCCAGCGGTGCCGAGGCGGACTACTACATCGACCTGCGCCGCATCACGCTGCACCATGAAGCCTCCAAGCTGGTGGGCCAGGTCATGCTGGCACTGACGGACGACGCCGGGATCGACTTTGAGTGTGCCGGTGGCCTGACCATGGGTGCTGACCCCGTGGGCACCGCTGTTATGCACGCCGCGGTGGACGCCGGCCGCACCGTGGACGCCTTTGTGGTCCGCAAGGCCCAGAAGTCCTACGGAATGGGCCGCCAGGTTGAGGGTCCCTCTCTTGAGGGCCGCAAGGTCCTGGTGCTGGAGGATACATCCACCACCGGCGGCTCCGCCCTCACCGCTGTTGAGGGTGTCCGGAAGGCCGGCGGCAACATCGTGGCCGTGGCCGTCATTGTGGACCGGGACACCGGCGCCAAGGAAAAGATCGAAGCCGAGACCGGTGTGCCCTACCTGTTCGCCTTCGGCAAGGACGAGCTGGGCCTCTCCTAGCCCGGCCTCTCCTGGCGGGCTCGGCCCCTCCTGGCGGGTACCGCAGCCCTCCCGCCCACGGTAGCCCAGCCCCGGGGTTACAGCGGCGGCTTCCGCTGTGGCTACGGTAGAGGTGTGCCGTACAGGGAGGAAGCAGATCCGCAGGAACAGCCTGGTGTTCATCATGCCCGGCTGCTTGCCAATGCCGCCGCCCTCAAGCGGTTTTCGCGCCGCGGGTTCCTGGCCGGTACCGGCGCCTCGGCCCTTCTGGCAGCGGACATGCTGGTTACCCGCCGCGTCCAGGCGGAGCGGCGGGTCAACAGGATCCTGCAGGTCGCGGACGACTTCGCCGACGCCTACTACCCGAACGCCAGCTGGTTCCTCTTCCCCGGCTACAAGACCAGCTGGGAAGAAGCGCTCTGGATCCTGAACACGATGCGTGGTGCGCTGAACAAGCGCGGCCAGCTGGCCGCCGTCGGATATTCCAATCAAGGGCTGGACATCGATGAGGTGGTGATCGCCGTCATCGAACACGTCCGGGCGAAAAAGCTCACCAAGCTCTTCTTCTATGGCCACAGCTTCGGCGGCATGGTGGCCACCCAGGTGGCCGCGCGGCTCCGGGAATTCCACGGCGTGGAGGTCGACTTCATCCTGCTGGACTCCAGCCCCTACAGCCGGAGCGACGTGCTGGACGAGAGCTGGTTCGACGGTGTGGTGTTCCTGTACGAGAGCGGCTTCCGGGTCCCGTCCGTGGTCCGCGGCAGCTACGAACTGGGGGAGCGCGTCATCCACAAGGACGAGCGGACCTGGCGGCAGATCCTGGACCAGACCATGGAGCAGCTGTCCCCGATCGCCCCGTCCAGTGTGCTCATCCAGTCCGAGTCGGCGTACATCTACCACTTCGACGGGAACCGGTTTGTGGACAAGCTCGGCGGCACGCGGATGGCGTACATCGGCAACCCGAAAGACCGCACGGTCAGGTACCAGACGGCCAAGGACGCGTGGTCGGCAGCGTTCCATCCCCACATGGTCTCCATGGACCTGCAAACGGACGGCGCCCTGCCGGCGCACGCGAGCCCTGGCTGGAATCCGCTCATCTACCGGACCATCGTGGAGCGGCTGATGGACGACTTTTTCCCGCTGCCCCGCGGCGGCTCGAAGGTGACTGTCTTTTAGATCCAATGCCGTTTACTTAGGTTTCTTTGGTATTCGTTTGAGTGGCCAGTTGGACATCTTGCGTTTGACGGCGCGGGTGACAATGCGTTGTCGTCGGAGGGGCAGGAGCTC